>NZ_DASVTO010000001.1:0-2653 GCF_036387535.1 Sphingomonas sp.
GAAGGTCGACCACCAGATCACGATCGCGGTCAGCACCCGGCGCGGTCCGTACCGATCGCCCAGCCACCCGCCGGGGATCTGGAACATCGCATAGCCGATCTGGAAGATGCCCAGCACCCAGCCCCAGGTGCGGTTCGACAGGCCGTATTCGGCCTGGATCAGCGGGCCGGTCACCGAGATCACCACCCGGTCCATATAGGTGATCATATAGGCGAGGACGGTCAACCAGAGCACCACGTGCCGCACCCGCGTCGGCCGTGCTCCCGCCGCGCCGCCCGCGGCCACCGCCATGTCGCTCATTTGACCGACGGAACCTTGCTGCCGCCAATATAGACGGCGGCGATCTTGCGGCTGTTGAGGATGTCGCGAGTGGGATCGGCGTTCAGCACGACGAAATCCGCGAGCCGGCCCGGCGCGATCAGGCCGCGGTCGTTGGTGTTCAGCCATTCGGCCGATCGGGCGGTGGCGGTGTGGATCGCCTCCGCGGGAGTGAAACCCGCCTTCACCAGCTGTTCCAGTTCCCAATGTTCCGAATAGCCCGGCAGGCGACCCGGCGGACCCGCGTCGGTGCCGAACCCGTATTTTACGCCGCCACGCGCGAGCAGCATGATATTGTCGCGTGCCTGTTCGTCGATGCGGGGCAGGGCGGGGAAGATCCGGCTGGAGGCGATGGTCTTCTCACGCGCCGGGCTCTCCAATCCGGCGATGGTCGCGGGATCGGCGGCCTGACGGAAGAACGGGTCGCGGGTGCGCGGATTGTCCGCGCCGAAGGCATAGACCGCGGCCTCGCGGCTGAGCGTGGCGGCGCCCTGCCAGACGCCCCGCGCCTTCATCGCACCGATCAGCTCGGCATCGACTGGCTGGTCGCGGACACTATGCATGAAGCCGTCGATGCCCTGCGCCACCAGTTGCTTTGCGTCGGCAAGGTAGAAGACATGGGCGAGGACGCGCTTGCCGTTGCGGTGTCCCGCATCGATGATCGCTTTGCTGATCGAATAGGGCATCTTGGGCATCGCGCCGAGTTCGTCGTCCATCCACAGTTTGATGTAGTCGACGCCCTTCTTCGCCTGCGCATCGACCTCCGCGGTCGCCTCTTCGGGGGTGGCGACCGGGTGGTTGATGCCGGGGACGCCGCCGTAACCGCCCTTGAAGACCAGACCCTGGCCCGCAGTCAGCAGGCGCGCCATCGTCTGCGGACCGGCGCGGCCGGCATCGCGGATCGCGATGATGCTGTCCTTGTCGGTGCCCATCGACTGGACGGTGGTCACACCGAACGCGGCATAGGTGCGCAGGTCCTTGCGCACGCTGTCGGGCGTGAAATATTCCTCTTTCTGAACCAGATCGCGGACGGTGCCGAAATGGACATGGAGATCGACGATCCCCGGCATCAGGAACTTGCGGCGCAGATCGACGCGCGTGGCACCGGGGGTGCGCGGTGCCTGCTTGGTGGGGCCGACCCATTTGATCACCGCATCGTCGACGATCATCGCCTGATCGGCTTTGGGCGCGGTGCCGCTGCCGTCGATCAGGGTAAAGCCGTGATACACCACCGGCGCTGCCTGCGCGCTGCCGGCGCACCCAATAGCTGCTCCTGCCAGCAATACCCATCCGAGCCGCTTCAATCGCGCCGTCATTGTCACCCTCCTTCTGCCGAGCAGCGGACCTGGTCCGTCATGCCGCTGCATGGGTCGTCTTCGCCGATCTTTCGTCAGCACCATCGACCGCAACGCCACTATGCATGCAACCATAAGCTAATGTATGCAACATCGTAATAGTCGATGCAAAGTCGGCCGCGATGAGGAGAGTATGCGTGTCGCAGGTGGGATGGAAGACCGCGGTCATGGCACTGACGATGGCGGGCGCGGCGACCGCCACGGTCGCTTCGGTCGGCGACTGGACGGGCTTCGGTGGGGACGAGGCGGGCACCCGCTATTCCGGGCTGACCCAGATCGATCCCGGCAACGTGGCGCGGCTGATCCCGGTGTGGACGTTCGAGCTGAAGCCTGCCGACAGCAGCAGCAAGCGCCTGCTGGTGAGCAACACGACGCCGCTCGCGATCGGCGGAAATCTTTACCTGGCAAGCCCCTATGGCCGGATCGTCGCGCTGGACGGCACGACCGGTGCGATCCGCTGGACATTCGGATTAACCGCCGACGACGGCATCGCGGGTCGCAGCATGGGCTATTGGCCGGGCGGGAAAGGCGCATCGGCGCGGTTGTTCTTCGGCACGCGTTCGGGGCAGCTGATCGCGCTCGATCTCGCGACGGGAAAGCCGTCGGCCGATTTCGTCCCGATCCAGCTTCGCACCGCCGAGATCATGAACGGCACCAACGGCGGCGGGTTTCCGGCGGGCTATACCTATCAGATCAACAGCGCGCCGGCGATCGCCGGCGACGTCGTCATCACCGGCGCGCGACTACAGGAATCGCCGGTGCAGGGCCCGGCTGGCGACGTACGCGGCTGGGACGCCCGCACCGGCAAGCTGCTCTGGACGTTCCATTCGGTGCCGCGCCCGGGCGAGCGCTTCCACGGTACCTGGCAGGGCGACAGCTGGGCCAAACGATCGGGCGTGAATGCGTGGAGCAGCATGTCGGTCGACGAGAAGCGCGGCATCGTGTTCGTGCCCTTCGGCGCACCCGCCTACGACCGGATC
>NZ_DASVTO010000002.1:0-83826 GCF_036387535.1 Sphingomonas sp.
CTGACCGGTGCGGACGGCGGTTTCTGCGCGGGATACGACCTTCATAGCGTCGCGGCCGCGCCACCCCCCTATGATGCGCACGGCCCCGGCCCGATGGGGCCGACACGGATGTTGCTGGGAAAGCCGGTGATCGCCGCGATCGAGGGGCATGCGGTGGCGGGTGGGCTGGAACTCGCGCTGTGGTGCGACCTGCGCGTCGCCGGCGATACCGCGGTGTTCGGGGTGTTCTGCCGCCGCTGGGGCGTGCCGCTGATCGATGGCGGGACGGTGCGATTGCCGCGCCTGATCGGCCAGGCGCGCGCGCTGGACATGATCCTGACGGGGCGCGCGGTCGGTGCGGGCGAGGCGCTGGCGATCGGTCTGGCGAACCGGGTGGTCCCCGCCGGAACCGCACTGCAGGCGGCGCTGGAACTGGCCGGGGATATCGCCGCATTTCCGCAACTCTGTCTCCGTGCCGATCGGCTTTCGGCCTACCGCCAGTGGGATTGCGATCTTGACGCGGCGCTGCGCCACGAAGGCGAAGGTGGTGCCTTGCCGCTGGCGGCGGAAGGGCTGGCGGGGGCGGCCCGTTTCGCAGCGGGCGCGGGTCGCGGAGGCGGTGCCGCATGACCGCCCGCAGCAACGGGATGCGTGGGGCTTGGCGCCGCCGCCGACGGAGCATTTGGCGGCGGCAGCATGATGGGCTAGACCATGGATGATGATCCCGGTTCGGGGTGGGCAGAACGGTGCGGAGGACAGGGGCAATGAACGGTCGATCGACAATGGAAGGCGCGTCGCGCTATGCGAGCCTGGCGCTGGCGGCGTTACGGGTCGTGACCGGGCTGCTCTTCATGCAGCATGGCATGCAGAAGCTGTTCCTGTGGCCGGCGTCGGCGCACAGCAACGGCCCGGTTTCGTTGCTCAGCCTGTTCGGTGTTGCCGGCGTGCTGGAACTGTTCGGGGGCCTGCTCGTGGTCGTCGGTTTCCTCACCCGCCCGGTGGCATTCGTCCTGGCGGGGCAGATGGCCGTGGCCTATTGGATGTTCCACTTCAGCGGCGGAATCGGCAAGCCGGACGGCTGGTTGCCGGTCGTCAACGGTGGAGATTCGGCGATCCAGTTCTGCTTCGTGTTTCTGTACCTTGCGGCGATCGGCGCCGGGCGCTGGAGCATCGACGGCATGCGCGCGGCCGGCACCCGCAGCGCGCGCTGACGCCGACCCGATTTCCACGGTGTCGGAGGGAGAGACCCAGGACCCTGGGTCTTTCATCCCTTCCGGACCGGCGGTGAAGCAGCAATCGGGCGGTGCACCGGGCGGTCCGTGGCGCGCGTCACCGCGCGTTTTGCAAGCGGAAGCAGGCGAGGGATCCTGGCGGGTCCGATTATCCGTTCCGGCGTTGAACCCCGCATGATCGCCGATCTTCCCACCGCATTGGCCACGGGCTGGCACGCGGCGCTGGCCGAGGCATTTGCGCAACCGTCGATGGCGGCGTTGCGCGATTTCCTGGCGGAGGCGGTGGCGGCGGGGCGGACGGTGTTCCCGCCAATGCCCGACATCTTTCGCGCGCTGGAACTCACGCCGCCGGATGCGGTGCGCGTCGTGATCCTGGGGCAGGATCCCTATCATGGCGCTGGCCAGGCGCACGGGCTGTCGTTCAGCGTGCGGCCGGGCGTGCGGGTGCCGCCGTCGCTGGTCAACATCTACAAGGAATTGCAGGATGATCTGGGCATCGCGCCGGTCGCGCATGGCTATCTGGAGGCATGGGCGCGGCAGGGGGTGCTGCTGCTCAACGATTCGCTGACGGTGGAACAGGGCAAGGCGGGGTCCCACCGCCGGCAGGGGTGGGAGCGCTTCACCGATGCTGTCGTGCGCGTGGTGGATCGCGGGCCGCCGACCGTGTTCCTGCTATGGGGTGCGGCCGCGCGGAAGAAGGCAGCCGCCGTCGATGCCGGGCGCCATCTGGTGATCCACAGCAGCCACCCGTCGCCGCTCTACGGATCGGCGCACAAGGGTTTCTTCGGCAGCCGGCCATTTTCGCGGGCGAACGCGTTTCTGGCCGCCAACGGGCGCGGGATGGTCGACTGGGCATTGCCGGAACGCGTGTAGCGGCGACGAGAATCGCGCTAGGGGAACGGCGGCGGGCTATATATGTTCGGATATAGCCGCGATCAGCCGGGGGTAGAGATGACACGGATTTTCGGATGGATCGCGGGGCTGATGCTCGGCCTGATCGCGGTGCCGCTGGCCGCGAAGCCGCCGCTGGTGCTGGCGGCGGCAAGCCTGCAGGAATCGTTGACGGATGCCGGCAAGGTCTGGGCCGCGCGCGGACATGCGATGCCGGTGCTGTCCTTCGCCGCATCCTCGGCGCTGGCGCGTCAGATTCTGGCGGGCGCGCCGGCGGACCTGTTCCTGTCCGCGGACGAACCGTGGATGGACGCGGTGCAGAAGGGCGGCCTGGTGCGGGCGGGCACGCGGGTGTCGTTCCTGGGCAACCGGCTGGTGCTGGTCGCGCCGGCGACGACGCGCGGCACGCTGCCGATCCGGCGCGGCTTTCCGTTGGCGCGCGCGCTGGGTGGCGGGCGGCTGGCGATGGCGGACCCGGATGCGGTGCCGGCCGGCAAATACGGCAAGGCCGCGCTGACCGCGCTGGGCGTGTGGCCGGCGGTGGAGGGGCGGGTGGCGCGCGCGGACAGCGTGCGCGGCGCGCTGGCGCTGGTCGCGCGTGGCGAGGCGCCGTACGGCATCGTCTATGCCACCGATGCGCGCGCAGAACGGGGCGTGCGCGTGGTCGGCACCTTCCCGGTCAGCAGCCACCCACCGATCACCTATCCGGTCGCGCTGCTGACCCGTGCCGGCAGTGCGGAGGCGGAGGGGTTTCGGCGCTTCCTGATCTCGCCCGCGGGCAAGGCGATCTTCCGGCGCCACGGCTTCACCACCCCGTGACGACGCGGTGGTGCGCGCGGTGCTGACGCCGGACGAATGGGACATCCTGCTGCTGTCGCTGCGCGTGAGCGGGGTGGCGATGGCGGCGACATTGCCGGTCGCGTTCGCGCTGGCCTATGCGCTGGCGCGCGGGCGGTTCCCGGGCAAGGCGGTGATTGACGCGGTGATCCATCTGCCGCTGGTGCTGCCGCCCGTGGTGACGGGCTGGCTGCTGCTGCTGGCGTTCGGGCGCAAGGGGCCGATCGGCGGGTGGCTGGAGGCGGCGTTCGGGGTGTCGGTGATCTTCCGCTGGACCGGGGCGGCGATCGCGGCCGGGATCATGGCGTTGCCGCTGATGGTGCGCGCGATCCGGCTGTCGATCGAGGCGGTCGACCGGCGGCTGGAGGGCGCGGCCCGGACGCTGGGCGCGGGCGCGTGGCGGACATTTGCCACGATCACGCTGCCCTTGTCCCTGCCGGGGGTACTGGCGGGGCTGGTGCTGGGCTTTGCGCGATCGATCGGGGAGTTCGGGGCGACGATTACGTTCGTATCGAACATTCCGGGCGAAACCCGGACGTTGCCGATCGCGATCTACAGCGCGCTGCAGGTGCCGGGGAATGACGATGCGGTGTGGCGGCTGGCGATCCTGTCGGTCTGCGTTTCACTGATCGCGCTGCTGCTGTCGGAGTGGCTGGCGCGGCGCGGCGCGAGGCATGTGCATGTCCTTTGACGTCGCCGTGCGGCGGCAGCTGGGCCGGGCCGAGATCGCGGTGGATTTTCGGGTGGAGGAGGGCCTGACCGTCCTGTTCGGACCGTCTGGGGTCGGCAAGACATCGGTACTGAACATGATCGCCGGATTGTTGAGGCCGGATGCGGGGCATGTGCGAGTGGGCGGCGTTCCGCTGTTCGATGCGGCGGCAGGGATCGACGTCGTGCCGGAACGGCGGCGGATCGGCTATGTGTTTCAGGACGGGCGGCTGTTCCCGCACCTGCGCGTGCGGGCGAACCTGCTCTATGGCTGGCGGCTGGCGCGGGCGGAGGATCGCTGGATCGGGCTGGACGAGGCGGTCGCGTTCCTCGGGATCGGACATCTGCTCGACCGCTGGCCGCGCTCGCTGTCGGGCGGGGAGGCGCAGCGGGTGGCGATCGGCCGCGCGCTGCTGTCGGGCGCGCGGACGCTGTTGATGGACGAGCCGCTGGCGTCGCTGGACGCGGCGCGACGGGCTGAGATCCTGACCGTGATCGAGCGGGTACGCGACGATCTGCGGCTGCCGATCCTGTACGTCACGCATGACGTGCGCGAGGCAGAGCGGCTGGCGACCCGGCGGGTGGAGCTGGGAGCCTAGGCGCTACGCCCCGTCATGCCGGACTTGATCCGGCATCCAGGGACGCAAGCGGCAGCGTTTGTGGCCTGGACCCCGGATCAAGTCCGGGGTGACGGGGGAGGCGAGCGGCCTCTCCGTTAATGATTGTCGCGGGGCAGGCCCATGGTCTGGGCGATGCGCTGATATTTCTCCGCACCTTCCAGAATGGCGCCGGTGTTCATCTGGCCCACGGTCGCACGCTGGATTTCCTGCCACGGCGTCTGCGACGCGGGGTAGCGATAGCCGCCGGCCGCCATCAGCGCCGCGCGGCGTTCGGCCAGTTCCTGATCCGAAATCAGGATGTTGGCGGTGCCGGTGTTGAGATCGATCCGCACCCGATCCCCCGTGCGCAGCAGCGCGAGCCCGCCATTGGCCGCCGCCTCCGGCGAAGCATTCAGGATCGAGGGCGAGCCCGACGTGCCCGACTGGCGGCCGTCGCCGATGCACGGGAGCGCGTGGACGCCTTCACGGATCAGATAGGCGGGGGGGCGCATGTTGACGACCTCGGCCGCGCCCGGATAGCCGACCGGGCCGGCGCCACGCATGAATAGCAGCGTTTCGGGAGTGATGCCGAGCGCGGGGTCGTCGATCCGGTGGTGATAATCCTCCGGCCCGTCAAACACCACCGCCGGCCCTTCGAACGCATCGGGATCGTCGGGATTGGACAGATAGCGTTCGCGGAATTCGGGACCGATCACGCTGGTCTTCATGATCGCGGCGTCGAACAGATTGCCGGACAGCACGATGAAGCCGGCATCGGCCAGCAGCGGCGAGGCGAACGGGCGGATGACGCGTTCGTCCTCGATCGTCGCATCGCGGCAATTGTCGCCGATGGTCCTGCCGTTGGCGGTGATCGCATCCTCGCGGATCAGACCCTGCTGCATCAGTTCGGCCACGACCGCGGGCACGCCGCCGGCATGATAATAATCCTCGCCCAGATATTCGCCGGCGGGCTGGAGGTTGACCATCAACGGGACCTTGTGGCCGTAGGTCTGCCAATCCTTCAGGTCGAGTTCGACGCCGACATGGCGCGCGATCGCGGCCAGATGGATCGGCGCGTTGGTCGAGCCGCCGATCGCGGAATTGACGACGATCGCGTTCAGGAACGCATCGCGCGTCATGATGTCGGCCGGCTTCAGATCCTCCGCGACCATCTCCACGATGCGCTTGCCGGTCAGATAGGCGATCTCCTGCCGATCGCGGTAGGGCGCCGGGATCGCGGCCGAACCCGGCAACTGCATGCCGAGCGCCTCGGCCAGCGAGTTCATCGTCGTCGCGGTGCCCATCGTATTGCAATAGCCGGTCGACGGCGCGGACGATGCCACCAGCTTGATGAAGCCGGCGTCGTCAATCTCCCCCGCGGCCAGCATCTGCCGCGCTTTCCAGACGATCGTACCGGAACCGGTGCGTTCGCCCTTGTGCCAGCCGTTGAGCATCGGCCCGACCGACAGCGCGATCGCCGGGATGTTGACGGTGGCGGCGGCCATCAGGCAGGCAGGCGTGGTCTTGTCGCAGCCGATGGTCAGCACCACGCCGTCCAGCGGATAGCCGTACAGCACCTCCACCAGCGCCATATAGGCGAGGTTGCGATCGAGCCCGGCGGTGGGACGCTTGCCGGTTTCCTGGATCGGGTGGACCGGAAACTCCAGCGCGATTCCACCCATTTCGCGAATACCCTCGCGCAGCCGATCGGCCAGCACGAGATGGTGGCGATTACACGGCGACAGATCCGACCCGGTCTGCGCGATCCCGATGATCGGTTTGCCCGAACGCAGTTCATCCAGTGACAGACCGAAGTTCAGATAGCGTTCCAGATAGAGCGCCGTCATGTCGATATTGTCGGGATTGTCGAACCAGGCGCGCGAACGCAGCTTCGGGACGGCAGGGGTGTCGGTCATGGGCAGGGTTCCGGACGAATCAGCGTTGCGTGGAAAGACGGTAGATCATCTGGTGGTGATACGGCTTGCCCGGATCGACCCGCGCCGAGACGAAATCGGGTTTGTTGGGCGAATCAGGGAATTTCTGCGGCTCCAGCGCGATGCCGTCGCCCATGCGATAGAGGTGGCTGGATTTGCCGACGAACGTGCCATCCAGGAAGTTGCCGGTGTAGAATTGCACGCCGGGTTCGGTAGTGAGCACTTCCAACACGCGGCCGGACACAGGATCCTCCAGCCGGGCGGCGAGGCCGGGGGTGGCGGTCAGCCCCTTGTCGAGCGCGAAATTATGGTCGTAGCCCTGGCCGAAGCGCAGTTGTTCGTTGCGGCCGTCGCGAATGTCGGCGGCAACCACCCGCGGCGTGCGGAAATCGAACGGCGTGTTCGCGACCGGCATCAGCGCACCCGTCGGGATCAGCCGGGCGTCGACCGGGGTGATCGCCCGCGCCGGAATCGTCAGGCGATGCCCGGTCGCGCCGCCCGGTGCGCCTTCACCCGCCAGATTGAAAATGGCGTGGTTCGTCATGTTGACCACGGTCGGCTTGTCGGTGGTGGCGTCGAAGGCGATGCCGAGATCCCCCTTCGCATCGAGCGTATAGGTGGTGGTGACATCGAGATTACCCGGATAGCCGGAGTCGCCATCCGGGCTGCGATAGGCGAGCACCAGCTTGGCGACCGGCCCGCCGCTGACCGACACCACCCGCCAGACGACCTTGTCGAAGCCCTTGCCGCCACCGTGCAGGGAATTTGTCTTATCATTGAGCGGAAGCTGATACCGGCGGCCGTCCAGCGTGAACGTGCCCCCGCCGATGCGGTTGGCGTATCGGCCAACCGTGACCCCGAAATAATTGGGGTGTTCGACATAGGATTTCAGATCGTCATAGCCGAGCAGCACATCGGCCGGCTTGCCGTTGCGATCGGGCGCGATCAGCGATTGCAACGTCGCACCATAGGTCAGGATGCGGGCGGAAACGCCCTTTCCGTTGCTGAGCGTGATCGCTTCGATGTTGGTGCCGTCGGCCAGCGTGCCCGCGGACGCGCGCCGCACGTCGGCGGCCGCCGCCGGGCGTGCGCCAGCAATGGCCGCGACCGCGACGGTGGCCAGCATGAAAATGCCCAGATCGACCTTACGCATGCCTACATCCCTCAATTTCACCGACCGACGACGTTGACGCGCCTTTAACGGCTATATAGTCGGACAAGATCAACGAGGGCAAGCCGCGCGGAACGATCCCAGATGCGGCACCCGGGCGGAGAGAAGGGCCAACAGCATGGCAATGCCGATCCAGACCAAGGCCACCGGCGACGCGCCCCAGGCGGGTGGCGTCCCGACGAACTATCGTTCGGCGCTGACACTGCTGGCCAGCCTGTTCTTCATGTGGGGCTTCATCACGGTCATCAACGGAACGCTGCTGCCGCACCTGCGCAGCGTGTTCGAGCTGAGCTATTTCCAGGCTTCGCTGATCGAAAGCGTCTGGTTCATCGCTTATTTCTTCGCATCGATCCCGTCGGCCAAGCTGATCGAGCGGATCGGATATCAGAAGGCGCTGGTCACCGGGCTCGGCATCATGGCCGCCGGTGCGCTGGGCATGGTGCTGGCGGCCAGCCTGCCGTCCTATGGCGTCACGCTGGTCATGCTGTTCGTGATCGCCAGCGGCATCACGCTGTTGCAGGTGGCAGCCAATCCCTATGTCGCGGTGGTCGGCCCGCCGGAGACCGCGTCGTCCCGCCTCAACCTGGTGCAGGCGCTGAATTCCGCCGGAACGATGCTGGCGCCACTGTTCGGAGCCTATCTGATCCTGGGGCGGTCGAAGGGGGGAACGGCGGAGGCCGGCACCGTGCTGACCCAGGCGGAACGGCTGGCCGACGCACAGTCGGTGGTCCTGCCCTATGTGCTGGTCGCGATCGTGCTGGTCGTACTGGCGGTCATCATCGCACGCTTCCCGCTGCCGGCGATGGGCGCATCGACCAGCCGCCATGCCAAGGAAGAGCGCAAGAAGCATTCGCTGTGGAAGCATCGCAACCTGGTGTTCGGCATTCCCGCGATCTTCATCTACCTGATCGCGGAGATCGGCGTCGGCAACCTGTTCGTCAATTTCATCAGCCAGCCGCAGATCGCCAACCTGACCACGGAACAGGCCGGCCGCTATCTGGCGCTGTTGTGGGGCGGCATGATGGTGGGGCGCTTCCTGGGATCGGCGATCATGCAGAAGATTCCGGCGGAAACCGTGCTGGCGGCGTTTTCGATCGGAGCGTTCGTGGTGATGTTGATCACGGTCTTTACGACCGGACATGTCGCGATGTGGGCGCTGATCTCCGTCGGGCTGTTCCATTCGATCATGTTCCCGACTATCTTCACGCTGGGCATCAAGGGGCTGGGCCCGTTGACCGAGGAAGGGTCGGGCCTGCTGATCATGGCGATCGCCGGCGGCGCGCTGGTGTTCGTGCAGGGCAAGCTGGCCGATACCTACGGCCTGCAGGCATCGTTCCTGCTGACCGCGGCGTGCGAACTCTACATCCTGTTCTATGCGCTGTGGGGATCGCGGACGACGCATGCCCTGCCGGACGTGCAGGCGGCGTAGGTCGGGGCGCCCGACCCTCCCCGCCGGGGCGGAGGGGCTATTGTTTCATCGCGGCGCGGGTGTCGTCCAGCGCCAGATCGACCAGTTGCCGCATCGCGGCGCTGGCACCGGCCGGATCCTGCGCCGCGATGGCATCATAGACGCGGCGGTGATCGGGGATGGGATTGCGCGGCAGAACCCGCGCGCGCTGCTTGAACTGCGTGGTCCAGTTGACTGCCGCGCCGATGCTGGCGCTGAGCACCACGAGCGAATCGTTGCCGGTCGCGTTGAGGATCGCATCGTGGAAATCGCGATCGGCGGCGCGCCCGGCGGGCGTCGCCAGCGTGTGGCGCGTCATGGCGGTCAGCGCATCCTTCATCAGTTTCAGATCGGATCGCTCCCGGCGTTCGGCCGCCAGCGCGGCCGCGGCCGGTTCGACGATCCCGCGCAATTCGAACAGCCCGCGAATGAAGCGGAGATCGGGTTCGCCCGCGAACGCCCAGGCCAGTACGTCGGGATCGAGAACATTCCAATGGTTGCGCGGCAGGACGCGCGTGCCCGCCTTCGGCCTGCTTTCGACCAGCCCCTTGGCGCTCAGCACCTGAACCGCTTCGCGATAGGCGCTGCGCGAGACACCGAGCGCTTCGGAGAAGACGACTTCGCCCGACAGGGTTTCGCCCGGTGCATATTCCCCGGACAGGATCGCGACCCCCAGCTTGTAGGCGATCGCACCATGCAGGCGGCGGCCGGTGCCACGGCGTGCGCGCGCGGGCGCCGGATCAGGCGTACCGCCGGCATCCGGTTCCTGCGTAACGACCGTCGGTTCCCCGTCGTGCACCGATCATCCCCTCCCCAATTTCGCCCATGCTAACAGCAGGGGCAGCGGGGTGGAACGGCAAAGGTAGCGCTCTTGTCCAACTTATTCCCGGCGATCACGCCGACCGCCGACCAGCCGTTCGAGATCGATCAGCGCGCGCGGCAGCGAAATTCCCCCGCCGCTGGCGACATAGCGCGGTTCCCAGACCGGACCGAACTTGTTTTTATATCCGCGTAGTCCTTCGAATCCGTAGAAATTCTCACCGTGCCGGTAGAGGAACGCCCCCGCGCGCGACCAGATCGGTGCCAGCCGCTGCGTCGTCAGGCCGGACAGCGGCGCAAGGCCGAGCGTGAACCAGCGATATCCCAGCGCCCGTCCCCACAGCATCAGTTCGGCGAACAGAAAGTCCATCGTCCCGTAGGGCATGATATCGGCATGGCGCATCAGGTCGACGGACAGTTCCGATCGATCGGCGGTCGCCCAGATGTTGGCGAAGGCGACGATGCGATCGTGCTGGTACACGACGGCGCAGTCGAACCGCCGGACATAGGCGTCATCGAAACGGCCCAGGCTGAACGCCTTTTCCCGCTGCCCCTTGGCCGCAAGCCACGCATCGGAGAGCGCGCGCAGGTCGGGCAGGATGGCGGGCACATCGCCGGCCGGCACGATCGCGAAGCGGGCCCCCTCGCGTTCCGCGCGGCGGACCGGTTGGCGCAGCCCGCGCATCGCCGGGCCTTCGAGCGTGAAGGTGGACAGGTCGACGCGGGCTTCCTCGCCATATTTCACGATCTGGAGCCCGAGGTCGATGGCGAGCGGCAGGGCGGTGCGGCTGATCTGGTAGAGGAGCAGCCGGCCCTGCGCGCGGTCGGCAAGTTCCCGCATCTGCCACAGCAGGTCCGCCCAGGCGGTTTCCGGACCCACCGGATCACCCATCACGATCCAGCTATGACCCTGGACCCGGTACATCAGGAAGGCGTCGCCCGAATCGGACAGCAGGAAATGCTTGTCCCCGGTGAATGCCAGCATCGCTTCGGTCCGGGTGGCGGTGGCGAGCGCGGGCAGGACGGCGTCGAGCGGCACCACCGCGCTGGCGGGCGGGACGGACACACCGCCGAACAGGCGCCACAGCGCGCCCGCCGCCAGCAGGATCGCGATGCCGAAACTGGCGCGCAGAAAGCGGGACGCATTGTTCGACAGCGCGAATTGCCACCACAGGCTGTCCTGATAATCGACATGCTTGTAGGCGAAGAAGCCGATCCAGAGCGACAGTGCGACCGCAGTCAGGATGGCGGCGATCCAGCCGGCGGTCAGCGGCTGCGCGGTCAGGCGGGTGCGGCGGTAGAAGGCCGCGCGCGTCCATTGCAGCGCGGCGCTGATCGCGAGCAGGACAATCGCCTCTTCATAATCCAGCCCCTTGGCTAGCGAGAAGGCCGCGCCAGCCAGCAGGAGCGCGCGGGTCGCGACGAACGCGCCGTCGAGCCGGCGATAGAGGCCGGGGGCGAGTAGCAGCAGCCCGGTGCCCGCCAGGCTGGCGGCGATGTGCGAGGCTTCGATGAAGGGCAGCGGCACGAAGCCGTGGAGTGCCCGCAGACGGCCGGGAACGGCGGGCAGCGAGCCGGAGATCAGCAGGACCAGCCCGCCGGTGAAGGCGAGCGCGGCCAGCGCGAGCGGCGCGACGCCGGTCGCGATCGACTGCGCCCGATCGAACGCGCGCCCGACCGGATGGCGAAAGCGCCAGCCTTCGTGCGCGGCCAGCAGCAGCGCGCCCACCAGCAGCGGCAGGATGTAGTAGATCAGGCGGTAGAGGATCAGCGCCGCGAACAGCGTGGGCCGATCGACACCGGGCAGGGCGGCCAGCATCACGGTTTCGAAGATCCCGATCCCGCCCGGCACATGGCTGATCAGCGCGACGATGATGGCGAGCGCGTAACCGAGGAAGAAGGCGGGGTAGGCGTTCGCGCCGACATGCGGCACCAGCACGAACAGCGCGGCGCTGGCGGCGGCGAGATCGAGCGCCGCGACCCCGATCTGCGCCAGCGCCTGTCCCGAGTCCGGTAGCGGCAACGACCAGCCGGCAATGCGCAGCACGCGCCCGCCGCGACCCGCGATCACCAGCGCCGCCATCCCGATCAGCAGGGTGACGCCCAGGCCGCGCTGCACCGGGATGGAGATCGGCCAATGGCGGAGATGGACCCCGCCGGGCTGCCCGGCAAGGGCAAGAGCGGCGAGCGCGAACACCCCCGCCCAGAAGGCGACGCCGGCGATGCCGACCACGCGCGCGACATCGGCACCGTCCAGCCCGGCGGCGGTGTAGATGCGGTAGCGCGCCGATCCGCCGGTTAGCAGCGAGAGGCCGAGATTGTGGCTGAGCGTATAGCTGGTGAAGGACGCGAGTGCGGCGGTGCGCCAGGGCAGCGTTCGGCCGATGATGCGCAGCGCCAGCACGTCATACAGGGTGAGCGCGAGATAGCTGAAGACGGTCAGCCCGAGCGCGGTAGCGATCCGCCAGCCGGGTAGCAGATGATAGGCGGCGCGGATGTCGCGGATGCGCACTTCGGCCAGCAGGTGGCGGAGCGCCAGCAGCCCGAGCGCACCGACGATCAGCGCCGCCGCGATCCCGAGGATGGTGCCATGGCGCGCGGTGATGGCCGTCCAGTGCGATCGCATCACACCGACGCCCGGATGGCCGCGATCACGACGCGGTGCACGGCGTCGGCGTCGCGGCGCAGCGGATGCCCGCCCGGCAGCGCGACGGTATGGACATCGGGCGCCGTGATCCGCGGACAGAGGCTTTCATCCTCTTTCTCCCCCCGCACGCAGAGCACGGGCGCCCAATCGAGCTGGCGCGCGGTGGGGAGCGCATCGAAGGCGGGCGCGGAGGCCGTGAACACTTCGGATGGCGAAGCGCGGAACTGGACCGTGGCGCCCGGCACGATCAGGACGATCAGCCTGACCCGCGCCCGGAGCGCGGGCGGCAAGGCGGTCAGCCCGACATGCAGCATGTCGGCACCGAAGGACTGGCCGATCAGGATCACGCGATCGGCATGCGCAAAGATGAGCGCGTGGCGCACCGCATCGGCGACCAGCGCCTGCACCTGTGCGGGGGTGCGGGTGTGGCGGAAGGCGGTGAGCGAGTTGACGCCGACCACCGGCAGGCCATCGGCGCGCAGCCGGCGCGCGACCTGCGGCCCGATGCCGATGTTGAACCCGAGATCGCCCGACATCAGCACCGCGACGCTGTTCCGCAGCCCGGGCGGAGTGGGTGCCGTGGCGGCGCCATCGACATAGATCGGACCGCCATAATAGCCGAGATGCCCGAAGAAGAGCGCGATTGCCCCGAGCACGCCGCCAAAGATCGCAAACATCCGTATCATGTCCTTCCGTCATAAAGGATGGCGCGCGCGATGGCGTCGGCATCGCCGCCGAGATGATGGCCGCCGGGCAGGACGATGGCACGCGCGAGGCCGGGCGGCAGCAGCGGGCACGCGCTGTCGGTTTCGTCGCGACCGCGCAGGCAGACCATGTCCCGCCCCCGCAGCGCCGCCATCGCCGGCAGGGTCGGCCGCGCGGCCGGACCGGCGACGTCCAGCCACGCGCCGAGATGAAACTGGAAATCGGCGCTGGTGCCGAGGCCGATCAGCCCGAGCCGCGCGACATGCGCGCGATAGTCGGGGTGCAGCGCGCCGACGACCTCCGGCAGGATATCGGCGCCGAAGCTGTAGCCGATCAGCAGGACGCGCGGGCGGTGCCAGAGCCGGCTATAGCCCGCCATGATCCGCATCAGATCGCGCGCGGTGCCCTGCGGCGTGCGTGCGGTCCAGAAATAGGCGAGGCTGTCGACGCCGACCACCGGGACCCCCGCGCGCGCCAGCCGTGCCGCGACTTCGCGGTCGAGCCCGGCCCAGCCCCCGTCGCCCGACCATAGCACCGCCATGCGGTCCGTCGCGGGCGCCGCGGGATCCGTGACGAGCGTCAGCGGCAGATCGGCCGGCAGGCTGGTGCCGGGACTGGCGGGCGGCGGGAACAGCGGCAGCACGGCGTGGGTGAGCGGGCGCGACCAGCGGGCGGCATCGGCGAAGTCGTGGCCGACGCCGGGCAGAGCCACCAGCCGGGCATGGGCCATGATCGCGAAGCGCTGTGCGACGCCGAACCGGACCACCGCATCGGCGGTTCCCTGGATCACCGTCCAGGGCACCGACAGCGGGCGCGGGGCGAACAACGACCCCCGCGATCCGATCCGCGCGACGGTCACGCCCGCAGTGGGGCACCAGGGTTTGATACCGGCGATATCGGGGCTGAACGCGATCGATGTCGCCCCGGCATAGCTGCCACCCGGCGCCTGCGCGACGACGCCGTACGCCAGCGTCGCGCCGGCGGAGTAGCCGACCAGCAGGGGTTTCCGGTAGCGGGGGAAGCCGGCGCGATGTTCGATATCGGCCGCGATCCCGAGCAGTGGAAAGCTGGGCGCCGCGCACGGCCGGGCTTCGGCTTCGACATGGCGGAGCAGGCGGCCGGTCGACAGCCCGGCGACCAGCGCACCATGCGCCGCAAGCTGTCGCGCCATGCGATCGACCACGCCGCGCCAGCCGCCATCGCCCGACAGGAACAGGACGAGCCCACGCGGTGGCCCGGCCGGGCGGTATAGCATGACCCGGCCGAAGGTGGGATCGACCCAATCCGCCGGTGCGGCCGTGATCCGCGCCGCAGGCGTCGGTGCGGGGCGGTGATCGGGCCGGATCAGCAGCGCGGCCAGCCCGGCCGCGACAATGGCGAGCGTCCGCAACGCGGCGGGCACGCGACCGGTCCGGCCCGTGCCCATGCCGGTATCTTGCAGCGCAGCCATGCCCGATCGTCCCGTCATGTCGCGACGTCTGCACGCATCGGCCCACCCGGCCGGTGACGCCGCCATGAACAATCGGTCATGCCCGGATCATGTCGCGGGAAGCCGGGAACTGGCACATCCGTCCTGTTTCAAGGAGAAGGTCCATGCCGCCATGCCCCGCCGCCATGCCGCCGCCACTGCGCCATCGCGCACGTCGCTTTCATACGGGTCCCGTCCTATGATGTCCGCGGGGAACGCAAAGACGGAACAGGGCATGGCGCACAGGATCTTGGTGGTCGAGGATGACGCGACCACCGCGGCCTACATCGTGAAGGGTCTCAACGAGGAAGGGTTTACCGTCGATCAGGCCGATAATGGCCGCGATGGCCTGTTCCATGCGATCGGCGGCGATTATGCGGCCATCGTGCTCGACCGGATGTTGCCGGGGATGGACGGATTGTCGATGCTGGGTGCGATCCGTGCGGCCAAGATCACGACGCCGGTCCTGGTCCTGTCCGCCCGCGCGGCGGTGGAAGACCGGGTCGGCGGGTTGACCGCGGGTGCGGATGATTATCTGGCCAAGCCGTTCGCCTTCGCCGAATTGCTGGCGCGGGTGCGCGTGCTGATCCGGCGCGGCACCACGGCCCCGGCGGTGGAGACGAGGCTGGTCTGCGCGAACCTGGAAATGGACCTGCTGGCGCGCAAGGTGCGGCGCGACGATCGTGCGATCGACCTGCAGCCGCGGGAATTCCGGCTGCTGGAATATCTGTTGCGGCACAAGGAGCAGGTCGTCACCCGCACCATGTTGCTGGAAGGCGTGTGGGATTACCATTTCGACCCCGGTACGAACGTGATCGACGTGCATGTCAGCCGGCTGCGCAAGAAGATCGACGAGGGTTTCACGCCGATCCTGCTGCACACCGTCCGCGGTGCCGGCTACCGGCTGGGTCTGCCCAACTGAGCGCGCGGCCGATGCGCCTGCGCGGGCTGCTGCGATCGTCGACCTTCGGGTTCGTCGTGTTGGTGTTCCTGCTGCAACTGGTGTCGGCGGCGATGATCCTGTTGACGGTGCAGCAGATGACGGCGGGCGAGGCATTACGGGAATCGCGGGGACGCGCGGCGGCGCTGGGAACTGCGATGCGCGTCGCCTATGCCCGCGGCGGACGTGCCGGGCTGGCCGCGGCGATATCCGCACGGCTGGCCGCAGACCCGGGGACCGATGCGGTCATGCTGCTGACCGATGCCGGGGGGCGGGCGCTGGCCGGCAATCTCGGCATGCTGCCCCCCGCGCTGACCGCGCGGGCCGGGCCGCAGATCGTCGAACTCTATCGCACCGGCGGGGATCGGCCCGAACGGATGGTGGCGACGGCGCGCGCGCTGGCGGACGGCAGCCGGCTGGTGACCGGCGACGTGATCGAGGACGATCTTGCGCTGACCGCCATTGTCGAGGACGCGATGGTCGGCGCGGCGTTGCTGGCGATCCCGCTCGCCTTGCTGGGCGCGGTGGTGGCGGCGCGGGTGGTGGACCGCCGTGTCGGCCGGATCGCGGAGACGGTGCATGCGGTGGCGGCGGGCGACCTGACGCAGCGCGTGCCGCTGGCCGGCGCGGAGGATGCGTTCGAGGCGCTGGCACAGGGGGTCAACGCCATGCTGGACCGGATCGAGGCGCTGGTGGGTGAATTGCGGCTGGTGACCGACGGGCTGGCGCATGACCTGCGATCCCCGCTGACGCGGTTGCGCGCGACGCTGGACCGCGCGGTGGCGGCGACGCGCGACCCGGTTGCCCTCGGCGCGCTCGACACCGTGGCGATCGAGGCGGAGACGCTGTTGCGGATGCTGACCACCGCGCTGGAAATCAGCCGGGCCGAGGCGGGGATCGGGCGCGATGCGCGCGCCGATACCGATGTCGCGGCCCTGATCGAGGACCTGGCGGAGCTGTACGGCCCGCTGGCGGAGGAGCAGGGCCAGCGACTGGAGATCGCGGTCGAGCCGATGCTGCACCATCCGCTGCACCGCGAACTGATCGGCCAGGCGCTGGCGAACCTGGTCGACAATGCCCTGAAATATGGCGCGTCGGGCGGTGTGGTGACGTTGTCCGCGGCGGCGACCCCGGCCGGCGGGCTGATGCTGAGCATCGCCGATGCCGGGACCGGGATCGCGCCGGCGGACCGGCAGGAGGCGTTGCGTCGCTTTGGCCGGCTGGATCCGGCCCGGCATCTGGGTGGTGCCGGGCTGGGCCTGTCCCTGGTAGCCGCGGTGGCGCGGTTGCACGAGGGAACGATGCGGCTGGAAGACAATGCGCCGGGGTTGCGCGTGGTGCTGGTGCTGGGATGAGCCCGGCCGCGCGGGATTATTGCAGCTCGAACGTGACGCGCACGGTCACCGAAAGGCTCTGTTCCCCCGCCTGGACCGCGGTGTCCGCCATTTCCTTGGCACGCGACATCGCCATCAGCATCGGTCGCGGCTGGCTGGCCTGTTCGCCTTCCTCCACGATCGCGACGATCCGGCGGACGGCCAGGCCGGTCGCGCGCGCATAGAGCGCTGCCCGGGCACGGGCGCTGGCGATCGCGGCGGTCCGTGCCTCGTCCAGCGCCGCCGCGGGTTTGTCGACCGAGAAGGCGGGGCCATTGATCTGGTTCGCGCCCGCCTGAACCAGCGTGTCGAGGATCGCGCCGGCACGCTTCACGTCGCGGAAGCGGACACTGACCTGATTCGATGCCTGATATCCGGTCAGCACCGGAGGCACGTTTTCCCCGTAGCGATATTGCGGGCTGAGATTGATCGACGCGGTCTGGATATCGCGGTCCGCCACGCCCGCGCGGCGCAGCCCCGCGATCGTCGCGGCCATGCGCGTGGCATTTTCCGACATGGCGGCCGCGGCCGTCGGGGCCTGCGTCACCACACCGGCCGAGACGGTCGCGATGTCGGGCACGCGCGTCACCTCGCCATTGGCGACGATATCGAGCCGGGTGCCGGTGAGCGTCGCGACCGGATCCGGTGCCACCTGCGCCAGTGCCACGCCCGGCACAGCGAGCGCGAGCGCGCCGATGAACGGTTGCCGGACCTGAAAAAGGCGGTGGATCATGGTGATTACTCCAATTGTCGATGCATCGTGACTGGCGCATGGTCACTGCATGGCGGCTGAACGTCGGATCAACTTGGAAAAAGGATGTCCTATTTGTCGAAAGCCATCGCGCTTTCGTCGCGGGGGGGCGTCCGCAGGCGGTTCGAATATGCTAGTCGCCTTGCCGAGAGTCGGGCTTGAGCCCGGTGTCATACTCATATAACACAGTAGGCACCGATCCGATCGGTCGCACAGGAACGAGGCAGAGCATCCGATGAACATCCAATCCCCCAACACCGACCGATCGTTCGCGATCGCCGATGTCGAGGGCGGCCGGCCGCGCAGCCGGCGCTGGATCGTCGTCGGCGTGCTGATCGCGCTGATCGCGGTCGGCACCGCGCTGTTCTTCATGCGCGGCGGGAGCAAGGACGCCGTCGCCAAGCCGGCGCCCGCCGCCGCCGCGGCGGGCAAGGGCGCGGCGCAGCGCGTGACGGTGATGGTGCCGGGCCGCAGCGCATCGACCGCGTCGATCACCGCGACCGGCGTGCTGGCGGCGCGGCGCGACATGCCGGTCGGCGTCGCGGGCGAGGGCGGGCGCGTGACCGCGGTGCTGGTGGAGCCGGGCCAGTGGGTGTCAGCGGGGCAGTCGCTGGCGGTGATCGACCGATCGGTGCAGGTGCAGCAGGCCGCCCAGTTGCGCGCGTCGATCCTGGTGGCGCAGGCCGACGCCGCATTGGCGCAGTCCAACCTGGACCGTGCCCGCGGGCTGGTGGGACGCGGGTTCGTGTCCAAGGCCGATCTGGACAGCCGGATCGCGACGCGCGACGCCGCCAATGCGCGGGTAGCGGTGGCGCGGGCGCAATTGAGCGAATCGCAGGCATTGATCGGGCGGCTGGACGTGCGCGCGCCGGCGGCGGGGCTGGTGCTGACGCGGTCGGTGGAACCCGGCCAGATCGTGAACGGCAATGGCGGCGCGCTGTTCCGGATCGCCCGCGATGGCGCGGTGGAAATGCAGGCGCGCCTGTCCGAACAGGATCTGGCGCTGCTGTCGATCGGACGTCCGGCGCAGGTGGTGCCGGTGGGCGGCACGCGCAGCTTTACGGGCCGTATCTGGCAGCTGTCGCCGATCATCGACCCGGTCACCCGGCAGGGGGTGGTGCGGATCGCGCTATCCTATGACCCCGCATTGCGGCCGGGCGGGTTTGCGACCGCGACGATCGCGACCGGTTCGATCGATCAGCCCTTGCTGCCCCAATCGGCGGTGCTGAGCGATCCGCAGGGCAATTTCGTCTATGTTGTCGACGCCGCGAACAAGGTTGTCCGGCGACCGATCAAGGTCGGCCAGGTTTCGGATGAGGGCATTTCGATCCAGTCCGGGCTGAACGGAACGGAGCGGGTGGTGGTGTCGGCCGGTGCATTCCTGAACCCCGGCGACGTCGTGGCGCCATCGGTTGCGGCGGCGCGCGCCGCGCCGACCGCGCGCTGAAGGATCGAACGCGATGCGCAATATCTCCGCCTGGTCCATCCGCAACCCGGTGCCAGCACTGGTCCTGTTCGCCGCGCTGACGCTGGCGGGGATCATCTCGTTCATGCGGATGGACGTGAACGCGCAACCGGACATCAGTTTTCCGGCGGCGACGGTCAGCGTGTCGCAGCCGGGCGCGGCGCCGACCGAAATGGAAACGCAGGTCACGCAGCGCATCGAGGCCGCGATCCGCGGGATCAACGGCGTCGACGAGATCAATTCGACCGTAACCGAAGGCAATTCCTCAACCTTCGTCCAGTTCACGATCGGCACCCCGGTCGATCGCGCGGTGACCGACGTCCGCGAAGCCGTGTCGCGGATCCGCAGCGAATTGCCGGAGGGCATCATCGAACCGCAGGTCACGCGGATCGATGTCGATGGGGATTCCATCGCCTCCTATTCCGTGGCGGCCACGGACATGACGCTGGAACAGCTGAGCTGGTTCGTCGACAATGAAGTGTCCAAGCGGTTGCTGGCGATACCGGGCATGGCGTCGGTCGAGCGCGGTGGCGGTGTGTCGCGCGAGATTCGCGTGATCCTGAACCCCGCCAAGATGCAGGCGCAGGGGATCACCACCAGCCAGGTCAACACGCAATTGCGATCGACCAACCTGAACGCCGCCGGCGGACGGGCCGAGATTGCGGGTGCGGAACAATCCGTCCGGATCCTGGGCAATGCGCAGGACGCCTATGCCCTGGGCGAGAAGCAGATTTCGGTCGGCAATGGCCGTACCGTGAAGCTGTCCGATATCGCGATGGTGCGCGACAGCTATGCCGAACAGCGCAAGCTGGCGGTGATGAACGGGCGCCAGGTGGTCAGTTTCGACTTCTACAAGGCGAAGGGCTTTTCCGACGTCACCGTCTATAACGAAGCGCAAAAGGTGATCGACAAGCTGCGCACGGAAAATCCGGGCATGCAGTTCCGGCAGATCTACACCAGCGTGAACGACACCAAGAACGCCTACAAGGCCGCGATCCATGCCATGATCGAAGGGGCGGTGCTGGCGGTGCTGGTGGTGTTCCTGTTCCTGCGCGACTGGCGCGCGACGGTGATTTCGGCGCTGGCCATCCCGATGTCGGCCATCCCCACCTTCTGGGCGCTGGACCTGATGGGCTTCACGCTCAACTTCATGACGCTGCTGGCGCTCAGCATGGTGGCGGGCGTGCTGGTCGACGATGCGATCGTGGAGATCGAGAACATCGTCCGGCACATTCGCATGGGCAAATCCGTCTGGCAGGCATCGATCGATGCCGCCGACGAGATCGGGCTGGCGGTGGTCGCGACGACCTTCTCGATCGTGGCCGTGTTCTTCCCGGTCAGCGTGATGCCGGGCATCGCCGGTCAGTTCTTCAAGAATTTCGGATTCACGGTCGTCGTGGCGGTGTTGATCAGTCTGGCCGTCGCCCGGCTGGTGACGCCGATGATCGCCGCCTATTTCCTGCGTCCGCATGCGCCGCGCGAACATGCCGGCGGCTGGGTCATGGACCGTTATCTGCGCGTCTTGAAATGGACGCTGGCGCATCGTTGGTGGACGATGGCGATCGGTGCGGCGTCGTTCGGGCTGACGATCGTCACCTTTGCGACCTTGCCCTATACGTTCCAGCCGCTGTCCGACAACGACTATAGCCAGCTTCGCATCCAGCTGGTGCCCGGCGCGACGTTGCAGCAGACCGAGGCGGTGGCGATGCGCGCGGCGCGCGTGATCGAGGCGCAACCGGAAGTGCAGTCCGCCTATACGAGCATCCAGGTCGGCACCGCGCGGATCTTCATCAACCTGAAGGAAGATCGCAAGCGGTCGAGCACCGAGTTCGAGCGGCAGTTGCAGCCCGCGATGCAGGCGATCCCCGACGCGCGAATCTATTTCCAGTCGCAGGGCGGCGGCGGTGCCGGGCGCGACATTTCAATCATGCTGGCCAGCGACGATCCCGGCAAGCTGGAGGCGTCGGCGCAGAAAGTGGTGACGGCGATGAGCCGGTTGCCGAACATCCGCGCGGCGCGGACCGAGGGTGACCTGCCGCGGCCGGAAATCGTGATCAAGCCGCGCTTCAACCTGGCCGCCGATCTGGGCGTGACGACGCAGGCATTGTCGACCACGATCCGGATCGCGACGCTGGGCGACATCGACCAGAATGTCGCAAAATTCTCGCTGTCCGATCGGCAGATCCCGATCCGGGTCGCGATCGACGAAGACTCGCGCCGCAGCCTGTCGACGATCCGCAACCTGCCGGTGCCGACCGTCAGCGGTGGTTCGGTGCCGCTGTCGGTGGTGGCGGATGTCGGATTCGGCGAAGGGCCTTCGCAGATCCGCCGTTTCAACCAGGCACGGCGTCTGCTGATCGGCGCCGACCTGGCGCCGGGCGCCATCAGCGGGGAGGAACGCGCGAAGATCCTGGCGTTGCCGGAGATGAAGAGCCTGCCGCGCGGCGTCGATTATGTGGAATCCGGCGACAGCAAGTGGCAGGCCGAGATGATCGTGAACTTCCAGATCGCGGTGCTCGCGGGCGTGATGCTGGTGCTGGCGGTGCTGATCCTGCTGTACAAGCGGGTGGTGCCGCCGTTCGTGAACCTGGGTTCGTTGATCCTGGCGCCGCTGGGGGGCGGCATCGCGCTGCACATCGCGGGTATGGCGGTGTCGTTGCCGGTCTATATCGGGTTGCTGCTGCTGCTCGGCATCGTCGCCAAGAACTCCATCCTGCTGATCGATTTCGCGATCGAGGAGATGGACCGCGGGGTCCCCAAATGGAACGCGATCCTGGAGGCGGGGCACAAACGCGCGCAGCCGATCGTGATGACCACGGTGGCGATGGTCGCGGGCATGGTGCCGGTGGCGTTGTCGATCGGTGGCGACGGCAGCTTCAACCAGCCGATGGCGGTGACGGTGATCGGCGGGCTGATCCTGTCGACACTGCTGACGCTGCTGATCGTACCCGCGGGGTTCAGCCTGGCCGACGGGTTCGAACGCCGGGTGGGACCATGGTTGCGGCGGACCGTCACCAATGGTGGAGAGGTGCAGAGTGGCGGTGCCGGTTCGATCGGAGCCGTACAGCCGGCGGAGTGATGCACCCATGGTTCGCGACGTGGGGGATTGAACCATCGCGGGCGGTGGTCATTCTATAGAAATGACACCGTCCACCCGCGCCGCTTCCACAGCCATCAGGGGCGGCCCGCGCACGATGCGGATCGTCGCCACCGGGTTGCTGGTGTCGATGGCCGCGCTGTACGGGCTGACGCGGTGGCTGGAGCCGCAGCACGCCGGTTGGGGCTATGTCCGCGCATTTGCGGAAGCGGCGATGGTCGGCGGCCTGGCCGACTGGTTCGCGGTGACGGCGCTGTTCCGGCATCCGCTGGGCCTGCCGATCCCGCATACCGCGATCATCCCGCGCAACAAGGATCGGATCGGCGCGACGTTGGCGTCGTTCCTGAAGGACAATTTCCTGACCCCGCGGGTGGTGGCGCGGCGGATGCGGCGCGTGGACGTCGCCGGCGCGGCCGGGCGGTTCCTGTCGGCGCCCAGCGAAGGCGGGCGGATGCGCGCGGGTGCATCGCGGCTGGTGGCGAACATCCTGGAGTCGCTCGACCAGGACCGGCTGGGCGGAATGGCCAAGGGCGCGATCGCGGCCCGGCTGCGCGCGCTGAATGCGGCGCCGCTGATCGGGCAGGCGCTGGCCGCGGCGATGCAGAACAAGCGCCACATGCCGGTGCTGGACGCGCTGATCAGTTGGGGCAGCCGCATGCTGCTGCGCAACGAGGAAACCGTGCGGGCGATGGTCAGCCAGCGATCGGGATCGATCCTGCGCTGGACCGGACTGGACGAGCGGATCGGTCAGGCGGTGATCGACGGTCTCTACAAACTGCTGGACGACATGGCGAGCGATCCCGATCATCCGTTGCGGATCAAGGCGGAGGAGGGGCTGGCGCAGCTGGCCTGGGATCTGCAGCGGGATCCCGCCATGCAGGCGCGGGTCGACCGAATTCGCGACGAACTGCTCGACAATCCGGCGGTCGCAGCGTGGATCGCGGGACTGTGGGAGAGTGCGCGCGCCGGGCTGCTGCGTGCCGCGCGCGACCCGGAGGCGGCGCTGGCCGGGAAGCTCGGCGAGATGCTGCGCCAGCTGGGCGGCACCCTGCAACAGGATCCACGGCTCGGCCGGACGATCAACAGCTTCGTGCGCCGCGCCGCCGTGGGCGCGGTCGCGACCTATGGCGACCAGATCGTGAAGCTGGTGTCCGAGACGATCCGCGGATGGGATGCGCGCACCATCACCGCGCGGCTGGAGAACGCGGTCGGACGCGACCTGCAATATATTCGCGTCAACGGTACCGTGGTCGGCGGGCTGGTGGGTGTGTTGATCCATCTGGTGGACCGGGTGGCGGGGTAGGATGACATGAACGCAGAACGCGACGCGGTTCGGATGGTGATCGCGGACCAGCCTTCGCCCGAGGACCAGGCCGCGGTGCTGGCGCCGCTGCGGGCCTATAATCTCGCGGCGGCGGGCGACGCCCGGACGGCGCCGGTCGCGATCCTGTTGCGGGATGCCGGCGATGCGACGATCGGCGGGCTATGGGGCAAGACATCCTATGACTGGATGTTCGTCGAATATCTCGCGGTGCCCGAAACCCTGCGCGGGCAGGACATCGGAACGGCGTTGATGCGGGAAGCCGAGCGGATCGCCCGATCGCGCGGCTGCGTCGGCATCTGGCTCGACACGTTCGCGTTCCAGGCGCGGGCGTTTTACGAAAAGCTGGGTTTTTCGGTATTCGGCACGCTGGACGATCATCCGGTCGGCAGCCGACGCTTTTTCCTGAGCAAGCGGCTGTCCGACCCGGCATGATCCGTCGGCGGGATCAATCCCCGCCGGCGCGTTCGATCTCGGCACCGACGGCCGCCAGCTTTTCCTCCAGCCGTTCATAGCCGCGGTCGAGATGATAGATGCGGTGCACGCGGGTTTCGCCGGTCGCGGCCAGGCCGGCCAGGACAAGGCTCATCGAGGCGCGCAGGTCGGTGGCCATCACCTCCGCCCCGGTCAACCCCGCGACGCCGCGGACGATCGCGGTGCGGCCCTGCACCAGGACGTCCGCCCCCATCCGCGCCAGTTCGGGAACATGCATGTAGCGGTTTTCGAAGATCGATTCGGTCAGCACGCTGGCGCCGTCCGCCAGCGCCAGCATCGCCATGAACTGCGCCTGCATGTCGGTGGGGAACGCCGGGAACGGCGCGGTCGACAGAGTGAGCGCGCGCAGGCGATCGGGTGCCTCGACCCGGATGCCGTCGGCGATCTCGGTGACATGAACCCCAGCATCGCGCAGGCCGTCGAGGATCGCGACCATGTCGGCAGTGCGCGCACCGACCAGATCGAGCGCACCGCCGGTAATGGCGGCGGCGCAGGCGTAGGAGCCGGCCTCGATACGATCGGGCATCACCTCATGCGTGGCACCGTGCAGCCGGTCGCGGCCGTGGATGATGAGGCGTTCCGTGCCGATGCCTTCGATCGCCGCACCCATCGCGACCAGGCAGCGGCAGAGATCCGCGATTTCGGGTTCACGCGCGGCATTGTCGATCACGCTTTCGCCGCGCGCCAGCACGGCCGCCATCACGACATTTTCGGTCGCCCCGACCGAGACGACCGGAAAGCGATACTGCCCGCCGCGCAGCCCGCCATCGGGCGCGGTTGCCTTCACATAGCCGGCCGCAATCTCGATCTCCGCACCAAGCGCCTCCAGCGCGCGCAGGTGAAGATCGATCGGGCGGTTGCCGATCGCGCAGCCGCCGGGCAGCGACACGGTCGCTTCCCCGGAGCGGGCGAGCAGCGGGCCCAGCACGAGGATCGACGCGCGCATCTTGCGAACGATGTCATAGGGCGCGACCGTGGAGGCGATCCGTTGCGCGTGCAGCGTCATGATTCGCCCGATTTCCGCGCCGCGCGCACCGGCGACCTGGGTGGAGGCACCGAGTTCGTTCAGCAGATGGCCGAAACCGTCGACATCCGCCAGCCGCGGCAGATTGCGCAACATCAGCGGTTCGTCGGTCAGGAGCGCGCAGGGCATGAGCGTCAGCGCCGCATTCTTGGCGCCCGAAATGGGCACGCGGCCCGAAAGGCGGTGACCGCCGCGGATGATGATCCTGTCCATGGCGAAAGCGCCTAACCTGCTTTGAAAGGGAGGCCAAGACTCGCCACCCCGGGAGACGGGCGGCTGGCCGGAAACACGGGATCGTCAGGCGCGGATCACGCCTTTTCCAGCGTGCATTGCAGCGGATGCTGATTCTCGCGCGCGAAATCGATCACCTGCGACACTTTGGTTTCCGCGACTTCGTAGCTGAAGACACCACACACGCCGACGCCGCGCTGATGGACGTGCAGCATGACCCGGGTCGCATCCTCCATCCCCATGCGAAAGAAGCGTTGCAGGCACAGGACGACGAACTCCATCGGGGTATAATCGTCGTTGAGCATCAGCACCTTGTACGGAGACGGCTTCTTCGTGCGGGTCAGGGTGCGGGTGGCGACGCCAGAGCCGGTATCGTCGTCGCCATCGGCATCCTTGCGGTCGGCCATGGCAGAAGGGGAGACGGGCTTGGATAACATGGGCGCACTCATCGATCGGGATGCCAAGAATATGGGAAAGCGGCGGGACAGGGCAAGAGCCATGATGTCCTACGCAAACGGCCGCCCCCCGTTCCCGGGAAGCGGCCGTTCCGGATCGAGAGGTGCCGGGCGCTCAGAGCGTCGCCGACTTCACCTTCTCCGATGCCAGGGCATAACGGTTGGACAGCGGCTGTGCGACGTCGCCCATCAGTTTCATGACCTGTTCCGACGCCTTAGAGGCGTTGGCGACCATCTGGTCGAACGCGGTCTTGGCGAAATCCGACTGAAGCTGGAACAGTTCGGTCGGGGACTTGACCTGCGTGAAGCTCTTCATGGCGGTCTGGGCCTGTTCGAAACCGGACTTGGCGGTTTCGGCGGCATCCTGCGCCATCGACTCGATGCCCTTCACCGCGACGCGGCTGGACGCGACGATCGCCTCGACATTGCCCTTGGTGAACTCGGTCATTTCCTCGGCGAACTTGACGCTCTTTTCCATCGCGCCCTTTGCACGGGTGCTGATGTCGCCCATCATGTCGTGGGCCTTGGTCGTGTCGAATGCAGTCGCCATCGGAGGCAGTCCTTTCGAGAAAACGGAGACAGTGGCTTCGGAATGAGCGGCGACGGTCTCCTCGGACCGCTCGGGGTAATCGGAGATGGGCTGCGGCACATCGGCGGCCGGCGTCGGTGCCACGACGACCGATGCGACATCGATCAGCGGTGGCGACACCGTGTCCGCCGGAAGCGGCAGCGCATCGGCAAAGGTGGCAGTCGCGGACACGAACGGCTCATGCGCCGCATCGGGGTTCGCCAGAATGACGGACGCGGGCCTGCTGCGCTTGCTCTGCGGCTTGACCGGGACTGCCATCATGCGCTCCTCTTTCATGGTGCGGCGCACAACTAACGGGAGCCCGCGACATTTTCAAGTCATATTTTGTGCAGTGCAGCATAACCCGAGACAGAGTGATGCCAGGCGCCTACCGCATGCGGACATAGCGACCCGGGGCGTCCTCCAACGCGGGCAGGCTGCCCTTGCCCGGGATGCGCGCGCGGGTTGCGGACACGGTTTCGCTGCCATGCGTCAGGATCCAGGCGAACCAGTCCGGCCACCAGCTGCCTTTGGTTTCAATCGCGTCGGCGACAAACGCCTCCAGCGTGTCGGCGCCGGCCTCGTTGACCCAATATTGATATTTCTGCGCGGCCGGCGGATTGACCACGCCTGCAATATGGCCGGAGCCCGCCAGCACGAACCGCACCGGGCCGGAGAAATGCCGGGTCAATTTATAGACGCTGGCGACCGGTGCGATGTGATCGTCCTTGCCTGCCTGGATATAGGCGGGCGTGCGGACCACGGACAGGTCGATCGGCGTTCCGTCGATCCTGTAGGTGCCGGTCGCAAGCTTGTTGTCCCGGTACAGATCGGTCAGGTACGCCTGATGCCATTTGCCCGGCAGATTGGTGGTGTCGCCATTCCAGTGGAGCAGATCGAACGGCGGATAATCCTGTCCCAGCAGGTAATTGTTGACGACATAGTTCCAGATCAGGTCGCGGCCGCGCAACAGGTTGAACGTCAGCGCCATATAGCGCCCGTCGAGATAGCCGGTTTCCGCCGAAAGCTGTTCCAGCATTTTCAGCTGTTCGTCGTCGATGAACATCTTCAGATCGCCGGCCTGTTCGAAATCGACCTGCGCGGTGAAGAAGGTGGCGGACGCGACCCGGTCGGCCTGACCGCGTTCGGCGAGCAGCGCGAGCGTGCAGGCAAGCGCGGTGCCGGCCACGCAATAGCCGATGACATGGACCGACGGCTGGCCCAGCAGGTCGCGGACGGTGTCGATCGCGTCGATCTGACCGCGCAGGACATAATCGTCCATGCTGATGTCGACCATGGTCGCATCGGCGGATTTCCAGGAGACGACGAAGACGGTCAGCCCCTGTTCCACCGCCCAGCGGATGAAGCTTTTTTCCGGATTGAGATCGAGGATGTAGAAGCGGTTGATCCAGGGGGGAAAGATCAGGAGCGGCTTGGCGAGCACCTTCCTGGTGGTCGGCGTATATTGGATCAACTGGTAGAGCGGAGTTTCCTTCACCACCTTTCCCGGCGTAGTAGCGATGTTGCGGCCGATTTCGAACGCGGTCGGATCGGTGTGCGTCAACTGTCCCCGGCTCAGGTCGGCCAGCATATGTTCCAGGCCCTTCAACAGGTTCTGGCCCTTGGTTTCGATCGTCTTTTCCAGCACGAGCGGGTTGGTGAGCGGGAAGTTGGTCGGGCTCATCGCATCGGCGAAGGCGGCGGTCGCGAAGCGCAGCTTTTCGCGCTGGCGATCGTCGATCCCGGACATCTGATCGACACCCTTCAGCAGATGGTCGGTCGCCATCAGATAGCTTTGACGGATCAGGTCGAACACCGGATTGTCGCGCCACTGCGGCGCGGCGAAGCGACGATCGCGGTCGGACGGGTGCGGTGGCGGCGGCGCGGCATCGGCCGCCGGGGTCAGAAAACGCTGCCACAGCGCCATGCTGTCGCTCCAGAAATCGGCCTGTGCCTTCAGGAAGACCGCGGGGTCGGGCATGGCGAAGGAGGGGACCGGTTTCGCGCCCGGTGTCGCGGCGACCGTCGACAGATGTTCCATCATCATCTGCTGTGCGCTGCCGAGGATGCCGGTCCAATATTGCATGTCCTGCAGCGACGGCATCGACCCCGCGGGGTCGGGCGCGTTCGATTCGGGTGTTTCGGCCATGGCGGTCATCCTCTTCCAGTCCATCCGGCCATCCTGTCCATCGTGCCTGTCGCGGCGCGCGGTTCCGGCCTATAAGAACGTCACCGGCGATCATGCGACAGATGGCCGGCAAGCCCAAGGCCCTTTACGAGGACTGGACCCGATGAACGACGACTTCTACCGCATCCGCCGGTTGCCGCCCTATGTCATCAGCGAAGTCAACGCGATGCGGGCAGCGGCGCGCGCGCGCGGGGAGGACGTGATCGACCTGGGCATGGGCAATCCCGACCTGCCGCCGCCGGCGCATGTCATCGCCAAGCTGGCCGAAGTGGCGGCCAATCCGGGGTCGCACGGCTATTCGGCATCGAAGGGCATTCCCGGACTGCGCAAGGCGCAGGCCGGATATTACCAGCGGCGGTTCGGTGTCGATGTCGATCCCGACAGCGAAGTGGTGGTGACGCTGGGGTCGAAGGAAGGGCTTGCCAACCTGGCGCAGGCGATCACCGCGCCGGGCGACGTGGTGCTGGCGCCCAATCCCTCCTATCCGATCCACACGTTCGGCTTCATCATTGCCGGCGCCACGATCCGGTCGATCCCGACCACGCCCGACGAACGCTTCTTCGAATCCCTGGAACGGGCGGTGAAGTTCACCGTGCCGAAGCCGAGCGTGATGGTGATCGGCTATCCCTCCAACCCGACCGCGGAGGTGGTGGACCTGGCTTTTTACGAACGGGTGGTGGCGTTCGCGAAGGAGCATCGGATCTGGGTGCTGTCGGACCTCGCCTATTCCGAACTCTATTATGACGACCAGCCGACCCCGTCGATCCTGCAGGTGCCGGGCGGCAAGGACGTCGCGGTCGAGTTCACGTCATTGTCGAAGACGTACAGCATGGCGGGATGGCGCATCGGGTTCGCGGTCGGCAACCCGACGCTGATCGCGGCGCTGACGCGGGTGAAAAGCTATCTGGATTATGGGGCGTTCACGCCGATCCAGGCGGCGGCGGTGGCCGCGATCAACGGACCGCAGGATATCGTCGAGCAGAACCGGCAGCTCTACAAGCGGCGGCGCGACGTACTGGTCCAGAGTTTCGGCCGCGCCGGATGGGATATTCCCAGCCCGCGCGCCAGCATGTTCGCCTGGGCCCCATTGCCGCCGGCGCTGGCGCATCTCGGCAGTCTGGAATTTTCCAAGCAGTTGCTGACCCATGCCGGCGTCGCGGTGGCGCCGGGTGTCGGATATGGCGAAGAGGGTGAAGGCTTCGTCCGGATCGCGATGGTCGAGAATGAACAGCGCATCCGCCAGGCGGCGCGGCAGGTGAAACGCTATCTGCAATCGATGGGCGTCAATGCGGCGGGTGCGCGGGTGAGTTGAATATCGTCCCTCCTCTTCGGAGGAGGGATTGGGGTGGTGGTGGCTTCTCCATTGCCACGCCGTCGAACATGTGGCGCTGTTGCCCCCACCCCAACCCCTGCCCTGAAGGGGAGGGGTTTAGATAGAGCCCGAGCGCCATGATATTTTCCCTCCTTCTCGCCGCCACATACCCGCAGGCGCCGTTGCCGCCGGTGCAGCCCTGGCATGGCGCCAGCGAGGCGCTGGTGGTGCCGGCGTCCGATCCATGGATCACGCCGTCGGAGGCGTCCGGGTTCGCGACCACGCCCAGCTATGCCGAGACGCGGGCGTGGATCGACCGGCTGGTCAAGGCATCGCCCTATCTGAAGATCGAGACGTTCGGACGATCGCCGCAGGGGCGCGACCTGTATGCGGTGGTGGCGTCGAAACCGGGCGCGGGCAAGCCGGTGCTGCTGGTGCAGGCGGGGATCCATGCCGGCGAGATTGACGGCAAGGATGCGGGTCTCATGCTGCTCCGCGATATCGCGGTGCGCGGGAAGGCGGCGCTGCTGGATGGCGCGACCCTGCTGTTCGTGCCGATCTTCAACGTCGACGGGCATGAGCGGGCCGGGGATCATAACCGCCCCAACCAGCGCGGACCGAACGGGCAGGGGTGGCGTACGAACGCGCAGAACCTGAACCTCAACCGCGACTATCTGAAAGCCGATACGGCCGAGATGCAGGGCATGATCGGGTTGATCCGGACATGGGATCCGGCGCTGTACCTGGATATCCATGTCACAGACGGCATCGATTATCAGTATGACATCACGACCGATTTCAACGGATTTGGCGGGCGCTATGCGCAATCGCCGGCGATCGGGCGCTGGCTGGATCATGCGTTTCGGCCTGCGATCGAGACGGCGCTGATCCGCGACGGGCACAAGCCCTATCAATATATCAGCACGATCGACCCCGATCCCGACAAGGGCATCGAGGACAGCGCCAGCACCGCGCGCTTTTCCGACGGCTATGGCGACCTGCGCCACCTGCCGACGGTGCTGGTCGAAACCCATTCGCTGAAACCCTATCGCCAGCGCGTGCTGGGCAGTTATGTGCTGATCGAGGCGGCGCTGCGGTTGCTGGCGCGCGACGGTGCCGGCGTGCGGGCGGCGATCGCCGCGGACCGGGCGGCGCGCCCGCGGGAGCAGGTGCTCGACTGGAAGCGCGCCACCAGGCCGATCGGTATCCGGGCGTTCGACGGGATCACGCATGACATGGTCGGATCGGCGGCGGCGGGCGGGCCGGTGATCCGCTGGACCGGACGACCGACCCGGATCGCGATGCCGATCTATGGCGAGGCGCCCCGGATCGTCGCGCGCCTGCCGCTGGCATGGTGGGTACCGGCGACCAAGCCGGAGGTGATCGCGCGGCTGCGGTTGCACGGCGTGACGATGGAGACGATCGCCACCGCGCGGACGGTGGCGGTCGATCAGGTGCGGTTGGTCGATCCGGTGCTGGGCGACGCCAATGAGGGGCATGTCCCGCTGACCGCCCGCTATGTGCATGCGGGCGTGCAGGACCGGTATCCCGCGGGGTCGGTGCGGGTGCCGGCGGACCAGCCGCTGGGGCAGCTGGCCGCCGCGATGCTGGAACCGGAAAGCCCGGAATCGCTGCTAGCCTGGGGCTTCTTTCCGGAAATCCTGCAGCGGACGGAATATATGGAGCCCTATGTCGTCGCGCCGATGGCGGATGCAATGCTGGCACGCGATCCGGCGCTGGCGGCAGCCTTTGCCGCAAAGGTGAAGGCCGATCCTGTCTTTGCCGGCGATGCGGCGGCGCGGCTGGCCTGGTTTTACGAACGATCGCCTTATTATGACGCGCGATACCGCGTCTATCCGATCGGGCGGGAGTTGCGCCGGCCCTAACGAATGCGGCGGCGCCCGAGAATGGTGTCGCCCGCATGATCCGCGGCGTCGACGCCGATCTTCATCGCGATGATCGCCGTTAAACCGGCCCAGCACAGCAGCGTGATGGGTAGCCAGGCGACCAGGAAGAGCAACCCGAGCAGGATGCGCAGCGGTGCCGGCCAATGGGCCTTGCCGGCCGACGAGGGAGCCCCGGACGGCAAGGAAGCCGCCGCGACGGATTCGAACTCGTTAGCCTTGTGGAACATCGATCATCCTCCTGCTGCGGAGGCGATCCTATCCCGCCGGGGTTAAGAGATCGTGCCGGGCCGTGTCCGCAGATGCCCTTGAACGCTCCTCCAACAGGACCTTGAGCATGGCGACGATCGGGTCGGCCAGCGCCAGGCCGATGATGCCGAACAGCCCGCCGAACAGGAGTTGCGCGCCCAGCACCAGCGCGGGGGCGAGATCGACCGAGCGCCGCGCGACCATCGGCACGATGACATAGCCATCCAGGATCTGGACGACGCAGTAGACGCCGACCGCCCAGAGCCCTGTTTCCACGCCCTGGCTGAACCCAACCAGCACGATCAGCACGCCCGACACGATCGCACCGATATTGGGCAGGAACGCCAGCAGCCCGGTCAGGATGCCGAGCAACCCGGCCATCGGCACGCCGCCGATCGCAAGCAGTGCCCAGGTGCCGACCCCCTCCACCGCCATGCCGAGCAGCCGCCCCGCCATCAGCATGCGCAGCGTCCGGCCCAGCTTCGCGCTGGTATCGTAGAAGCGGTCGCGCTTCGCCATGGGCAGCATCCAGGCGACACCGCGTTCGTAGAGCCGGGGCTCGACCGCGAAGAACAGCCCGAGCACCACGATCATCGCGAGCGACGACAGCGCACCGAATGCGGTGCCAACCGCGGACGTGACCTTGCCGATCGATCCCATCAGCTGTTGTGCGATCCGATTGAACTGATCGCCCCCGGTGATGATGCCGACCTGGTGCCCCCACGCCAGCAGGCGGGTGCTCTGTTGCAGGATGGTGGCACGCAGCATGTCGAACTGTCCGGCGATCGACGCACCGGCGAAGTAGACGGTCCAGACCAGAAAACCGAGCACGCCCAGGCAGACGATCAGCAGCCGCCAGCCGCGCCCGATCGGCAGGATGCGCCCCAGCAGCCGCGCGCCGCCGTCGAGCATGGCGGCGAACACGAGCGCGCCGATGATCAGCAGGAGCGTTTCGGACAGGGTCCAGGCCAGGAAGATGGCGGAGCCGAGCCCAAGCCAGACCGCAGCGCGCAGCAATTCCCGCCGCGTGGTCGGATCGCTGTGATCCGATGGACCGGGCGTTTCGGCGCGCGGACGGGCGTCCGTCATTTGGCGGTGCTGCCGCCACGGTCGGGATGGAGGCTGGTTCCGGCACGTCCACCGCGCATCGCGGTGAACCAGCTGATCGGGTTGAACAGTGTCGAGGTGCCATCGAGCGAGAAGGTGATGAATTCCGCACGGCCGCCGATATTTTCGACCGGGACCGGGCCATCGAGGCCCAACTGGTCGGCGGGGACGCGGCTGTCCGCGGACTGATCGCGGTTGTCGCCCATCACGAACACGCGCCCGGCCGGGATGGTGATTTCGGGATAATCGTCCACCGGCGGATAATCGCCGAGATCGATGGTATTGAACGTCGCGCCGCCGGGCAGGGTTTCGCGGACCAGCGGCAGTTCGCAATAGAGCCGGCCATCGGCGCCGGTGGTGCGAAACTGCATCACCTGCGGCTGATCGCAGGGCACATTGGCATCGACCGGGATCTTCGCCGCGCCGGCGGACACCCGCTTCACCGGGACGCCGTTCAGGATCACGGTGCCGTTGCGGACCGCCAGCCGATCACCGGGCAAACCGATGACCCGCTTGATATAATCGGACGACTGGCCGTTGGGCGACAGGATCACGATGTCGCCGCGCGTCGGCATGCGCCCGAACAGTCGCCCCTTGATGAACGGCAACACATGGAAGCTGGGCGAGACATAGGACCAGCCATAAGGATATTTGGTGACGACCAGACGATCACCCTTCAACAGCGTCGGCATCATCGATTCGCTGGGAATGTAGAAGGGCTTGGCCAGCAGGCTGTGAAAGGCCAGCACCGCCAGGATCAGCCAGAAGATCCCCTTGGCCTCACCCCACCAGTCGGTGGTCTTGGCAGGCGCCTGGGGCGGGACGGCGAGGCTGGCCTTGGTATCGCTCACGGAACGTCTTTCTTAGATCGGGCGCGCGGACAGGATGACAAATGCCTGCGCGAACGGGTGGTCGTCGGTCATGGTCAGATGAATGTCGACGGCGTGGCCCGCCGGGGTGATCGCGTCAAGCCTGGCTCTGGCACCGCCCGTCAGCGCCAGGGTCGGCGCGCCGGTCGGCAGATTGATCACACCGATATCGCGCAGGAACACCCCTTGCCGGAACCCGGTTCCGACCGCCTTGGAAAAAGCCTCCTTGGCGGCGAAGCGTTTTGCATAGGTGCCGGCGCGGGTGAAGGGGCGGCGGTCCGCACGCGCGCGTTCGGCTTCGGTGAACACACGGTCGAGAAAACGCTGTCCGAATCGATCGAGCGAGGCCTGGATCCGATCGATGTTGCACAGATCGGAGCCGATGCCGACGATCACCGGGCCGCGTCCATCAGCGCCCGCATATGGCGGATGCTGGGTTCCAGCCCCGCGAACAGCGCCTCTCCGATCAGGAAATGCCCGATGTTGAGCTCGGCCAGCTGCGGGATCGCAGCGATGGGCGCGACATTGTCGAAGGTGAGGCCGTGGCCGGCATGAACCTCGATCCCGTTCTTCGCCGCCAGCGCCGCGGCGTCGGTCAGCCGGCGCAGTTCGGCGGCCTGCGCGTCGCCGCCGCATTCGGCATAGAGCCCGGTGTGGAGTTCGATCACCGGCGCGCCGAGCTGCAGCGCGGCATCGATCTGCCGCGCGTCGGGTTCGATGAACAGCGAGACGCGAATGCCGGCATCGCGGAGAGCAGCCACCAGATCGTGCAGCCGATCCTGTTGCCCCGCGGCATCCAGCCCGCCCTCGGTGGTACGTTCCTCGCGCTTTTCCGGGACGATGCAGGCGGCATGCGGACGGTGGCGGAGCGCGATGCCGAGCATTTCGTCCGTGGCCGCCATTTCGAAATTGAGCGGGACCGTGAGCGCCGCGGTCAGCCGGGCGATGTCGTCGTCGGTGATGTGGCGGCGATCCTCGCGCAGGTGCGCCGTGATCCCGTCGGCACCCGCGCGTTCCGCCAGCAACCCGGCGCGGACCGGATCGGGATAGCCGACACCGCGCGCGTTGCGGATCGTCGCGACATGATCGATGTTGACGCCAAGGCGGAGCGGCCCGGTCATGCCGCACGGCTGCCGGGCTTGACCGCGGGAATCGCCGCGAGTTCGGGCGGCAGCGCGTCGGGCGCATAGCTGGGAACGTCGAGCCGGATCAGCGGGTAGAAGGGAACACCGAGATCGGCGGTGCCGTTCGATCGATCGACCAGCGCGGCAGCGGCGATCACTTCGCCACCATCCGCCGTGATCGCCTGGATCGCCTCGCGCGACGACAGGCCGGTGGTGACGACATCCTCGACCAGCAGGATCTTCTGGCCCGGATTCAGGCGGAAGCCACGCCGCAACGCGAAGGTTCCGGTCGGACGTTCCACGAACATGGCCTCCAGCCCCAGCGCACGGCCCATTTCATGGCCGATGATGATCCCGCCCATCGCCGGGCTGACCACCGCGCCAACGCGGATCTTCACCTTGTCCGGGATCGACAGGGCCAGCGCCTGTGCGAGTCGGGCGGCACGCGCCGGATCCATCAGCACGCGGGCGCATTGCAGGTAACGCGGGCTCCGCAAACCGGAGGATAGGACAAAATGTCCTTCCAACAGCGCGCCGGCGGCACGGAATTCCGACAGCACCTCGTCTTCGGTCACTTGCGCCAGGCCCCCGGTCCGCATGGTCATTGCCGGCGCAGATAGGCAGGCCGGAGGGAAGCCGCAACCGGTGCGCGGCTTTTCGGGTGCCGGACGCTTGAGGCGGGGGGCCTCCATCGGTATAGGTGGCCGATCGGATAGGTGCGCCAAAGGAACGCAAAGGCGTTTCGCCGCCCGTAACGGGGGATGAATGAAGAGCTTCAAGACGATGATCGCGACGGTGGCGCTGGCAATGAGCCCGGCGCTTGCGTTCGCGCAGACCGCGGCGCCGCCATCGGCCGTGGCCAACCCGGCGGGTCCGCAGATCGCGACGTCCACCGCACCTGCGCCCGCGGTCGTTGCGGATGCTCCTCGTCCCGCGCCGATCCCGACCCCGATCGTTCCCAAGCCGGCCGCGCTGGGCCAGGCCAGCGCCAACCTGCCGGCCAGCAACGATCCCGCGCCCGGCGCCTTGCCGCAGGCGTTGCCGACGCCCGGCATCGGCCTGCCCGACGGCCGCGCGCATCTGCAGGATCAGGTGACCGAAGTGGGCCAGGATGCGGCATGGATGCATGACGTGGTGCTGATGCCGATCATCACGATCATCACGCTGTTCGTGCTCGCGCTGCTGGTGTGGGTGGTGTTCCGCTACCGCCGCGCGGCGAACCCGACGCCATCGCGGACATCGCACAACACCTGGCTCGAAGTGTTCTGGACGCTGGCGCCGGTCATCATCCTGCTGGTGATCGCGGTGCCGTCGATCCGCCTGCTGGCCAAGCAATATAGCCCGCCGCCCGCCGATCTGACGGTGAAGGTGATCGGCAATCAATGGTACTGGACCTATCAATATCCCGACAACGGCGATTTTGAACTGGTGTCGAACATGTTGAAGGAGCCCGGACAGGCCGCGGCCGGGCAGCGCGCGCGCAAGGATGCCGATGGTCCGCGCCTGCTCGCCGTCGACGAGCGGATGGTGGTCCCGGCCGGCGCAGTCGTGAAGCTGATCGTGACCTCCGCCGACGTCATCCACAGCTTCGCCGTGCCGGCCTTCTGGACCAAGATGGACGCGGTGCCCGGCCGGTTGAACGAGACCTGGTTCAAGGTCGATCGACCCGGCGTCTATTATGGGCAATGTTCGGAACTGTGCGGTGCGCGTCACGCCTTCATGCCGATCGCCGTCGAAGTGGTGAGCCGTCCGCAGTTCGCGGCCTGGGTCGCATCGAAGGGCGGCACGATGCCGGGCCCGCGCGGGGCGATCAACCCCGATGCGACCAGCCCGTCGAGCCCGGCGACCGCCGGGACGTCGACCGCCGCGGCGGCCCCAGGCTCCGCGCCGGAGGCCCCCTCGGTCGGCGGCGTCGCCAGCGATCCCACCGTGAATGCGACCGTCACCGCCCAGCCTGTCGCGCAGGGCACCACCGTTAACGAAGGCACGCAGGCCCAATGACCGACAGCACAGCCAACGCGTCCTATTTCCAGGCGCATGATGCGTCGGGGCATGCCCATGACGCGGATCACAAGCCGGCGTTCTTCCAGCGCTGGTTCATGTCGACCAATCACAAGGATATCGGCACCCTGTACCTGATCTTCGCCATCCTGGCGGGGGTCATCGGCGGGGCGATTTCCGGATTGATGCGCGCGGAACTGGCGCAGCCGGGCATCCAGTATCTGGAAGCCTGGTCGGGGCAGCAGGGCGATGCCGCGCTGCAATTCTGGAACGTGCTGATCACGGCGCACGGCCTGATCATGGTGTTCTTCATGGTCATGCCGGCCATGATCGGCGGGTTCGGCAACTGGTTCATCCCGATCATGATCGGCGCGCCCGACATGGCGTTTCCGCGGATGAACAATGTGTCCTTCTGGTTGATCGTGCCGGCGTTCCTGCTGCTGCTCGGCTCCGCCTTCGTCGGCGGTGCGGGCAATGGCTGGACGCTGTACGCGCCGCTGTCGACCTACGGGTCGCCGGGGCCGGCGGTCGACATGGCGATCCTGTCGCTCCATCTGGCCGGCGCATCCTCGATCCTGGGCGCGATCAACTTCATCACGACCATCTTCAACATGCGGGCGCCGGGCATGACCCTGCACAAGATGCCGCTGTTCGTGTGGTCGGTGCTGGTCACCGCCTTCCTGCTGCTGCTCGCACTGCCGGTGCTGGCGGCCGCCATCACGATGCTGCTGACCGATCGTAATTTCGGCACGTCCTTCTTCGACGCGGCCGGCGGCGGCAACCCAGTGCTGTACCAGCATCTGTTCTGGTTCTTCGGCCATCCCGAAGTCTACATCATGATCCTGCCGGGCTTCGGCATCGTCAGCCAGATCATCGCGACGTTCAGCCGCAAGCCCGTGTTCGGCTATCTCGGGATGGCCTATGCCATGGTCGCGATCGGCGTGGTCGGTTTCATCGTGTGGGCGCACCACATGTTCACCACCGGGCTGGACGTGAACACGAAGATGTACTTCACCGCGGCGACGATGGTGATCGCGGTGCCGACCGGCATCAAGATCTTCTCCTGGATCGCGACGATGTGGGGCGGGTCGCTCAGCTTCAAGACGCCGATGCTGTGGGCGATCGGGTTCATCTTCATGTTCACCGTCGGTGGCGTCACCGGTGTCGTGCTCGCCAATGGCGGCATCGACAACTACATGCACGACACCTATTATGTGGTGGCGCATTTCCATTATGTGCTGTCGCTGGGGGCGGTGTTCGGCCTGTTCGCCGGGTTCTACTACTGGTTCCCGAAGATGTCGGGCAAGATGTACAATGAGGTTCTCGGCCAACTCCACTTCTGGGTGTTCTTCGTCGGCGTGAACCTGTTGTTCTTCCCGATGCACTTCCTGGGGCTGGACGGCATGCCGCGGCGTATTCCGGACTATCCGGATGCGTTCGCGTGGTACAACCATCTCGCGACGATGGGCTATGGCGTCATGGCCGCGGGCATGCTGTTCTTCTTCGTGAACCTGGTGGTGTCGCTGATCGGCGGCAAGCCGGCCGGGGACAACCCGTGGGGCGAAGGGGCGACCACGCTGGAATGGACGCTGTCCAGCCCGCCGCCTTATCACCAGTTCGAAACCCTGCCGAAGATCGACTGATCAGCAGGCCTCCTGACCGCCGCCGCGATCCCGTCCGGGTTGCGGCGGCGGCGAACCGATCGAGTATCATGGCATCCACTGCGTACACCGACCGACCAATCGTTAGCCCGGCCGAGATCGCCATGCCGGCGGACTGGCGGGATTTCGTGGCGCTGTGCAAACCGCGCGTGCTCACGCTCGTCGTGTTCACCGGGCTGTGCGGCATGCTGGCGGCACCGGTCGCGATCCATCCGGTGCTCGGCTTCACCGCCATCCTCTGCATCGCGCTGGGCGCGGGCGCGGCGGGCGCGCTGAACCAATGGTATGAAGCGGATCTGGACGCGCTGATGAAGCGCACCCGCAATCGGCCATTGCCGGCAGGGCGGATGCGCCGTGAATCCGCATTGCATTTCGGGGTGGGGCTGGGATGTTTCTCGGTGCTGCTGATGGGATTGGCGGTCAATGTGTTGGCCGCCGCGATCCTGACCGTGTCGATCCTGTTCTATGTGCTGGTCTACACCGTCTGGCTGAAGCGGCGGACGCCGCAGAACATCGTGATTGGGGGCGCCGCCGGCGCCTTTCCCGCGCTGATCGGTTGGGCCGCGGCGACCGGGCACGTCGATGTGCTGCCGGTTCTGTTGTTCGCGCTGGTGTTCCTGTGGACTCCCCCGCATTTCTGGGCGTTGTCGCTTTATGTGAAGACCGACTACGCCGCCGCCGGGGTGCCGATGTTGCCGGTAGTGTCGGGTCTGCGCGTCACGCGGACTCAGGTGCTGCTCTATACAGGGCCGATGGCAGTGGCTGCGGTGGCGCCGTGGCCGATGGGGCTGACCGGTGCCATCTATGGCGGGGTCGCCAGTCTTTTTACCGCGATCTTTGCGGTGCTGGCCGTGCGCGTCGCGATCAGTCGGGAAACCGATCAAGCGGCGATGAAGCCGGAACGCCAATTGTTCGCCTTCTCCATCCTGTACCTGTTCGTGCTGTTCGGCGCGCTGGTCGTCGATCGGTTCGCCGCATGATCCCGCGGCACGAGATGACGCCGGCCGAGCAGGCGGAATATCAGCGGCGGCAGCGAAGCCGATCGCTGGTGATGGCGCTCGGGCTGGGTGCTCTGGCGGTCCTGTTCTTCGCGATCAGCCTTGCGAAGATCATGTGATGGCGACGGCACCGCTTTCCCTTACCGCGCGCAACCGCCGGGTTCGCTACTGGATGCTGGCGCTGGTCGCCGCGATGGTCGGGCTGGGCTTTGCGAGCGTGCCGCTGTACCGAATGTTTTGCGAATATACCGGGTTCGATGGCACGACGCAGCGATCGACGCTGGCACAGGCACCTGGCGCGGTCGTCGGAAAGGTCATTTCGGTCCGGTTCGACGCGAATGTCAGTTCGCGCCTGCCCTGGACCTTCACCCCGGAGCAGCAGACGGCGCGAGTCGCAATCGGTGCGCGCGAACTCGCCTTCTTCAGCGCGACCAACGCCGCGGATCATGCGATCACCGGCAGCGCGGCGTTCAACGTGACGCCCAGCCAGGTCGGCAAATATTTCACCAAGATCCAGTGTTTCTGCTTCACCAACCAGACGCTGGAGGCGGGCGCGACGATGCGGATGCCGGTGACCTATTATGTCGATCCGAAGATCCTGGACGATCCGGATGCGCGCGACGTGACCGAAATCACGCTGAGTTACACATTCTACCCGGTGGATTCGCCCGCGACCGCAGGCTAAGCATCGAACAAGACGACGATAAGAGACAGGGGAAGACCGCACATGGCCGGCGCCAAGAACCATGATTATCATATCCTTCCCCCCAGCATCTGGCCGTTCTTCGGCTCGATGGCGGCGCTGGTGCTGGCGTCGGGCGCGATCATGTGGATGCACAGCGTCGCGCATGGCGGGCTGGTGTTCTTCCTGGGTCTGGCCGGGATCCTCTACACCTTCTACAGCTGGTGGTCTGATGTGATCCGCGAGGCGAATGCCGGCGATCATACGCCGGTGGTGTCGCTGCACCTCCGTTACGGGATGATCCTGTTCATCGCGTCCGAAGTGATGTTCTTCGTCGGCTGGTTCTGGGCCTGGTTCGATTTCTCGCTGTTCCCGTCGACGGTCGACGCGGTCGGCGGGGTATGGCCGCCCAAGGGGATCGAGGTCGTCGATCCGTTCCACCTGCCGCTGCTCAACACGCTGATCCTGCTCTGTTCGGGCACGACGGTGACCTGGGCGCATCACGCCCTGCTGCAGGGTGATCGCGAGGGTCTGAAGCTCGGCCTGTGGTGCACCATTGCGCTCGGCGTGCTGTTCTCGTCGATCCAGGCTTATGAATATATGCATGCGCCGTTTGCGTTCAAAGGCCTGAACTATGGCGCGGCCTTCTTCATGGCGACCGGGTTCCACGGCTTCCACGTGCTGGTCGGCACCATCTTCCTCGCGGTCTGCCTGTTCCGGACCTACAAGGGCGACTTCACGCCGAAGCAGCATTTCGGGTTCGAAGCGGCGGCCTGGTACTGGCATTTCGTCGACGTGGTGTGGTTGTTCCTGTTCATTTCCATCTATGTGTGGGGCAGCGCCGGGGCGACGATCCACGCCGGCTGATCCCACCATCCCGCCAGGACGATCGGTCCAGCATGATCCCCCCGGAACGGCGATACGTTCCGGGGGGATCATGCTATCTGGGGCACCATGACAGATCCGGTTTCGAACGCTCCCACCCTGATCGCCGCGGGACTGAAGGGGCTATGCCCCCGCTGCGGCGCGCGGACCCTGTTCGCCGGCGTCGCGCGGTTCGCGCCCGCCTGCGCGCGGTGCGGGCTGGATTATGGGCGGTTCAACGTCGATGACGGGCCGGCGGCGTTCCTGACGCTGGGGATCGGAACGCTCATCACGATCGCGGCGATCACGCTGGAACTCACGGTGTCGCCGCCCTTCTGGGTGCATTTCGCGATCTGGACCCCGGTGACGTTGCTGGCGGTGGTGGGATCGCTGCGCGTGGCCAAGGCGATGCTGATCTTTGCCGAATATCGGAACGATGCGCGCGAGGGACGCATGCGGACAGACGGGAAGGATGGCGACGCATGAAGCGGATCCCGATCCTGCCGACGCTGATCGTGATCGCTGCCGCAGTGGCGATGGCGATGCTGGGCCTGTGGCAGGTCCGGCGGTTGCACGAGAAGGAACAACTGCTGGCGCGCTATGCCGCGGCACCCGGCAAGCCGCCGGTCGCGTGGCCGGCGGTTCCGCCAAGCGATGGCAGCCTGCTCTATCGTCGGATCAGCGGCTATTGCCTGGAGCCGACGCTCTGGAGCGCGCGGGCAGGACGGAGCCGAGCGGGAGAGGGCGGATGGCGCCATGTCGTGCTGTGCCGGACGGGTGCCGAAGGCCCGGGCATGGCGGTCGACATGGGATGGTCGAAAGATCCGAAGAATCCCGTCGGCTGGACCGGCGGGCGCGTGACCGGGATGATCGATGCCGACCGCGATCACATCCTGCTGCTGGTATCCGACCAGGCCGCGCCGGGACTGAGCCCGAGCCTGCGACCGAGCCCGGAGGACATTCCGAACAATCACTTCGCCTATGCGGTGCAGTGGTTCGCCTTCGCCGGGATCGCGCTGGTGATCTACGCGCTGGCGCTCCGGCGGCGGATGCGGGGTGCGTAGCGGGCGTCGCCCCCGGACGGAATCCAGGGCGATAGTTGCCCCCCGCACCCCGCCCGGCTAAGCGGCCGGGTCATGCAATATGTGAGCACGCGCGGCACCGCGCCGATTCTCGGCTTTGAAGCCGTTACCCTGGCCGGCCTGGCCGCCGATGGCGGGCTTTATGTGCCGGAAGCCTGGCCGACGCTGAGCCCCGATGCGATCGCGGCGCTGCGCGGCAAATCCTATGTCGATACGGCGGTGGCGGTGATGCTGCCGTTCGTGGCGGATGCGTTGTCCGAAGCGGATCTGCGGGCGCTGTGCGTGCAGGCCTATGGCCGGTTCGAGCATGATGCGGTGACGCCGCTGGTGCAGATGGACGAGCGCAATTGGTTGCTGGAACTGTTCCATGGGCCCACGCTGGCGTTCAAGGACGTGGCGTTGCAGCTGCTGGGGCTGCTGTTCGAGCGGTTCCTGTCGGGGCGCGACGCGCATCTGACGGTGATCGGCGCGACGTCGGGCGACACCGGATCGGCGGCGATCGATGCGCTGGCCGGCCGCGCGAAAGTCGACATCTTCATGCTGCATCCGCATGGCCGCGTGTCGGACGTGCAGCGGCGGCAGATGACGACGGTGCTGGCGCCGAATGTTCACAATATCGCGATCGATGGCAGTTTCGACGACGCGCAGGCGCTGGTGAAGGCGATGTTCGCCGACCGGCCCTTTGCCGAGCGGTTCGAGCTGTCGGCGGTCAATTCGATCAACTGGGCGCGGTTGATGGCGCAGATCGTCTATTATTTCTACGCCGCCGTTCGGCTGGGCGCTCCGGAGAAGCCGGTCGCATTCTCGGTCCCGACCGGCAATTTCGGGGATGTGTTCGCGGGCTATTGCGCCGCCAGGATGGGCTTGCCGGTCGCCAGGCTGATCGTCGCGACCAACGTCAACGACATCCTGCACCGCGCACTGTCCGCCGGGGATTATTCGGCCGGAACCGTGACGCCGACCGCGGCGCCGTCGATGGACATCCAGGTGAGTTCCAATTTCGAGCGGCTGCTGTTCGACCTGCACGGCCGCGATGGCGGTGCACTGCACGCGGCGATGGCCGGGTTCGAGCGTGATCGCACCATGACGCTGACGCCGGCGATGCGGGCGGAGGCGGGCGGGCTGTTCAGCAGCGCGCGGATCGACGCCGCGGCCATGGCCGGGGCGATGCACCATGCCGCCAACCGGATGGGGCAGGTGCTGGATCCGCATACCGCGATCGGGCTGGCAGCGGCGCGCGGTGCCGACCTGCCGGCCGATGTGCCGGTGGTGACATTGGCGACGGCCCATCCGGCCAAGTTCCGCGATGCCGTGGAGCGTGCGATTGGCCGCCGTCCCGCGCTGCCGTCGCGTATCGCCGGGCTGTTCGAGCGGGAGGAGCGCTACGAGACGCTGCCCGCGACGCTGGCGGCGGTCGAGGGCTATATCGGCGATCACGCGCGGGCGCGGGCATGACGGCGCGGGTGCACAGGCTGTCCAACGGATTGACCATCGCGGTCGAGCCGATGGCCGGGGTCGAGACGCTGGCGGTCGGGATCTATGCCGATGTCGGATCGCGATCGGAAGCGGCGGGGCAGGGCGGACTGGCGCATCTGGTCGAACATATGGTGTTCAAGGGCGCGGGCACGCGGGATGCGCGCGCCATCGCCGAGGATATCGAGGATGTCGGCGGGAGCCTGAACGCGTGGACCGCGCGCGATCATACCGTCTATCATGCGCGGTTGCTGGCCGGTGACCTGGCGCTGGGCGTGGACATGATCGCCGATCTGGTGCGGGCGCCGCGGTTCGACGCGGACGAACTGGAACGCGAGAAGAAGGTCGTGCTGTCCGAACTGGGCGAGGCGCGCGATACGCCCGACGACATCGTGTTCGATCATCTGCAATCCGCCTGCTATCCGGGGCAGCCGATCGGCGTGCCGGTGCTGGGTGACGAGGCGACGCTCGCCACGCTGACCGCGGGCGACCTGCGTCGCTGGACCGAGACGCAATATCGGCCGGGCGGGCTGGTGCTGGCGGCGGCGGGCAAGGTCGATGAGGATGCGCTGCTGACGCTGGCGGAGGCGCGGTTCGGCGACATGGCGCGCGGCGTCCCCGCGCCCGCGCCGACGGCGCGGTTCGGTGGCGGAACGCACCACGATCGGCGGCGATTCGATCAAATCCACGTGGCGGCGGCATGGCCGGGCGTAGGCCATAGCGCGGACGCGCTGCATGCCCTGTCGCTGTTTTCGTCGGCGGCGGGCGGGGGCATGTCGTCCCGGCTGTTCCAGCAACTGCGCGAGGAACGGGGGCTGGCCTACAGCATCTATAGCTGGACGCAGGCTTATGCGGAGACGGGGCTGTTCGGCATCTACTGCGCGGCGGAACGGCCGCGCGCGGCGCAGGCGCTGGCGCTAGCCCGCACGGTGCTGACCGAGACCGCGGAAACGTTGAGCGAGGCGGAATTGGTGCGCGCGCGGGCGCAGGCGAAGGCCGGGTTGCTGATGGGGCTGGAATCGGTGGCGGCGCGCTGCGACCATCTGGCGCGCAACCTGCAGATCCATGGCCGGATCGTGCCGGCGGCGGAGACGGTTGCGGAACTGGATGCGGTGACGGTGCAGCAGGCGCGGGCGGCGGGCGCGGCGGCGCTGGCGGGCGGTGAGGCGCTGGCGACGGTCGGTGGCAGTTTGAAGGCGGCGGCATGAACCCGCTGACCACGATCATCGCCGAGCCTTGGGACGATTATGGGCTGATCGATTCGGGCCATGGCCGCAAGCTGGAACGCTATGGCCGGTTCCGGTTCATCCGGCCGGAACCGCAGGCGATGTGGGCGCCCGCCACGCAGGGCTGGGCGGCGGACGGCGATTTCATCGGCGCGTCGGACGAGGATGGCGGCGGACGCTGGCATCTGTCGCGCGATGTGCCGCGCGGCGGCTGGCACATCCGCTGGGACGATCTGCGCTTCACCGCGCAGAATACGCCGTTCCGGCACCTGGGCTTCTTTCCCGACATGGCGCCGGTGTGGTCGTGGATGCGCGAGCGCGTCGGGCCGGGCGACGAGGTGCTGAACCTGTTCGGCTATACCGGCATCGGATCGCTGGCGCTGGCGTCGAAGGGCGTGGCGGTGACGCATGTCGATGCATCGAAGAAGTCGGTCGAGGCGGGGAAGGCGAATGCGTTCCTGTCCGATCTGTCCGACCGGCCGATCCGCTGGATGGTGGACGATGCCGTGAAATTCGCGGCGCGCGAGGTGCGGCGCGAGCGGCGCTATGACGGCATCCTGCTCGATCCGCCGAAGTTCGGGCGCGGGCCGGATGGCGAGGTCTGGCGGCTGGAGGAGCATCTGCCGGGATTGATCACGCATTGCCGCAACCTGATCGACGACAAGTCCAAGTTCCTGGTGCTGACGGTCTATGCGATCCGGATGTCGGCGCTGGCGATCGCAGAATTGCTGGCGCAGGCCACCGCCGATCTGGGCGGGCGCGTGGAATGCGGCGAGATGGCGGTGCGCGAGGAAGCGCGCGGACTGTTGCTGCCGACCGCGATCTTCGCGCGCTGGGTCCGGGAGTAGGGTACCACGCCCGGCGTCCTGAGGATCAGCTTCGGGTCGCCTTCAGCGCGGCGCCGGCGGCGAAGGGCGTGATCGCCAGCAGCAGCAGGCTGGTGGCAGCAAGCAGTTTCAGCGCACCGGCGCCCTGATCGCCGAGCGCGCCGGCGCCGAAGATCAGCAGCGGGATGGCGAGCGGCAGCATGACGAGGCCGGCCAAGGCGCCGGCCCCGCGCAGACCGGCGGTGAGCGCGGCGGTGAGCAGCCCGAGTGCGGCGAGACCGGGCGTGCCGAGCGCCAGCCCGGCTTCGATCCGGAGTACGGTGCCGCCATTCAGTTTGAGCAGGGCGGCGGCCGGCAGGACCGCCAGCATCAGGGGTGGGGCGAAACCAAGCCAGTGCGCGACCAGCTTGGCGGTCATCGCGGTTTCGGCAGCGATGCCGCGGACGGCATATTGATCGAATATGCCCGCGGCGCGATCCGGTTCGACCAGGCGATCGACCGGCAGCAGCGCGGCGAGCAGCGCCGCCATCCAGAGCGCGCCGCCGCCGGTGCGGGCGAGCAACGCGCCATCGGGCCCGACCGCGAACGGGAACAGGGTCGCGACCAGCAGGAAGAACAGGATCGGAAGCGTGGCGGCACCACCGGCATAATGAAGCGCGATGTCGCGGCGGAGGAGCGTGGCGAAGCGGCGACCGCCCGATGCCGGTGGCGGGGCAGACCGGATGTCCGGGCCGGGTGGCGGTGGCCCCGCGTCACTCGGCTGCGCGCGCGTCAGATCGAGATGGTGGGCGTCGACCAGTCCGAGCGGTTGATGAGAGGCGGCGATGAGCATGCCGCCGCGCGCACGGTGCGCCGCCATCGCTGCGGCGAGACGGGCGAGACCGTCCGCATCAAGGCCGTTGCCGGGTTCGTCGAGCAGCCAGAGGCCGGCACCGCTGGCCAGCGTACGGGCCAGCACCGCGCGCTTGCGCTGGCCGGTGGAAAGCATGCGGACCGGAACGTCGGCAAGATGCGCGATCCCCATGCTTTCCAGCGCGCCGGTCGTCGTGTCGGCGACGCCGTCGAGCCGCGCCCAATAGCCGAGCGCAGCGCCAAGCGGCTGCCGCGGATCGAGCGCATCGGCATCGGCCGTGGCGAGCGCAAGCCGGCCGTGGCGGCGGACCGTGCCGGACAGGGGAGGGAGCAGCCCGGCGACGATGCGGAGCAGCGTCGATTTACCGGTGCCGTTGGGTCCGGTGACGAGCAGGGCATCGCCGGGCCGCAGATCAAGGTCGATTCCCTTGAACAGCAGGCGTTCGCCGCGCCAGGCCGCGATGCCACCGAGTTGCAGCCGATGGGTCATCCGGCGGCGTCCTCCAGCGCGTGCATGTCGGCGTCGGACAGCCCGAAATGGTGGCCGACCTCATGGACCAGTATATGCGTGACGAGCGCCTGCAGCGAGACACCGGTGTCCACCCATTCATCGAGCAGCGGGCGGCGATACAGGTGGATGATGTCGGGCAACGCCCCGGAATCCGTGATCGATTTCTCGCCGACCGGCCGGCCGGTGTAGAGGCCGGTCAGGTCGAACGGATCGTCGATGCCGAGTTCGTCCAGCACCTCCTGCTCCGCGAAATCGTCGACCCGGAGCGCGATGTCGCCGAGATGCGCGCGAAACACCGGAGGCAGTGCCGCCAGCGCGAAGCGCGCGAGGGCCTCGATCTCGTCGGCGCTGGGGGCGAGGCCGGTGATTGCTTTCTGCATGATGCCGACCCTATCGTCGCGGACGCACCGATACCAGCCGAGGAGCCGCCGCCGATGATCGAACCCCTGTCCGAAGCCGAGCGGATCGATGCGCTCGACGGCCTGCCCGATTGGGACCATGACGATGGCCGCGACGCGATCATGCGGTCGTTCCTGTTCACCGATTTTTCGGAAGCGTTCGCGTTCATGACGCGGGTGGCGTTGCTGGCCGAGAAGGCGGATCATCATCCCGAATGGTCGAACGTGTGGAACCGGGTGGAGGTGACGCTGACCACGCATGATGCCGGGGGCCTTTCGGTACGGGACATCGCGATGGCGCAGGCGATCGACGCGGTGGCGGGGTGATCGACGCGGGACACGGACCGGCCATCGCATTCCGGGACGTGACGAAGCGCTATGGCGACGCCGCGGTGGTGGACGCGGTGACGCTGGAGATTGCGGCGGGCAGCTTCGTCGCGCTGGTCGGCACGTCGGGATCGGGCAAATCGACGCTGTTGAAGATGATCAACCGGCTGGTCGCGCCCGATGCGGGGCGGGTGACGGTGGCGGGGCACGATGTCGCCGCCGGCGATGCTGCGGTGCTGCGGCGGTCGATCGGCTATGTCTTTCAGAATGTCGGGCTGTTCCCGCATCTGTCGGTGGGGGACAATATCGCGATCCGGGCGCGGCTGGGCGCGGCGATGCCGGACGTGGCCGGGTTGCTGGAGCAGGTCGGGCTGGACCCGGCAATGGCGACGCGGCCGGCGCGCGCGCTGTCGGGTGGGCAGCAGCAGCGGGTGGGCGTGGCGCGCGCGCTGGCGGGAGACGCGCGCATCCTGTTGATGGACGAGCCGTTCGGCGCGCTGGACCCGGTGACGCGCGACCAGATCGGGCGAACCGTGCGCGCATTGCATGACCGGCTGCGGCTGACGACGATCATGGTGACGCATGACATGGCGGAGGCGTTGCTGCTGGCGGACCGGGTGCTGGCGATGACGGCAGGCCGGATCGTGGCGGACGGGACGCCAGTGGAGATGCTGCGCGCGGCGGATGGCCCCGCGGCGGCGCTGGTGGCGGTGCCGCGCGCCCAGGCGGCGCGGTTGCAGGCGCTGGCCGCGTCATGAACGACGCGTTGGCACAGGTGCCGGCCCTGGCGGCGTCGCATATCCTGCTGGCGGCGGCGGCGCTGGTGCTGGGATTGCTGATCAGCCTGCCGCTGGGGGTGGCGGCGACGCGGCGGCCCGTGCTGCGCCGCATCGCACTGGGTTTCGCATCGCTGGTGCAGACCGTGCCGGGGCTGGCCTTGCTGGCGTTATTCTATCCGACGCTGCTGGGGTTGTCGGCGCTGGTGGGTGGGAGGATCCCGGCGCTCGGTTTCCTGCCGTCGCTGCTGGCGCTGACGCTGTATGCGCTGCTGCCGATCCTGCGCAACGTGATCGCCGGCCTGGGCGGAATCGATCCGGCGGTGATCGAGGCGGCGGATGGCCTGGGCATGACGCCCGCGCAACGGTTGCGGCTGGTGGAGGTGCCGCTGGCCGCACCAGTGGCGATGGCGGGGATCCGCACCGCGGCGGTGTGGACGATCGGCGCGGCGACGCTGTCGACGACGGTCGGATATCCGTCGCTCGGCAACCTGATCTTCGCGGGGTTGCAGACCGAGACGACCGCGCTGGTGCTGGTCGGCTGCCTGGCGAGCGCGGTGCTGGCGCTGGGGACCGATGCGTTGCTGGGGCTGGTGGAGGCCGGCGTGGCGACGCGCAGTCGCTGGCGCGTGCTGGGGCCGGCCGCCCTGCTGCTGGCGGTGGTGGGGGGGGCTGCCGCCTATCGCTACTGGCCGTCCCGGCCGGCGATCGTGATCGGCGCGAAGAACTTTTCGGAGCAGTATATCCTGGCCCGGCTGATCGGCGGGCGGCTGGAGCAGGCGGGTTATGCCGTCCGGTACCGCGAAGGGCTGGGGTCGGCGGTGGCGCTGCATGCGCTGGAGGATGGCGCGGTCGACGTCTATGTCGATTATGCGGGTACGATCTGGACCAATGCGATGCAGCGGCATGATACGCCGGCGGCGCCACGGATGGCGGCGGCGATCGACAGCTGGCTGCGCGCGCGGCACGGCGCGCGGGTGGTGGGCGCGCTGGGATTTGAAAATGCCTATGCGCTGGCGATGAAACCGCGCGCGGGGGTGATGTCGATCGCCGACCTGGCCGGCATCGCGCCGGGATTGCGGCTGGCGTCCGACCTGGAATTTCTGGATCGTCCCGAATGGCGGACGATCCGGGCGGCCTATGGCCTGCGTTTCGCGGACAGCCGCGCCTACAGCCCGACCTTCATGTACCGGGCGCTGTCGGGCGGGCAGGCGGATGTGATTTCCGCCTTCTCCTCCGACGGGCGGATCGCGGCGGACGGCCTGCGCGTGCTGGCCGATCCGAAGCGGGCGGTGCCGTCCTACGACGCGCTGTTGCTGGTGGGCGGGCGCCGCGCCGGCGATGCGCGGTTGCAGGCGGCGTTGCGGCCGTTGATCGGGGCGATCCCGGTAGCGGCGATGCGGCAGGCCAATTTCATGGTCGACCGCGACGCCGGCAAAGTCTCCCCCGATGTCGCCGCACGCTGGCTGGGAGATCAGACTGCACGCTCGGGGGCGCAGAAGCCGGCGACGAGATAGGCCGCGATACCGACCGGGCCGAGCAGCACGACCGTCAGCAGCACGGTCGCAAGCCGGACCAGCAGGAGATCGGCGCCGGTGCTGCCGGCGATCCCGGCGCAAACGCCCATGATGCGGGCATTGCGTTTGTCGAGGGCGAAACGGGTCATGATGCGGTCCTTTCCGATCACGGGTTCAGGCGATGTGCACGATGGCGGCGGGCGTGTGGATCGGGCCGACCGCGGCGATCACGCAGGTGGTGGACAGCAGCAGCGCGGCGGTGGCGGCGAAGGTGCGGGCGAGGATGGTCATGTGAAGGCTCCCTGAGATGTGCCGGCCGTGATGGCTGGCGATGTCAGGAGTTTTGCAACAGGCGTGCCAAGTGCGGAATGTGGCGGCTTCCGGGATATTTCCTGTTCAAAGACCTTTCCAGTTCCGGAAAATCACTCGGAAAGTGGCGAATAGATCGAAAGGTTGGTAAATCGTGCGATGTGTCGCAGGCGTAGCCGGCGAGCGCGGTCCCATTTTTCGGCGGACGGCCGGCGCCGTGGGTCACTGCGCCCGCCCTATTCGGTCAAAGCCGCCTTATCTCGGTCGCCACTCGCTCAATAGGGTGTCGTTGGTGTCCTCGAACGCGACGCGATCGCGCTGCATGGCGATGATGCAGACCGGGCGCTGGTCTGGCCCACCGGCATGGCACGCGATCGCTTGCCTGCTGCTGAACGCCGCGATCCGGCCTTCCAGAAGCATGCGATAACCGTTTGGCGAGGGGGCGTCATTCGCCCGGTCGAGGTCCAGGGGGCGTTCGCGAGTCCCGCGATCATCGCGCTAGCCTGCCTCTTCATCATCGCCTACGCGATCGAAATGTCGGGTCTTCTGGGGCTTCTGATCCGGCAGGCGACGAAGCTGTGCGCCCGGCTGGGAAGTGTGGGCTTGTGGCTGATCCTGGGTTTGTGCGGAGCCGCGTCGGCGTTCCTGAACAACACGCCCATCGTCGTGCTTGCGGCGCCGGTCGTGAAGGATGTCGCGAATGCGCTGAACCTGTCGCCCAAGCGGTTCCTGATTCCGCTGAGCTACGTCACCATCATGGGTGGCGCCTGCACGCTGATCGGCACGTCCACCAACCTGCTGGTCAACGACATGGCCAGCAATGCCGGGCAGCCGGTGTTCGGGGTGTTCGAAATCACGCCCGTCGGCCTCATCGTCGCTGCCGCGGGTGGTCTTTATCTATTCCTGATCGGCGGGCGGTTGCTGGCGCAAGCCGATGACGGCCCCACCCGTCCGAGGCGGAAGCTTCACGAGCAGACCGGCGACGAGACGTTGGGCGATCCCGAAATGTTCGGCATCGAGAACCCGTTCGACCTGAAAAGAGCTATGATCTCCCTCGCGGTCTTCCTTGCGGTCATCCTGGCCGCGGCGGCGGGAGTCACCTCCATCGCCGCGGGAGCGTTCGCGGGCGCCGTGCTGCTGATCCTGCTGAAGATCATCAGTCCGGAAGAAGCCTATGCCGGGCTGCGCCCCGAGGTGCTGCTGCTGATAGCGGGCATGATGGTGGTCGGTCTGGCGATCGAGGTGACGGGCCTTGCCGCTGCCGGGACGGGGCTGCCGATCGACGTCATCCGTCCGTTCGGGCCGCTGGCCGCACTGGCGATCCTCTACGGGGTCACGCTGTTCGCTACCGAGTTCCTGTCGAATGCGGCGCTGGCGGTGCTTTCGACCCCCGTCGCGGTCGCCCTGGCCGAAAGTCTCGGCGTCGCGCCCCGGCCGTTTCTGATCGCCGTGATGATAGCGGCGAGCGCCGCTTTCGCAACGCCGTTCGGATACCAGACCAACGTGCTCGTTTTTCAGGCTGGCCACTACCGGTATATGGACTTTGTGAGAGTCGGCGTGCCGCTGAACATCGTGAGCTGGGCAGTGGGGGTGGCCGTGATCCCGATCTTTTTCCCGTTCTGATCGCGGAGGCTGGCGGGCTGCGTCCCGATCACCGGGTCGCGTCGACGGGCGTTGAGTCGATGAGCGTCAAGACGCCGCTGCCGAAATCGACCCCGCGGTGGCCCTGAGCAGATCAACGAGCGCGCGACGCGCGGACGTCTGTGCCAGGATCGCATTCTCGCGGGCCTGAAGGGCTCCACGCTCGGTATCCAGGAGAACCGTCAGATCGAGCGCACCAGCGTCATAGGTCCGACGCGCGGTCGTCTCCGCCCGCGTGAAGGACATCGCCGCCGCCGCTTGATACTCCGCCTCCTGCCGGCGCCGCACGAGGGCGACCGCAGCGGTTTCCACCTCCGCCTGCGCCTGGAGAGCTGTCAGACGGTATCTTGCCAGGGCCTCCCGGTGCGTGGCGCGGGCGCCGGCAATCGCGGCGTCGATCCGGCCGAAATCAAACAGGTTCAATCCGATCCCGCCAATGCCCTGCGCGGCCGTGGCGGCGGATGTGAAAAGCGATGCCGGCGCGGTGGCGATCGTCGCGATGAGGCCGGTGAGCGTGAGCCTGGGCCAGCGGGCGGACCTGGCGACCGAGATATCCGCATCGGCGGCGCGGGCGCGAAGCTCAGCCGCTCTCACGTCGGGGCGGCGCGCGATCGAAACCTGGAGCATGTCGGGGACGAGCGATGCAGGATTGGCGATCACCGATGGCGGATCGGCGGTCCCCGCCTCCGCCGCCAAGGCCCGGTCTGCGACGAGTACGCCCAGCCGGGCCTCCTCGCCGGCTGCCAGGGCCTGAAGCACCGGCACGGCCGCGCCAGCGCTCTCGGCCTCTCCGTCCAGCCGGTCGAGATCAAGACGGGCGACCGTGCCGGCGGCGACGCGCAGGCGAAGCGCCGTCCGTTGCCGCGCAAGGCTGGCGCTGCGTGCTTGCGCGATCCCGATCCGCGCCTGAAGTTCGCGAAGATTGAAGTAGGCCAGTGCGGCGTCCGCGGCGACCGCAACGCGCGCCGCCTCCAGTTCCGCGCGCATCGCCTCTTCCCGGTCACGCGCCGCCCGGATCCTTGGCCCGGCGCCGAACAGGTCGACCTCCCACTGCGCCGTGATGCGGGCGTCGTAGCGCTGTACGTCGCGTTCGAACCCCGGAAAACGCGAAAAGGGCCGGATGGCGGGGTCTTCCAGCGACTGCCGGACCGCCCCTGCGCCGGCCGATGCGCCGAACGAAGGCAGCAACGCGGCCCGCGTGGAACGGGCGACCGAACGCGCCTGATCGCGCCTTGCGGCCGCGATTTCGACGGTCAGCCCGTCCGTACGCGCGCGCTCGACGATGCTGGCGAGAATCGGATCACCCAGAACATGCCACCAGGCCGGACCCGCCGGATCTTCGGCCTGTTCGATGCCCGTCTTCGCCGCCGGGGGCTGCGCACACGCGGGCGAACCGGGAACGGCAAGGCCGACGACAAGCGAAACAAGCAAAAGGCTGCGCATGTGTGACGAATGTCCTAAAATGTCACTTCGTGTCAAGCCTTGCACTAAGCCAGCCCTTACCGCACATAGGGAGGATGGCGAAAATCGTGCGCACAGACGAGGTTGGCGGCGTCCGAGGTGTCCGCGGTGCGCCGGAGCACGAGGTGCGGGACCGTATTCTTGCCGCGGCGGAAGCGCGATTCCGTCATTATGGGTTTGGCAAGACGACGGTCGGCGACGTCGCGTCCGATCTTGGTATCTCGACTGCCTATATCTACAAATTCTACTCGTCCAAGCTCGCGATCTGCGAGGCGATCGTGGCCGAACTGGTCGCCCGCGTCGGCGGCGCGCTGGACGAGGTGTGCGACGCCGATATCCCCGCGTCCGAGCGCCTGCGCCGCCTGTTTCGCGTCCTGTTGGAACGGTCGATGGCGTTGTACTTCGAGGATCGCAAACTTCACGACATGATCCGCACCAGCCTGGATCAACAATGGCCGGCGATCGATCGGCACAAGGAAGGCATGCGCCAGGCCGCGCAACGGATCATCGAAGCGGGCCGTGCATCGGGCGAGTTCGAAACCCGTACACCGCTTGGCGATGTCGTCGACGCGATCTGGATTGCGCTCGTCCCGTTCGCGCACCCGACCGTGCTGGAGCATCTTCATGCCGCGCATGATCTGGACAGGCACGCGCGGCATATCGCCGATCTGGCGCTGCGCGGTCTGGCGCGAAACTGAGCCAAGCCTGGTGACGGATTGACGTAATCGTCACACATCACTAACCAGTGTCGGGGATTTGGGACACCGGGGAACCACATGCGCCGCGTCGTTACTCTGCTGATGGCCGGCGGGTTGAGTCTGCTGCTTGCAAGTTGCGGCGAGAAGGACGCCTCGCGCCCCGACCTGCTGGTTGCGACGATCGTCGTCCAGGAGGGCACGGAAAATGGCAGATCGCTGACCGGCGAGGTTCGTGCCCGGTATGACGCGATGCTGTCGTTCCGCGTCGGCGGCCAGATCGTCGCGCGGCCGGTTCGGCTCGGCCAGACGGTGCGCCGCGGACAGGTGCTCGCCCGGATCGATGCTTCCGACCTCAGCCTCGCTGCCGAGCAGGCGACGGCTCAGGCCGCCGCTGCCGCGCGGCAGGTTGTTGCCGCAAAAGCGGCCGCGACCCGCGCTGCGGCGGATGAGGCCAGGTTGCGGCCTCTGGTCGGGGCTGGCGGCATCGCACCCCAGCAATATGATGCCGTACGTGCGGCGTCCGACACGGCCGCCGCCGAACTCGCCGCCGCCCGGTTGCGGCTTGCCGCTGCTGGCGCCGGCGCGCGTGTCGCCGGCAATCAGCGCCGCTATGCCAGCCTGATCGCCGATGCCGACGGGGTCGTCATGGAGCTGGTCGCCGCACCGGGGCAGGTCGTTTCGCCCGGTCAGCCGATCGTGCGGCTGGCCCGCAGCGGCGAGCGCGACGCGGTCATCGCGGTGCCGGAGGCGTTGAGAGCGTCGCTGCCGCAGACTGCTACGGCGCAGGTCTACGACGGTGGTGCCTTCCCCGCCACGCTGCGGGAATTGTCCGCAGCGGCCGATCCCCGGACCCGGACATTCGAGGCCCGTTATGCGCTGGGTCATGACGGCGCGACTGCGCCGATCGGTTCGACCGTGACGCTACGGTTCGCGGGCCGGGAACGGGCAAGCCGACCGGTCGCGCTGCCGATCGGCGCCCTTGTCGACCGGGGCGCGGGGACCGGCGTCTGGCTGATCCAGCCGAACAGGACCGTGGCGTTTCACCGCATCGGCATCGCGTCCATGGACGCCGAAAAAGCGCTGGTGACCGGTTTGCCGGCAGGTCACCGGGTCGTGGCGCTCGGGGCGCATCTCCTCTCCGCTGGCCAGCGCGTGCGCCTGGGCGGGTTGCCGAAGTGAGAGGTCCTAACCTGTCCGCTGCCGCCGTACGGCAACCGTCGATCACGCTCTTCCTGCTGATCGCGGTCGCCGTCGCCGGGTTGATCGCATTCTTCAAGCTCGGCCGTGCCGAAGACCCGACCTATGCGGTCAAGACCATGGTGATCGCGGCGGCATGGCCCGGCGCCACCGCACAGGAGATGCAGGATCAGGTCGCCGACCGGTTGGAGAAGCGGCTGCAGGAGATCCGCTATTTCGATCGCGTGGAGACCATTTCACGGCCTGGCACGACGGTGATGCAGGTGACGCTGGGCGACGGCACGCCGCCCGCCGCGATCGCGGATCAATGGTATCAGGTCCGCAAGAAGCTGGGCGACGATACGCCTAACCTGCCGAACGGCGTGCAGGGTCCCTTCTTCAACGACGAGTTTTCCGAGGTCTATTTCGGGCTCTACGCCCTGCAGGCACGGGGTCTTCCCGAACGACGCCTGGTCCAGATTGCAGAGACGATGCGGGCGCGCCTGCTATCGGTGCCAGGTATCGCCAAGGTGAACATCATCGGCGAGCGCGCGCAGCGGATCTTCGTCGGGTTCGATCAGGCGCGCCTGCAGGCATCGGGGATCAGCGTGGACGATGTCACCGCCGCAGTCGCGCGTGCAAATGCCGTCGCGTCGGCCGGAGTCATCGAGACATCGGGCCCGTCGCTTCGCGTCCGTCTGGACGGGGCGTTCACCGATGTCGATGCGATCCGCCGGCTGCCGGTCGCCGCCGGCGGGCGCGTGCTGACCGTCGGCGATGTCGCGACGGTGACGCGTGGGTACGAGGACCCGGCGTCCTTCTACCTGCGCCATCAGGGAGAACCTGCCCTCATGCTGGGCGTCGTCATGAAGCCACGCTGGAACGGTCTTGACCTCGGCAAGGCGCTTGAGCGCGAGGTACAGGCGATCCGCGGCGGACTGCCGGTCGGGCTGGAATTGTCGCATGTTTCCGACCAGGGTGCCGTCATCGAACACGCCTATGGCGAGTTCATGATCAAATTTGCGGTCGCCCTGGCGGTGGTCATGGCCGTGAGCTTCATTGCGCTGGGGTTCCGGGTCGGCATCGTCGTCGCAGCGTCGGTGCCCCTGACGCTCGCAGCCGTGTTCGTGATCATGCTGGCGACCGGGCGCGACTTCGACAGGATTACCCTGGGTGCGTTGATCCTGTCGCTTGGGCTGCTGGTGGACGATGCCATCATCGCGATCGAGATGATGGTCGTGAAGATGGAGGAGGGGCTGGACCGCATGGCGGCGGCGACGTTCGCCTGGGGCGCGACCGCCGGCCCGATGCTGTCGGGTACGCTGGTCACCATTGTCGGCTTCGTGCCGATCGGCTTCGCGGCGTCCTCGTCCGGCGAATATGCCGGCAACATCTTCTGGGTGGTCGGGTTCGCCCTGATCATGTCCTGGCTCGTGGCAGTCTACTTCACGCCTTATCTTGGCATGAAGCTGCTGCCCGATATCGAACCGGTCGCCGGCGGCCATGACGCGATCTACGACACCCCACGATATCGCCGCTTGCGCCACTGGATCGGGCGCGCCGTCGTTCGCCGCAAGACGGTGGTGATCGCGACCGCGGCCGCCTTCTTGCTGGCCGCCGCCGGCATGGGGCTTGTCCAGCAGCAGTTCTTCCCGACGTCCGACCGGCCGGAACTGCTGATCGATGTGCAGTTACCGCATGGTTCCAGCATCACCGCCACCCGGCGCGCGGTTCAGCGCGTGGAAGGGTATCTCCAGCGGCAAAGCGAAGCGGACACCGTCGACAGCTATGTCGGCGGGGGCGCGCCGCGATTCTTCCTCGCGCTCAATCCGGAGCAACCCGACCCGTCGTTCGCGAAGGTCGTCGTCCAGACGCCCGACGCCAAGGCGCGTGACGCGCTGGCGGTAAAGGTTCGGCGCGCCGCCGATGACGGCCGCTTCCCTGAAGCACGGGTACGGACATCAGGCCTGCTCTACGGCCCGCCGATCCGATATCCGGTCGTGTTCCGCGTCCACGGTCCCGATCTCGCCCGGCTTCGGCCTATCGCAGAGCAGGTCCGCGCTGCGATGGCGGCAAGCCCCGCCGTGCGCGATCCCCATCTCCAATATGGCGAACGAACCCCCGAGTTGCGGGTTCACTTCGACCAGGCCCGGCTGGCGTCGATCGGATTGTCGCCCGAAACGGCGGCGCGTCAGGTTGGAGCGGCGCTTTCCGGGCAGCCGGTGGCGCAGGTCCGTGACGGCAACCGTACGGTCGGCGTGCGCGTCAGGGGCGCAGACGCGGACCGGACCGACCCCTCTAGGCTGGAGTCCATCACGCTCGTCACCGCGATGGGCGACCGCGTGCCGCTGTCCAATGTCGGCGCCATCGCGGTCGAGCCGGGCGAGCCGATGCTGATCCGGTGGAACCGCGAACCCTTCATTGCGGTGCGCGCCGATACCGCCGACGGGGTCCAGCCACCCGACGCGACAAACGCGATCCTGCCCCGGCTGGACGCGATCCGGGGCACGCTCCCGGCCGGCTATACGATCCGTACCGGTGGATCGGTGGAGGAGGCGGCCAAGGCGAACGCCGCGATCGGCGCCGTCGCGCCGATCATGCTGGGCCTGACCCTGTTCTTCCTGATGCTGCAGGTCGGGTCTTTCAAGCTTCTTGGCCTGACGTTCGCGACCGCACCATTGGGGCTGATCGGCGCGGTGCTGGCGCTGCTGCTGTTCCGCCAACCCTTCGGGTTTACCGCGATCCTGGGGCTGATCGGCCTGTCGGGCATTCTCATGCGCAACACGCTGATTCTGGTCGACCAGATCAAGGCGGACAAGGCGGCCGGACGGTCGGATTATGACGCGATCATCGAGGCGACCGTCAGGCGCGCGCGCCCGGTGATCCTGACCGCATTGGCCGCCGTGCTCGCGTTCATCCCGCTGACCTTCTCGACCTTCTGGGGTCCGCTCGCCTTCGTGCTGATCGGAGGCGTGGCGGTCGGCACCGTTCTGACGCTCATGTTCGTGCCTGCGCTCTACGCGCTCTGGCTGAAGGTCGCGGTGCCCGACACGGAACCGGATCAGCGGCATCGGCCATCGCCGCATCCCTTGTCCGCCTGACCTGCGCCAAATCCCGTGAACGGAGATCCGGTGTGGTTCAGCGCGTCTGAAGCTCCACCGGTATGTTGCCGGTCTCCCCAGGCTACAGGCCGACGCCGATGGTGGAGCCGCCGTCGACGACGATGGCCTGGCCGGTCATGAAGGTTGAGGCAGGGCTGGCGAGGAAGACTGCGGCGCCGGCGATTTCATGCGGTTCACCGATCCGGCGCAGCGGGGTGTGGCGGGTCACCGCCTTCAGCGTATCGGGATTTTCCCAGAGCGCGCGGGCGAAATCGGTGCGGACGAGGCCGGGGGCGATGCAGTTGACGCGGACGCCGGCGGGACCGAATTCGGCGGCGAGATTGCGCGCGAGCTGGAAATCGGCGGCCTTGGAGACATTATAGGCGCCGATGGTCCTGGAGGATGTGAGGCCACCGATCGACGAGACGATGATGATCGAGCCCTCCTTGCGTTCGACCATTGCCGGAGCGACCATCCCGATCAGCCAGTGATTGGCGAGCACGTTGTTTTCGAAGATCTTGCGGAACTGGTCGTCCTCGATCCCCGCCATCGGACCATAATAGGGGTTGGATGCGGCGTTGCAGACGAGCACGTCGATGCGGCCGAACTGCCGTTCGGTTTCGGTGACGAGGTTCTGCAGCGCGTCCTTCGACGACAGCGACGCTGCGATGGCGATCGCCGTGCCATCGCCGTGCGCGGCGTTGAGTTCGGCGGCAACCGCGTCGCAGGCATCCTGCTTGCGGCTGGAGATGACGATCCTGGCGCCATGTTCGGCCATGGCAGTGGCGATCGCCCTGCCGATGCCACGCGAGGATCCGGTGATGATGGCGACTTTGCCGGTAAGGTCGAAGAGGGTCATGAAACTTCCTTCTCTATCCCTCTGCCCGGAGGGTATGGTCTTGGGACGGAGCCGGCCTTGCCCCCGCTCCCGCAAGGGAGCGGGACGGCAGAGGTCAGGCACCGGCCTTTTGGGCGAATGCCCAGGCTGCATCGGCGAGGGGGACGACGCGTGCCGCCGTTTCGGCGGCCTTGGCACTGGAGGCGGTACCGTCGGCCACGCGTTTCTTGATGCCTTGCACAATGCCGGTCAGGCGAAAGAGATTATAGGCGAAGTACCAGTTGAGATCGGGCACGCCGTCGCGGCCGGTGGCGGCGCAGTAGCGCGCGACCGCTTCGTCCAGCGTCGGGATGCCCAGTGCCGGCAGGTCGAGACCGAGCAGGCCGGAGCGGCCCTCGGGTTCCGTCACCCAGTTCATCAGCAGATAGGAGAAATCGGCGAGCGGATCGCCAAGCGTCGAGAGTTCCCAGTCGAGCAACGCGACGACCTGCGGCCCATCGTTGGCGAAGATCAGATTGTCGATGCGGTAGTCGCCGTGGACGATCGCGGTCCGGTCCTGCGGCGGCAGGGTGCGCGGCAACCAGTCGATCAGCCGTTCGACGCTGTCGATCCGTTCGGTTTCGGACGCGCGATATTGCTTGGTCCAGCGCCCGACCTGGCGTTCGAAATAATTGCCCGGGCGGCCATAGTCGCCGAGCCCGACCGCATCGGGATCGACCGCGTGGAGCGCGGCGAGCGTATCGATCAGCGCGTGATAGGTGGCGCGTCGCGCCGCGGGATCGAGGCCGGGCAGCGCGCCGTCCCACAAGGTGCGACCGTCGACCAGTTCCATGACGTAGAACATCGACCCGATCACACCATCGTCGGTGCAGAGGCCATAGGGCTTCGCGACAGGGACCGCAGTCGGGTGCAGCGCGGCGATCAGGCGATGTTCGCGGTCGACGGCATGCGCGGAGGGCAGGAGCGGGCCGAACGGCTTGCGCCGCAGGACATAGCCGCCCGATGCCGCATCGATCCGGTAGGTGGGGTTGGACTGGCCCCCAGGGAATTTGGTGAGGGTGAAAGGCCCCCGGAAACCGGGGACGTGCGCCTCCAGCCATGGGGTGAGGCGGGTGGAATCGATGTCTTGGGTCATGGGTGTGTTCCCATGGTGGAGAGAACGGGCCTGGTGCTGGCCTCACCCTCCCATTCGCAAGGGCGCATGGGCCCCTCCCTCTCCCGGCGGGAGAGGGGAAGGAAGGGGGAAGCGGTCTCAGCGTGCACGATATTTGCCGAATTCGCTGCGTGCGATGGAGCGGTTGTGAACCTCGTCAGGACCATCGGCGAGGCGGAGCGTGCGGATGCCGGCATAGGATTTGGCCAGCCCATAGCCGCTGGTGACGCCGGCGCCGCCATGCGCCTGGATCGCATCGTCGATGATGCGCAGCGCCATCCGGGGTGCGGCGACCTTGATCATCGCGATCTCGTTCTGCGCGATCTTATTGCCGACCTTGTCCATCATGTCCGCGGCCTTCAGGCAGAGCAGGCGGCACATCTCGATATCGATCCGTGCCTCCGCCACGCGCTGTTCCCAGACCGACTGTTCGGCCAGCGTCTTGCCGAAGGCCGTGCGCGACAGCAGGCGCTGCGTCATCTTGGCGAGCGCCTCCTCCGCTGCGCCGATGGTGCGCATGCAGTGGTGGATACGGCCGGGCCCAAGCCGGCCCTGCGCGATTTCGAAACCGCGACCCTCGCCCAGCAGCATCGCATCCTCCGCATTGACGCGGACATCGGTGAGCTGGATTTCCATATGTCCGTGCGGCGCGTCGTCATAGCCGAAGACGGGGAGGTGGCGCAGGATCTGCACGCCGGGCGCGTCGAGCGGCATCAGCACCATCGATTGCTGTTGATGCCGGGCGGCGCCGAAATCGGACTTGCCCATCACGATCGCGATCCTGCAGCGCGGATCGCCCGCACCCGACGACCACCATTTGCGGCCGTTCAGCACATAATCGTCGCCATCGCGATCGATGCGGGTTTCGATGTTGGTGGCGTCGGACGAGGCGACCGCCGGTTCGGTCATCAGGAAGGCGGAGCGGATGTCGCCCGCCATCAGCGGCAGCAGCCAGCGTTCCTTTTGCGCGCGCGTACCGTAGCGGTGGAACACCTCCATATTGCCGGTGTCGGGCGCGGAGCAATTGAATACCTCCGATGCCCATTCGAGATGCCCCATCTCCTCCGCGCACAGCGCATATTCGAGATTGGTGAGGCCGGGGCCGTCGAAGGCGATGCTATCGTCGACCGGCGTGCGGCCGGACGAGGGCGGCATGAACAGGTTCCAGAGCCCCTGCGCCCGCGCCTTCGCCTTCAGATCCTCGATCACGGGAAGGATCTTCCAGCGTTCCCCCTCCGCCTGCTGCGCATGATAATCCGGATCGCGCGGGCGGATTTCCGTGTCGATGAAGGCACGGACGCGGTCGCGCCAATGCGTCTCCCGATCGTTCAGGGTGAAATCCATCCGGCAATCCTCTCTGGTTCTTTACGTGAACGTAAGCGGGAGGCGGGGGTAGGCGCAAGTGTTTCGGAAACACCGCCCTGCGCCGGTGGCAGGGCGGTGTTTCCGGGGGGCGGTCGGTCAGCGGCGTTGCGCGGCGGTCTTGTCGCGTTCGGCGCGGAACTCGCTGTCGGTGCTCCAGTTCGGCCAGGCGGTGCCGCTGGCGAGATCATGGCCGACCGCATAGAGCAGATCGAGATCGGCGGTCATGCCGGCCAGGTTCCAATCCGGGCTCCATTCGTCGGCGGGCTGGTGATAGCGATCCTGAACATAGGCGCGGCTCAGCGCCTCGCCACGGGCGGCGCCGCCTTCGACCAGGTCGCTGCCGCCGTCGAACGAAATCGCCGGCACGCCGCGCTTGGCCATCGGGAAATGATCGGAGCGGTAGAAGCTGCCGGCCTCCGGATGCGGTTCGGGCGAGAAGCGGCGGTTGCGCTTCGTGCCTTCCGCGGTGAGCATGTCCAGCAGTCCGAGTTTCGCGCTGCCCGAGATACCGAAATCATGGGCCGGACCGGTGACCGCCATCGAATCCATGTTGAGGACGCCGACGGTCTGGCCGAGCGGATAGACCGGGTTGGCCGCATAATATTCAGAGCCGAGCAGGCCCTTCTCCTCCGCCGTCACCGCGAGGAACACCACGGATCGGGCCGTGCGCGGCGCCTTTGCATAGGCGCGGCCGAGTTCGAGCAGGGCGGCGACGCCGGTCGCATTGTCGACCGCGCCATTATAGATGCGGTCACCCTTCGCATCCGGCTGCCCGATCCCGAGATGATCCCAATGCGCGGAGTAGATCACCGTGTCGTCGGGATGGGTGGTGCCGGGCAGGCGGCCAAGGACATTCTTCGACGTGATGACCTTCGCATCGACGGCATAGCGGGCGGTGAACGTCGCCTTGAGCGGGACCGGGCGGAAGCCGCGGGTCTGTGCCTTCGCCTTTTCGGCATCGAAATCCAGGCCGGATGCCTTGAACAGCTGCACCGCGAGATCGCGCTGGATCCAGCCTTCCATCGCGGTGTGGCTGCTGGTCGGATTGGTGCGGACGATGTCGAACATCGTGTTGGTGTTGCTGTTCTTGACCGTCGCCCAGCCATAGCTGGCCGGTGCGGTTTCGTGGACGATCAGGATGCCGGCGGCACCGCGGCGGGCGGCTTCCTCATATTTGTAGGTCCAGCGGCCATAATAGGTCATCGCCTTGCCGCCGAAATCGCCCTGTCCGGTTTCGAAATCGGGATCGTTGATGAGGACGACCGCGATCTTGCCCTTGAGATCCTGACCGTTGAAATCATCCCAGTTGCGTTCGGACGCGGCGACGCCGTAGCCGACGAACACAAGCGGGGCGTTCTGGATGGCGACCTGCTTCTGCCCCGTCAACGCGGCGCGGACCGCGATCTGGGTCCCTTGCGTCAGCGGGGTCGCGGTGCCGGCGATGGTCATGCCGAGGGTCGGCGTGCCGGTGATTTCGGAGCGCAACAGCGGTACGTCCTGGGTCCAGCCGCGCTTTCCGGACGCATCCGGGGTGCCGCCGGGCTGGAGACCGGCGGCCTGCATCTGCCGAACGATATAGGCGACCGTCCGGGTTTCGGCGGGCGTGGCGGGGCCGCGGCCTTCGAACGCGTCGCTGGACAGGGTGCGGACATCGGCGGTGATGCGGGCGGGATCGAACGCGGGCTGCGCAACAGCAGTGGTGGAGGCGAGGAGCAAGGCCAAGGTCGAAGCGAGACGGTACATGCAGGATCCTTCTGATCGGTGCCGGAAGGTGCAACGGCTTGGGTGGGAACGCAAGATTGCGGTTTCTGTCGTGACTTTCATCGGACCATTCGCCCCCTTCGTCACCCCGGCGGACGCCGGGATGACGAAGGGGGCGGGAATGACGAAGAAGGGCGGGAACGGACTTTATCGCGGGCGTCGGGACCGATAGAGGCGCAGGATGCGTTTCTTCTCCGACAATGCCGCACCGGCCCATCCCGCCGTTCTCGACGCGATCGTCGCCGCCAATCCGGTCGATACCGCCTATGACGGCGATGCGCTGTCACAGGCGCTGGACACGGCGTTTTCCGAGCTGTTCGAAACGCCGGTGACGGCAATGTGGGTGGCGACGGGTACGGCGGCGAATGCCCTGGCGTTGGCGGCCATGGTGCCGCCGCACGGCGGGGTGCTGTGCCACCGCGATGCGCATATTCAGAATGACGAGGGCGGCGCACCCGAATTCTACACCCATGGCGCCAAGCTGATGCTGATCGACGGGCGCGGGGCGAAGCTGGACCCGGTCGGGGTGGCGGGGGTCGCCGATGCGATCGCCAACGACGTCCACCGGGTGCAGCCGCACGCGTTGTCGATCACCAACGCCACGGAATATGGCCTTGCCTATACGCCGGACGAAGTAGCAGCGCTGGGTGCACTGGCCAAGGCGCGGGGCTGGCGATTCCATATGGACGGGGCCCGCTTTGCCAATGCGGTCGCGCATGTCGGCTGTTCGCCGGCCGAGGTGACCTGGCGAGCGGGAGTCGAGGTGCTGAGTTTCGGCTTCGTGAAGAATGGCGGACTCTCGGCGGAGGCCCTGATCTTCTTCGACCGCACGCTGGCGGCCGATACGCTGCGGCGGCGCAAGCGGGCCGGGCACCTGCTGTCCAAGGGGCGGTTCGCGGCGGCGCAGATCCTGGCGATGCTGCGCGACGGCATCTGGCTGGACAATGCCCATGCCGCCAATGCGGGCGCGGCGGCGCTGGCGCAGGCGGCGGGTGGCCGGCTGTTGCATCCGGTGCAGGCGAACGAGCTGTTCCTGGCGATGACGCCGGACGAGGCGGCGGCGCTGCGGGCGCAGGGGTTCGATTTCTACGACTGGGCGGCGGGGGAAGTGCGGATGGTGGTATCGTGGAGCCAGCCGGCGGCGGAGGTCACGGCGCTGGCCGCGGCGATCGCGGCGCTGTGACGATGACGGCATGACGGCGCCGCCGCTGGGCGCGGCCACGGTCCGGCGCGTGCTGGTGCCGTTCGCGCTGGTCACGCTGATCTGGGGATCGACCTGGCTGGTGATCCGCGACCAGATCGGCGTGGTGCCGGTCAGCTGGTCGGTCACCTATCGCTTCGTCGTGGCGACGGTCGCGATGTTCGCGGTGGCCGTGGCAACGCGGGTGCCGATCCGGATCGGCCGAGGCGGGATCGCGATCGCCGCGCTGGTCGGGGTCTGCCAGTTCTTCGCCAATTTCAACCTGGTCTACCGCGCGGAGGCGGTGGTCACGTCCGGGTTGGTGGCGGTGGTGTTCGGGCTGCTGGTGGTGCCGAATGCGATCCTGGGCCGGGTCCTGCTGGGTCAGTCGCTGTCGCGCCCATTTCTGGCGGGGTCGGCGGTCGCGCTGGTCGGGGTGGCGTTGCTGTTCGATCATGAATTGCGGCAGGCGGGCAGCGGGGCCGATACGCTGGCGGTGGTCGGCGGGATCGCGCTGACCGCCGCCGCGGTGCTGGCCGCATCAATCGCGAACGTCGTCCAGGCGATGCCGGCGGCGCGGCGGTTTCCGGTCCTGCCACTGATCGCGTGGGCGATGTTGTTCGGGACGATCGTGGACGCGCTCTATGCCTGGGCGACGGTCGGTCCGCCGGTGTTCGAGCCGCGCTGGCGCTATGTTGCGGGGATCACCTATCTGGGGCTGGCGGGGTCGGCGCTGGCATTTCCGCTGTATTTCCAGGTGATCCGCACCATCGGGCCGGCGCGTGCCGCCTATTCCAGCGTGCTGGTGCCGATCATCGCGATGGCGCTGTCGACCGCGTTCGAAGGCTATCGCTGGTCGGTTCAGTCCGGTGCGGGGGCGGCGCTGGCGCTGGTCGGGCTGGTGGTGGCGTTGAGGGCGCGCAACCCGGCGCGGTAATCCGGGAAGGCGGGGTGCCAGCCAAGCAGACGCTTCGCCTTGCCGTTGGCGACCCGGCGATTTTCGGCATAGAAGCCGCGCGCCATGGGCGACAGGCCGGCTTCGTCCAGCGTCCGCAGCGGCGGCCAGGGCAGGCCGAGCAGATCGCAGGCATATTCGATCACGTCGTTCTGGCTGGCGGGGCGATCATCCGACAGATTGTAGATGCCGGGCGGCCCGGCAAGACCCGCGACGAGGCCGGCGACGATATCGTCGACATGGACGCGGCTGAACACCTGATCCGGGAGCGCGATGCGGTGGGCATGACCCGACCGGACCCGATCGAGCGCGGAGCGGCCGGGGCCGTAGATGCCGGGCAGGCGGAAGATGCGCGCGTCGGGGAGCGATTGCCACGCGGCATCGGCCGCGGCGCGCGCGTTGCGACGGCCGGTGCCGATCGGCGCGGTCTCATCGACCCAGGCGCCACCGGTATCGCCGTAGACGCCGGTCGAGGAGAGATAGCCGATCCAGCGCGCTTGGCCGAGCGCGTCGCCATAATGATCCAGCACCGGATCATGGCCATCGGCGGGCGGGACCGACGACAGGATATGGGTGGCGACGGCCAGTTCGGCGCGGACCGCGGCCTGATCGTCAAAGGCGAGCGCGTCGGGACCGGCGCCGCGCCGGGTGGCGGCGACGTGCCAGCCCGCCATGCGCAGATGGGCGGCGAAGCGGCTGGCGGTATAGCCGAGGCCGAAGATCAGGAGGCGGGACATGGCGGCCCTTGTCCCGGAAAGGCGCAGCGAGATGCAAGCCTGTTCTGATATTGTGAACCCTTTGCCTCCGGCCTAGTTTCCCGCGCATGGATATTCGCAATCAGCCGCTCGCCGCCCCAGCCATGACCCTGCGCGCCGAGTACCGGCCGCCAGAATGGCAGGTGGCGGAGATCGCGCTGACGTTCGACCTGGACCCGGCCGCCACGCGCGTGACCGGACGGATGGCGGTGGTGCGCAGTTCCGGTACGGGGCCATTGCGGCTGGACGGCGACGGGCTGACCGCGGATGCCGTGCGGGTGGACGGGCAGGACGCGGCCTGGACCATGGCGGACGGGCAGATGCTGATCGACCTGCCCGGCGACGCGCATCAGGTAGACATCGCGGTGGTGATCGCGCCGGAGGCCAATACCCAGTTGATGGGCCTTTATGCATCGGACGGGCTGCTCTGCACCCAGTGCGAGGCGGAGGGGTTTCGGCGGATCATGTTCTTTCCCGACCGGCCCGACGTGCTGGCGCGGTACAGCGTGCGGATGACGGCGGACAAGGCGCTTTATCCGGTGCTGCTGGCGAATGGCGACCATGTCGGCGGCGGCGACCTGCCCGATGGGCGGCACTGGGCCGAATGGCGCGATCCGTTTCCGAAGCCGAGCTATCTGTTCGCGCTGGTGGCGGGCGATCTGGCGGTCAACCGCGATACGTTCGTCACGGGATCGGGCAAGCTGGTCGAACTGGGCATCTGGGTGCGGGCGGACGACCTGCCGAAGACGGCGCACGCGATGCACGCGTTGAAGACCGCAATGGCATGGGACGAGCGTGTCTATGGCCGCGAATATGACCTGGGGGTGTTCAACATCGTCGCGGTCAGCGATTTCAATTTCGGGGCGATGGAGAACAAGGGCCTCAACATCTTCAATTCGCGCTATATCCTGGCCGACGCGGATACGGCGACCGACCTGGATTATGACAATATCGCGACGGTGGTGGCGCATGAATATTTCCACAACTGGTCGGGGAACCGCGTCACCTGTCGCGACTGGTTCCAGCTGTCGTTGAAGGAAGGGTTCACCGTGTTTCGCGATCAGCAGTTCAGCGCGGATCAGGGCTCGGCCGCGGTCAAGCGGATCGAGGATGTCCGCGTGCTGCGCGCCGCGCAATTCCCCGAGGATGGCGGGCCGCTGGCGCATCCGATCCGGCCGGACAGCTATATCGAGATCAGCAATTTCTACACCGCGACGATCTACAACAAGGGTGCGGAGGTGATCCGCATGCTGCACACGATGCTGGGCGCGCAGACGTTCCGGGCCGCATCCGACCTGTATTTCGACCGGCATGACGGGACCGCCGCCACCTGCGAGGATTTCGTGGTGGCGATGGAGGATGCGTCGGGGCGCGACCTGAGCGCGTTTCGCCGCTGGTACGAGCAGGCCGGGACGCCGCGCGTGCATGCCGCGATGGACCATGACGCGCCGGGTGGCCGCGCCCGCCTGCGCCTGCAACAGGTCGTGCCGGCGACGCCGGGACAACCGCACAAGCAGCCGATGCCCTTGCCGCTGCGGATCGCGCTGTTCGGCGCGGTGTCGGGTGCGAAGCTGGTGGAGCAGACGATCCTGTTCGACGGCGCGCATGACGAGATCCTGTTCGACGGGATCGCCGAGCGGCCGATGCTGTCGATCAACCGCGGCTTTTCCGCGCCGGTCACGATCGAGAGCGACCGATCGGCGGCGGACCTGGCGCTGCTGTCGGCGCATGATGACGATCCGTTCGCACGCTATGAGGCGATGCAGCAGCTGATGCTGGATACGCTGGTGACCGATGTGACGACCGGCGCCGCCGATCATGACGCGGTGATCGCCGCGGTGCGGGCGACGCTGGCCGATCCCGCGCTGGAGGCGGCGTTCGTGGCGGAGGCCGTGACCCTGCCATCCGAAGCCTATCTGGGCGATCAGATGCTGGTGGTGGATCCGGAGGCGGTAGCCGGGGCCTGGGACCGGTTGCGGCGTGCGCTGGGCACGGTGCTGATCGACGACTGGCGCGCCGTCTATGCCGCGCAGGGGGTGGACGGCGCCGTCCAGGCCCCGGCGGCCAAGGGCATGCGGCGGCTGCGCGGGGTGGCGCTGGCGTATATCGTGGCATCGGGCGCCGCGGACGGGCCGGCGCTGGCGGCGCGGCAATTCGCCGATGCCGATACCATGACCGACCGCCAGAATGCGCTGACCGCGCTGGCGATGACCGACACGCCGGAACGGGCGGAGGCATTCGCCGCGTTTCACGCGCGGTACAAGGACAATGCGCTGGTGCTGGACAAATGGTTCCAGACGCAGGCGCTGGCCCCGCGTGCCGACACGGTGGCCGTGGTCGAGCGGCTGGCCGCGCACCCGGATTTCGTACTGACCAACCCCAACCGGCTACGGTCGCTGGTGGGGGCGTTCGCGGTCAACCAGCGAGCCTTTCACGACGCGTCGGGCCGGGGGTACCGGTTCCTGGCCGACATGGTGCTGAAGATCGACCGGCTGAATCCGCAGACGGCCGCCAAGCTGGTGCCGCCGCTGGGACGCTGGTCACGGTTCGATGAGGGGCGCGGCGCGCTGATGCGCGCGGAGCTGGACCGGCTGCTGGCGGCGCCGGGCCTGTCGAAGGACGTGTTCGAGCAGGTCAGCAAGAGCCTGGGGTAAGGCAAGCGGGCCCGGGCCCGGATGTGCGCCCGGCCGGCGGGATCAGCCGATCCAGGCCGCGACATCGGCGGCGATCTGGTTCGCGCCCTGGGTCAGCGCGGCGGCGATGGCCGGACCGGTTTCGGCGGTGACGGGCACCCGCGCCTCGAACCGGCGGGACGTGACGGTGGTGCCAGTTCCGCGCGCGAGCGTGGCGTCATAGGTGATGACCGCGTTGCGGCTGGCCGCGTCGAGGCCGAACGCCTGCAATCGCCCGCCGAGCCGGATACCGGGTGTGACATTGGCACCGCGCGGTTCCAGGACGACCCGCCCGGTGCGTGCCGCGATCGTTTCGGCCAGCAGATTGCGGAACAGGCGCGGCGGCGCATCCGACCACATCGCATCCTTCACATAGGCGATTTCGGTCGGCGTGGTGCGGACCGGGATGCGGAGCGCAGCCAGTTCCTGCGGCACGGACGGGACGATGATCTGCACCGCCTGGCCATCGGCGGCGGTCCGCGCGGCGCCCGCGGTGACCTGCGCCGTGGCGGGCAGTGTGAGCAGCGAGCCCGGAACCTTCGGCCCGAAGCTGACGCAGGCGGCCAGCGGCAGGGCGGCGGCGGCGATCAGGAGACAGGAGAGCGGGCGCATGTCATTTCCTCGGCTTGTAATCGGGCAGCTTGCCGCCGCCCACCAGCGCCCCGGCACCGCCGCGATCGAGCTTGTTGGCGACGGCGCTGAGCGACTCCGCCATCTGCGACAGATCGCGGATCAGTTCGTTGGCATTGGGAATGGTGTCGTTGGTCAGCGTCTTGATGCCCGGCCGTGCATCCGCCAGCGTCGCATCCAGCGTGGCGAGGCTTCGTTGCGCGCTGTTCGCGGCCTTGTTGAAATTGGCCATGGCGGGGGCAACGTCGCGCTGCATCACGCCGTTGGTGGTGTCGGCCAGCGCGCCGATCTGCTGCGCTGCGACGCCGGCCTGGCGAATGGCGACCCGGGTTTCGACCAGCGTCTGCGCGATTTCGGGGCCGCGATCCGCCAGCGAGCCCGACAGCCGATCGAGATTGGCGAGGATGTGGCCAATCGAGTTCTGGTTGGCAGGGTTGAGCAGTTGCCCCAGCCGGTCGGTGAGCGTGGTGACGCGTTCCAGCAGCACCGGTGCGGAGTTCAGCAACTGCCCGAGCGCGCCGGGTTTGGTCGGGATCACCGGGAAGCCATCGGGGCAGGCGGGGTCGGGATCGAGATTGGGATTGCACGCGATCGGCGCGGCGCCCTTTACGGCGCCGTCGAGATTGATCTGGCTGACCCCGGTAAAGCCGACGCCGGCGATGGTGGCGGTGGTGCCGCGCAGGACGGGAACGCCCTCCTTCACCTTGATCCGGACGCGCACGAATTCCGGACTGGCGGGCATCAGCGCGATATCCTCGACATTGCCGACCGGCACGCCGGAGAAGGCGACCACCGACCCTTTGGCCAGCCCGTCGACCGAGCTGCGGAAGAAGATGTCGAATTTCTGGTCGTTGGGGCCGGAGAACCCCGCCATCCAGACGAGGAAGCCGAGCGTGATGACGACCAGCGTCAAGACGACGCCCCCCACCAGAACATGGTTGGATCGGTTTTCCATCAGCCCCTCGCGTCCACATCATGATGCGCCGAAGCGGGGCGATCCCGTTCGACGGCTTCTTCGTGCAATGTCTCCGCGCCCTGCGCCGCGGTCCGGCCGCGCGGGCCGTTGAAATATTCCTGGATCCAGGGCTGATCGAGCGCGAGCAGTTCGGGGATCGTGCCGACCGCAACGACCTTTTTATCCGCGATCACCGCCACCCGGTCGCAGATCGCATAGAGCGTGTCGAGATCGTGGGTGATGAGGAAGACGGTCAGGCCGAGCGTCTGTTTCAGGCTCTTGATCAGCGCGTCGAACGCGGCCGCACCGATCGGATCGAGCCCGGCGGTGGGTTCGTCAAGAAACAGCAGTTCGGGATCGAGCGACAGCGCGCGTGCGAGCGCCGCGCGCTTGCGCATGCCGCCCGACAGTTCCGACGGATATTTGGGTCCGGCCTCCGGCCCAAGGCCGGACATCGCGATCTTGTAGGCGGCAATCTCGTCCAGCAGCGTCGCATCGAGCCGGCGATAATATTCGCGCAGCGGCACCTGCACATTTTCGGCGACGGTCAGCGTGGAGAACAGCGCGCCGTTCTGGAACAGCACGCCCCAGCGACGGCGGACATTCTGCGCCTCCGTCTCCTCCCGCCCGATCATGGGTTCGCCGAACACGGTGATGTCGCCCGCGTCCGGTGTCTGGAGTCCGATGATCGAGCGGAGCAGCACCGACTTGCCGGTGCCCGACCCGCCGACGACGCCCAGAATCTCGCCCCGGCGAACATCGAGTTCGAGCCCGTCATGCACGACCTGTTCGCCGAACTGGTTACGGACGCCGCGGACGCGGATCAGGATATCGTCGGCCGCAGCGGTCATACCCAGCCGATCGATGCGAAGAACACCGCGAAGACGGCGTTGATGATGATGACGAGAAAGATCGACTGCACCACGGCGGACGTGGTGCGCAGGCCGACCGATTCCGCGCTGCCCTCCACCTGCATCCCCTGGAAGCAGCCGGCCATGGCAATGATCATGCCGAACACCGGCGCCTTGATCAGGCCGGTCAGCACGTCGGTGATCGGCACGACTTCCCGGATGCGGGTGATGAAGGTGACGGGCGGGATATCGAGCGAGATCCAGGTGAACAGCCCGCCGCCGACCAGCGCGAGCAGCGATGCGTAGAAGCCGAGCAGCGGCATCAGGATGACGGTGGCGAGCACGCGCGGCAGCACCAGCGCCTCCATCGGCGAGACGCCGATCGTGCGCATGGCGTCGACCTCCTCCGCCAGCCGCATCGATCCGATCTGTGCCGCGAAGGCCGAACCGGAGCGGCCGGCGACCATGATCGCGGTCATCAGGACGCCCAGTTCGCGAAAGGTGATACGACCGATCAGGTTGATCGTGAACACCTCCGCCCCGAACTGCCGAAGCTGGATCGCGCCCTGCTGCGCGATGACGACGCCGATCAGGAAGCTCATCAGCCCGACGATGGCGAGGGCCTCGACCCCGACGACCTCGAACTGGCGGGCGACGGCGTTGAAGCGGAACCGGCGCGGATGGCGGAGGACGCCCCAGGCGGCGACCAGCGTGGCACCGAAGAAGCCGGTCAGGCCCAGCAGCGTGTGGCCGGCCTGTGCTACGGCATCGCCCACCTGGCCCAGCACGCGGACGAACGGCGGCGTGCGATCCGGCCGGATCTTCGCGGGTTGATCCGCGGCCGCGACCTGTTCCAGCAGCCGGGCGGTGTTGGCATCCGCACCCTGCACCTCCAGATCATGATCGCGGACCAGACGGTGGATGATCCATGCGCCGACCGTGTCGATCCGATCGATGCCAGACAGGTCGACCGCGCGCGCACCGCCATCGACCGCACCGACGCGTTCGACGACGTCACCCAGCCGGGCGAGCGTCAGCGTCCCGCGGAAGTGGAGGACGCCGTCGTCATTGGTGAATTCCGCCCCGCTCATGCCGGTGGAGCATGGCGGATTGTGGAGGGCGGCGCAAACATCTGTTCGCGATACGCGCCGACACAAGGAAGGTTCCCGATCGGGCGGCGCGATTGCGGTTTCGCCGCGGGATCGGCTACGCGGGCCTGCATGACCGAACTCGCCATCTACGACATGGACCGGACCATCACGCGGACCGGCACCTATACGCCGTTCCTGCTGCATGCCGCCGCCCGGCTGGCGCCGTGGCGGCTGTTGCTGGCGCCGGCGGTGCCGATCGCGATGCTGGCCTATGCAGCCAAGCTGATCGACCGGAAGCGGTTGAAAGAGGTCAACCAGCGCCTGTTGCTGGGCGGGGGCGTGTTGCCGGCGCGGCTGGCGCCGGTGACGGCGTCGTTCGCGGATCGGATACTGAAGGCGAACGTCCATCCGGGCGCGCTGCGGCAGATTGCGGAAGACCGCGCGGCGGGGCGGCGGCTGGTGCTGGCGACCGCATCCTACCGGCTTTATGTCGGCGCGATCGCCGCCCGGCTGGGATTTGACGACGTGATCGCGACCGGGACGATGACGGGGCTGGACGATCGCATCCTGCCGCGGGTGGACGGCGAGAATTGCTACGGTCCGGCCAAGCTGCGGATGATCCTGGCCTGGATGATGACGCAGGGGCTGGACCGCGCGGCGGTGACCGTGCGATTCTATTCCGACCATGTATCGGACGGATGCGTGCTGGATTGGGCGGATGCGCCATTCGCGGTCAATGCCAGCGCCAAGCTGCGGTCGATGGCGCGGGCGAAGGGGTGGCCGCTGCTGGATTGGGGGGTGTGAACCTGGCCTGGCGCCTACCCGGCGGCAACCGGGGTTTCGTCGTGGCTTGAGCTGGGTTCTTCACCGTCGGGAGATCCCGGCGTTCGCCGGGATGACGTGGCTATGTCAGCAGCGTGACCAGCGCGGCGCCGGCGCCGCCGGCGAGCAGGGTGACGAGGACATAGCGCCAGCCGCCGCCGATGCGGACGACCTGCACCTCCCGCAGCGGGGGTGGAGGCGGGGCGGCCCCTTCGGGCGGAAAGCGCGCCTCGATCCGGCGAACGAGTTCGGGAATGCCGGCCAGCGTCTTCAGGTCCGTGGTGAGGCGGTTCGCCAGGAACGCTTCGGGTCCGAGTTCGGAGCGGAGCCAATCCTTCACGAACGGACCGGCCGATTCCCACATGTTGATATCGGGATCGAGCGCGGTCGCGACGCCTTCGACCATCACCATCGTTTTCTGCAGGAGCAGCAGGTGCGGCTGCGTCTGCATGTCGAAATCGCGGGTGATGGCGAACAGGCCGTCGAGCATCTGGCCGACGGACATCTCCTTGACCGACAGGCCGCGCATCGGTTCGCCGACGGCGCGCAGGGCGGTGGCGAATTCATCAATATCGTGATGCGCCGGGACATATTGCGCCTCGAAATGAATCTCCGCGACGCGGCGATAATTGCCGGTGATGAGCCCGTAGAGGATTTCGGCCAGCCAGAAGCGCGCGCGGCGATCGATCCGCCCCATGATCCCGAAATCGATGACCGCCAGTTCGCCGTCATGGGTGGCGAACAGATTGCCCTGATGCATGTCGGCGTGGAAGAATCCTTCCGCGATCGCCTGCCGCAGGAAGGCGCGGAGCAGGATCTGCGCCAGTTTCGCCGGATCATGGCCGGCCGCGATGATCGCGGCGCGGTTCGACAGCTTGATCCCGTCGATCCATTCCAGCGTCATCACCTTGCCGGAGGTGCGTTGCCAGTCGATCGACGGCACCTTGAAATGCGGTTCGGCGGCCATCCGTTCGGCCAGTTCGGACGCGGACGCGGCCTCGCGCCGGAGATCCAGTTCGCGCGCGGTCCAGCGTTTGAAGGTGGCGATGGTCAGACGCGGACGCAGCCTGGCGAGTTCGCCGCCCATCGCCTCCACCTGTGCTGCCGCCCATTCATAGGTTTCGATCGCGCGCGTGAATTCGGCCTCGACACCCGGGCGCAGGATCTTGATCGCGACGGTGCGTCCGTCGGTGGTGACCGCGCGGTGGACCTGCGCGATCGAGGCCGCGCCAACCGGAACGGGATCGATCGACGTGAACAGCGTGGCAATCGGCTTGGCGAAGCTGGCGATGATCTGCGCCTCGATCACGTCGAAGGGAAGCGGGGGCAGCGCGTCCTGCAGCCGCAGCAGATCCTTCGCCGCTTCCTCCCCCACCAGATCGGGCCGGGTGGCGAGCGTCTGGCCGAGCTTGATCGCGGCGGGGCCGATCGCCTCCAGCGCATCGGCGTAGGCCGGCACCTTTGGCACACGCGCGCCGATGCGGGCGATGCGCGCCAGCCGGCGGACCGCCGGCGGCGTCATCGGATCGCGTTCGATCCCGCGCAGCGCGCCGTGGCGGGCGAGGGTTCGGCCCCATTTCAGCAGCCGGTAGAGGTGGACGGCGGGGTGCGTCATGCAATCGTCCGCGCGCCGACCCCGGCCCCCGCGCCCGCCGGGGTGTGCGCCAGGATATCGTTCAAATCTTCCACCCGCTGTGGATCGCGACCAGGCCGCCCAGGATCGGCTCGACCGCGGTGCGCGCAAAGCCGGCGTCGTCGATCATGCGCTGGAACGTCGGCATGTCAGGGAATCGGCGGATCGATTCGATCAGGTAGCGATAGCTGGCCTCGTCATTGGCGAGCAGCTTGCCGAGCTGCGGGACCAGCTTGTGCGAATAGGCGTCGTACACGTCACCAAAGCCGGGCCAGAGCGTCGTCGAGAATTCGAGCACGAAGAAGCGGCCGCCACGGACGAGGACGCGGTGCGCCTCCCGCAGCGCCGCCGGGATATCGGTGACGTTCCGGATGCCGAACGCGATGGTGTAGGCATCGAAATGCCGATCCGGGAAGACCAGGGTTTCGGCATTGGCCTCGGTCCAGACCAGCCCGTCGATCCGGCGCTTGGCCGCGCGTTCCATGCCGACTTCGAGCATGGCGGGGTTGATGTCCGCCACCGTCACCTGCGCGCCCGATTTGTGAAGGCGGAATGCGACGTCGCCGGTGCCGCCGGCCATGTCCAGAATGCGCTCGCCCATGCGCGGTTTCACCCGGCGGACGAAGCGGTCCTTCCACAATCGGTGCATGCCGCCCGACATGGCATCGTTCATCAGATCATATCTGCCGGCGACGTTGCGGAACACGTCGCCGACGCGGGCGGTCTTTTCGGCGGGGTCGATATCGGCGTAGCCGAAGGATACGGTTTCCATCGGCACCGCATAGCGGAGGCGCGTGGCGGGGCATAGCGACCTTTGACAAGCGGCAAGGCCGATCTTCCGAAATCCGTCCGGTGCGAGCCTGTCGAGAACGGCTGAAGGACGGGGTGCGACGGTGGTGGCGGGTTCCCGACGGGCCCGAACCGGACGGAGGTGGGGGCGAGCGTGAGGGGTGGGGGCGCCGTCCGTCTTGTGCCATACCCCCTTGCATGCATCTGACCACCGACGCCATCGTATGCGGCGTGATCCAGCACGGCGAGAGCGGGACGGTGGTGCGGTTGCTGACGCCCGAAGCAGGGATGCAGCCGGGCTATGTGCGGGGCGGGCGATCGCGGCGGTTGCGGCCGGTGCTGGTGCCGGGAAACGTGGTGCGGGCGGACTATCGGTCGCGGACCGAGGACCAGCTGGCGGCGCTGACGGTGGAACTGGTGCGGAGCCGGGCGCCGTTGCTGGCCGAGCCGCTGGCGGCGGCGGCAATCGACTGGACCACCGCGCTGGCCGCGACGGCGTTGCCGGAGGGGCAGGCGTATCCGCGCGTGCACGCCGCACTGGACGGTGTGCTGGCGGCGATCGAAAGCGCGGCGTCGGCGCGGGGCTGGGCGGCGGCGCTGGTGCGGTATGAATATCTGGTGCTGACCGAACTCGGATTCGGGCTCGACCTGTCGGCCTGCGTGGTGACCGGTGCGCGCGACGATCTGGCCTATGTCAGCCCGAAGAGCGGGGCGGCGGTGTCGCGCGCGGCGGGGGCGGGCTATGTCGACCGGCTGTTGCCGCTGCCCGCGTTCCTGATCGACGGCGGGGCGGCGGAATGGGACGCGATTCGCGACGGCCTGCGCCTGACGGGGCATTTTCTGGCACGCGACCTGTTGACCGAGCGGCGGGCGATGGTGCTGGCGGCGCGCGAGCGGTTGATCCTGCGGTTGCAGCGCGCCGGCGCCTGACGCAGAGGGGCCGGGATAGTCGCGAAGAGGAAGACGCCGATGCGGATCGCTGTGTTGCCGGGGGACGGGATCGGGCCGGAGGTGGTGGCCGAGGCACGACGCGTGCTGGATGCGGTGTGCGGCGACGCGCTGTCCTACGAAACCGGGCTGGTCGGCGGTGCCGCCTATCATGCGGTCGGGCATCCGTTGCCGCCGGAGACGCTGGCGCTGGCCGCGCGCGCCGATGCGGTACTGTTCGGCGCGGTCGGCGATCCGCGCTGCGACGCGCTGGAACGCGCGCTCAGGCCCGAACAGGCGATCCTGGGGCTGCGCAAGGCGCTGGGGCTGTTCGCCAATCTGCGGCCGGCACGGTTGTTCCCCGAGCTGGCCGATGCCTCCGCGCTCCGGCCCGAAGTGGCGCGCGCGATCGACATGGTGATCGTGCGCGAGCTGAACGGCGACGTCTATTTCGGCGAAAAGGGGATGCGGACGACCGTGACCGGGCGGCGCGAAGGCTATGACATCATGTCCTATGACGAGGATCAGGTGGCGCGGATCGCGCATGTCGGGTTCCGGACCGCACGCGGGCGCAAAGGCCGGCTCTGTTCGGTCGACAAGGCCAATGTGCTGGAAACGTCGCAACTGTGGCGCGACGTGGTGACCGAGATATCGGCAGAATATCCCGACGTGACGCTGGAGCATATGTATGTCGACAATGCCGCGATGCAGCTGGTGCGCGCGCCGGGGCGGTTCGACGTGATCGTGACCGGCAACCTGTTCGGCGACATCCTGTCGGACCAGGCATCGATGTGCGCGGGATCGATCGGGATGCTGCCGTCGGCATCGATCAATGCCGAGGCCAAGGGGCTGTACGAACCGATCCACGGATCGGCCCCCGACATCGCCGGGCAGGGCAAGGCCAATCCGCTGGCGACGATCCTGTCGGCGGCGATGATGCTGCGCCATTCGCTGCATCGCCCGGCGGACGCCGACCGGATCGAGGCGGCGGTGGCCGCGGCGCTGGCCGGCGGCGCGCGGTCGCCCGACCTGGGGGGCATGATGACGACGCAGGCAATGGGGGATGCGGTGTTGGCTTCGTTGTAACCGGCCTTCCTGCCATTCCTGCTTGGATCAGCAGAACCGAACCTGACCCGTTCATCCCGAGCGAAGTCGAGGGACGTGACACGGCCGCAGCGCGGCGTGTCTCGACTTCGCTCGGGATAACGGATCTATTTGACGGCTCTAAGCGGTACGCGGTCGGTTCATCACCGCAGCTTCACGCCGAGCGAGACGCCGAGGATTCGGGGATCGTTCACGACCGAAGCCATGTAGTTTTCGATGACGCCCTTCAGGTTCTTCTCGTTGGTGATGTTGCGGGCGAACAGCGCGATCTCGTAATTGCCGTCCGGCGTGGTGTAGCCGAGCTTGGCACCGCCTTCGAAGTTGTTCTTCGCGGTGAATTCCGGCGTCTTGTAGAGGACGAGGTTGGTATAGCCCTGCATGTTCCAGTCGGTCGCGACGAACAGGCCGGCGCCGCCGGCGAGCGGGAGATCGTAGCGCGCGGTGAAATCGATATTGTAGCGCGGGGCGTTCGGAAGCGGATTGCCGTCGATCTGGGCGAAAACATTGCCGTTTACGCGGATCGTCGGATCCTGCACCGTGCAGACGACCACGCCATTGAGCGCGCAGACCTGCGCATAGACGTTCCGGTCGCGGATTTCGGTATGAAGCAGGCTGAGCCCCGCCGTCAGCGACAGGTTGCGCACCGGGCGGAGTTCGGCGCTGGCCTCCATGCCGTAAGCCTTGGCCTTGTTCGCGTTGAACAGCACGCCATTCCCGTTGCTGTCATTGCCGTTCAGCTGGATATCGTCGACCGTGTAGGTGAAGGCGGTGGCGTTCAGGCGCAGGCGGTTGTCGAACAGCACGCTCTTGAACCCGGCCTCCCATGACAGGATCGTTTCGCTGTCGGCGGTGGTGAAATCGGCATTGAACACCGCGGAGCGACCCTGGATCGTCGGCCCGCGGAAGCCGCGAGCGACGCGGGCATAGACGCTGAGATCGGGCGTGATCTGGTACAGCGCGCTCAGATCCCAGCTGGGCTGCGTATCCGACAGCCGGACGAAGGTGCGCCCGCGATAGGTGGAGACGTTGGCGACGCTGTTCGCGGTCTTCAGCAGGCGGGTGGTCTTGGTATCCTTGGTCTCGCGTCCGCCCGCGGTCAGGGTGAGCCCGTCGATCAGTTCGTAGCTCAGCTGGCCGAAGGCGGCATAGCTGGTGTTGACGTTGTGCAGGCGGACCCAGTTGTTGGGATTGGCTCCGATCAGGAAGGCGCGCTGGTAGAAGTCGGTGGTGTCGCGGCTGTCGAAATACATGCCGCCAAACTGCCATTTGAACCGCCCGCCGTCGGTGCTGGCGAGGCGGATTTCCTGGGTATATTGATCGAGATCGCGGACCTGACCCTGCGACTGGCCATAGCCGTTCGGGATGCCGCCAACCGGGAAGTTTGTGGCGGCGCCACCGTCCGTATCGCCGCGGCTGTAGCCCGACGTGGTTTCGTAGGCGGTGATCCAGGTGAGCGCGGCGGGACCGAAATCCATCCGCATGTTGAGCGAGCCGCCATAGGTCTTGTACGCCTGCGGATTGTCGCGACCCTCGTCCAGCGCGACCGTGCCGCGATCGACATTGGCGACGCTGTTCGACCCCTTCACGATCGTGCCGCGGCGGAACAGCGTCGACGTGCCGGAATAATCGCGGGCGTGGACGGAGCCGAGGATCGAGAAGCTGTCGGTCGGGGTGAACAGCAGCTGGACGCGCGCATCACGCTCGTCAAAGCCGTTCATCGTATCCTTTTTCGGGGTGACCGTGCCATCGGCGCTGGGGCCGGAATAGATGTTGTCGACCCAGTCGTCGCGGTGCTGGTACAGCCCCGACACGCGGATGGCGAGCTTGTCCTCGATCAGCGGGCCGCCGATGCCGGCATCGAGCGTGACGGTGTTGAAGCTGCCATAGGTGGCGAGCGCGCGGCCCTGCAGCGTCTGCGTCGGGCGGAGCGTATCGAACTTGATGATGCCCGCCGTGGTGTTGCGGCCGAACAGCGAGCCCTGCGGGCCGCGCAGCACCTCGACCTGCGCCACGTCGAACACCGGGTTCGATTTCAAGACGACATGTTCCAGCACGACATCGTCCTGGATGATCGACACCGGCTGTGACGCGCCGAGATAGAAGTCGATATTGCCGAGGCCGCGGATATAGAAGCGCGGGAAGATGCGGCCGGTGGTCGTTTCCGCGTAGAGACCGGGAACGCGGCCCGACAGCGCGAGCAGATCCTCCCCGCCCGATTGCAGATCGCGGAACTGCGCACCGCCGACGACGGAGACCGACAGCGGCACCCGTTGCAGATTTTCGGAGCGGCGTTCGGCGGTGACGACGATGTCCTGCAGACCGGCTTCCGGCGCGGCGTCTGCGCCGGTATCGGCCGTGGCGGTCGCGACGGATGCGGCATCCTGTGCCTGGGCGGCACCGGCAAGGCCCAGCGCGGCAACCGCGACGGACAGCAGGAAGGGACGGGCGGACGCAGTCGACATGTGGAGATTCCCCTTTGGCAGCGTCCCGCCGTTTCGCGGTGGTGACGCCTGGATGAGGGGCGCGGTAGGGGCCGGTTATGGCGGCTTTGTGACAAACTGTTGCCAGCGGAGCAGAGTGTGGCTGCACGGCAACAGATTACATCGATGTTGCGTCCATAAAGCCCTCTTTCCCTCCCCCATCATTCCGTTTACGTCAACGTCATGACCGATGCAGCGATCTGGCAAACCCATTATGTCCACCCCGGCCGCTGGGAGGCGAGCTATGCCCCGATGACCGTGCCGGAGATGGTGGCGGACGCGGTGGCGGCCCGGCCGGGCGCGGTGCTGATCGATTTCCTGGGGCGCGAATATAGCTATGCCGAGACGCTGGCCGGGGCGCGGCGGGTAGCGGCGGGGTTGCAGGCGCTGGGGATCCGGCCGGGCGACCGGATCGGATTGTTCCTGCCCAACGTGCCGCATTATGTCGCCGCTTATTATGGCGCGCTGATGCTGGGTGCGGTGGTGGTCAATTTCTCGCCGCTCTATTCGGTCGAGGAACTGGCGCATCAGGTGGCGGACTCGGGAACGCGATTGCTGTTCACCATTTCCGCGACCGCGTTGCTGCCGACCGCGCTGAAAGTGCTGGAGGCGAGCGCGCTGGAGCGGCTGGTGGTGGGATCGGTGGCCGGCGCGCTGCCGCCGGCCAAATCGGTGCTGTACCGGCTGTTCAAGCGCAAGGAGGTGGCGCCGTTACCCGCCGACCCGCGGATCACGAGCTTTTCCGCGCTGATCGCCAATGACGGGCGGTTTCCGGAACCGGCGATCGATCCGCTGCGCGACGTCGCGCTGATCCAATATACCGGCGGCACCACCGGCAGCCCGAAAGGCGCGATGCTGACCCACCAGAACCTGACCGCCAATGCGCGGCAGGTGGTGGCCGTCGATCCGGAGGCGGGGCAGCCGGACCGGATCGTCGGGGCGCTGCCGCTGTTCCATATCTTCGCCAATGCGTGCGTGCTCAACCGCACGGTGCGCAATGGCGGGACGATGGTGCTGCTGCCGCGGTTCGAAGCGGGCGCCGTGCTGGCGGCGGTGGCGCGGACCAAGGCGACCAGCCTGCCGGGCGTACCGACGATGTACCAGGCGCTGCTGGATCATCCCGATATCGGCAAGACCGATTTCTCGTCGCTGCGCGTCTGCATTTCCGGCGGCGCCCCGTTGCCGGGGACGGTGAAAGCCGCGTTCGAGGCGGCAAGCGGCGCCTTGCTGATCGAAGGCTATGGCCTGACCGAGAGCGGGATCGCGTCGACCAACCCCTATGAGGGTGGGGTGCAGGTCGGCACCATCGGGCAGCCCTTGCCCGCGACCCGGTTCCGGCTGGTCGATCGCGACGATCCGTCGCGCCCCGCACCGGACGGGGAGCCGGGCGAAATCGTGATCCACGGGCCGCAGATCATGATCGGCTATTGGAATCGCCCCGATCTGGATCCGACCACCTTTGCCGACGGCGGGCTGCGCACCGGCGATGTCGGCGTGATCGCGCCCGACGGCTATATCCGGATCGTCGACCGGTTGAAGGACATGATCTCGGTCGGCGGGTTCAAGGTGTTCCCCAGTCGGGTGGAAGCGGTGCTGTACCGCCATCCCGCGGTGCGCGAGGCGATCGTGATCGGCGTGCCCGACGCCTATCAGGGCGAGCGCCCGAAGGCGTTCGTGACCCTGCGCGAGGATGTCACCCCGATCGACGGCGCGGCGTTGCTGGCCTGGCTGAACCCGCTGGTCGGCAAGCATGAGCGCTGCTGCGCGGTGGAGGTGCGGCTGACCCTGCCGAAAACGCTGGTCGGCAAGCTCAGCCGCAAGGAACTGGTCGCGGAGGAAGCGGCGCTGGCGACGCAGGTGTCCGGACAGTGATGTCGGGAGCCGTCCTGCCGCGGTCCTGCAAGCCGGTGCGGTCATAGATTGACGCCTGGGTCGATCTATGACCCGCGCGCTGTCACGTAGTGACACAGTAAACGCGCTCATTATATATTAATTCTTCCTTAGATTGGCCGAATCGGCGGCAGATCGCAGGGGGATATGGTCATGGGGATTCGATCGAAACTATTCGGTACGGCTATGTGCTTAATTTCATTCGCTGGAGCGGCTGACGCGGCGACATGCATCGGCAATTGCGGCACGTCGGCGGATGTGACCGGCCCGAGCGTCGTGGTCGCCGCGCCGATCGGTAACGGCAGCTATGACTGGATCTCCTCCTATCTGGGCCAGGAAGGCGCGGGACAGATTGCAGGCTTCGAAGGCGAGGCGACCAACGGGTCGGAACTGCTGTCCGACACCTTCTACGCTGCCGCCAATTCGGAAGTATCCTTCTTTTTCAATTATGTGACGTCGGATGGCTCCGGCTATGCAGATTACGGCTTCGCGCAACTGATCAACGTGGCCACCGGGGCGGTGACCGCCAACATCTTCACCGCCCGCACCAAGCCGAGCGGCCCGATCGTGCCCGGTCTCGACTTGCCCGCGGTGGAGGCGACGCTCAATCCGGTGTCGGTGCCGATCATTCCCGGCGGACCGATCTGGTCGCCGCTCGGCCCGAATTCCGGGTACTGCTACGATAGCGGCTGTGGCTATACCGGCTGGGTGCAGTCGAGCTACACCGTCCAGGACGCCGGCAGCTACCAGCTCCGTTTCGGGGTGACCAACTGGTCCGATAATAGTGTCGACACCGGCATGGCGTTCAGCGGCCTGTTGTTGAACGATGCGACCATCGGCGACGGGTCAACCGCGGATTCGCCGCTCCTGCCCAGCGAAATCACACCGGACGGCGGGTTTGCGTTCACGTTCACGCCTACGCCGCAGCAACCGGTCTTCATCGATCCGACCTATGCCATCGGCTATACTTACGCGATCGAGACCGGCGACAATGCGATCCTGAGCGTCCTTCTGCCGACCCTCCCGTTCGACAGCGACGGGTATGACATCTACTCGCTGGCGGGTACCCTGCTCGCGTCCGGGGTCTATGACTATGATTTCGCAGGCAGCGGGGTAGCGGGCTTCAAGCTGCTCGACATCGATCTGGCGGCGATGCTGGATCCGACCGATCCCGGCGCGTTCGTGACCGGCCTGACATTCGCGAACAGCAACATCATCACGATGTCGCAGACCCCAATCACCCAATTTGTGGCATCGGTGCCTGAGCCGACCAGCTGGATCATGATGATCCTCGGCTTCGGCTTGGTCGGGGCGGCAGCGCGCCGGAGATCGCGGCCGATTGTCCCGGCTTGATCCGAGCCGCCGTAGGCCACCGCGGTCCTGCGCCCCGGTGGCCTACGGCATCGCCCTCATTCGCTGGGCACCAGTTCGCGTTCGATGGTCATGACCAGCGCATCCGCCTGGGGCAGGGTGTCGGGGGTGAA
>NZ_DASVTO010000003.1:0-37535 GCF_036387535.1 Sphingomonas sp.
CCGATCCTCGTGGACCGGGACGAACATCCGCGCGCGACCACGATCGACGCGCTGGCCCGGCTGCGGCCCATCGTGCGGCCGGGCGGCACGGTCACCGCCGGCAATGCGTCCGGCGTCAATGACGGCGCCGCCGCGCTGATCGTCGCGTCGGAGGCCGCCGCTTCAGCGCACGGGCTCACGCCCCGCGCCCGCATCGTCGCGACGGTTTCGACTGGAGTTGCCCCGCGGATGATGGGCATCGGCCCCGCTCCCGCGGTGCGCAAGCTGCTGGCGCTGACCGGTGTCACGCTTGACCAGGTCGCCTTGATCGAACTCAACGAAGCCTTTGCGGCGCAGGCGATCGCGGTGCTGCGCGATCTGGGGCTCGCCCCGGACGATCCGCGCGTCAACCCGAACGGCGGGGCGATCGCGCTTGGTCATCCGCTGGGCATGTCGGGCGCGCGGATCGCGCTGACCCTGACCGAACAGTTGCACCGCACCGGCGGTCGCTATGCCATCGCCTGCATGTGCATCGGCGTTGGCCAAGGCATCGCGATGCTGATCGAGCGGGTCTGACCGCCCACGATCACGGCACGCGACGATAGGCGCACCACAAGAGCAGCAGTGACGCGCCCGTCGCGGCCAGCGTCGCCCAGGCCGCGCCGATCGGCCCCAGCCGCGGCAGCAGCAGCGCCAGCAACATCAGGTAGAACAGCGTCGCCACCCCGCGCGCCACCAGCGCCGCACCCGGCCGGCCAAGCGCCGTCAGGGCCGGCTCCAGCCCGAACCCGACCAGGTTGAGCGCGGATGACAGTGTGAGCACGACCAGCACCGGATAGGCGAACAGATAGGCCGGCCCGCCCACGAACAGCAGGATCTCCGTTCCCGCGAACCAGATCAGCACCACCGACAGCGCGCCTGCCGCCGCGCTCATCAACGCCGTCCGCTGCATCACCGGCCCCAGCGCCGCCGCACCCGAACCGACCGACAGCCGCGCGAATTCCGGGTAGATGGACCGCGCCAGCGACACGACCGGCTTGGTCAGCGCGGTACCCAGCTGCGTTGCCATCCGGTATCCGCCGGCCCCGGCGGGCCCGGCGATCCAGCCGACCGCCAGGATCGGGATCTGCTGCCACACCAGGCCGATCGACGCGGTCAGGTTGGTGGTGATCGAAAACCGCCAGATCCCCGGATTGTCGATCGTCAGCCCTTGCAGCCGCCAGCGGCCCTGCGCCATCGCGCGGGGCTTCAGTTCGCGCCAGGCCTGCACCCACATCGACACCGTCGTCACCAGCTCCGCCAGCGCCCACGCCAGCAGATAGCCCGCCAGGCCACCGTCCAGCACCCAGGCCAGCAACGTCCCGATCAGCCGGGTCGCCGGCAGGGTCAGTTCGGCATAGGCCGCCAGGTCGAATCGGTCGAACAACCGCAGCACGCCGGTCGGCGCCCCGCGCTGCCCGAACAGCAGCGACACGCCGAACCAGGCGGCCAGCGATTGCGTCTCCGGGCTCCAGCCGATCATCGGCCCGATCAACAAAGCGCCCGCCACCGCGATCACCCCGCCCACCAGCGCCGCGCCCAGGTCCAGCAGCGTGGCGAAGCCCAGCACCTGCGCGAACAGTTCGGGGCGTGCATCGGCATGATGGCGCGCGCCGTAGCGGATCACCGTCTGCCACGACTGGAATCCGACGACATTCGCCAACGCCTGCCCATAAGCCAGGATGACCGCGAACACGCCGAACCCGGCCACTCCCAGTGTCCGCGCGACCAGCGCAAGATAGACCAGGCTGAACAAGCCACCGACGCCCTTGCCGCCCAGCAGCCAGGCCGCATTCCGCAACGCCCGCCGGATCGGGCCTTCGGCCGGGGTCAGCAGGTTGGTTGCGGCGTCGGCGGTCATGGGCCGGCTCTATCGGATTAGAGGCAGATGCGAAATCGATGAGAGGGCAGGGTCCCGCATCCGCATCCGCATCCGAAAGCCGCGCTCACGTCTCCGAAGGCGCCCGCGCCTTGATGGCCAGCGCGTGCACCCGCTCGCGGAGCAGTTCGGCCAGCGGCTGATTGACCAGCCGCTGCCGCGCGACCCGGCTCTGCCCCTCGAACGCCGCCGCCACGATCTCGACCGTGAAATGGCTCTCGCCCCGCGCATCATGGCCGCCATGGCCGCGATGCTGCTCGCTGTCGTCGATCACGGCCAGCCGTTCGGGGTTCAGGGCGGCCGTCAGCCGCTGGGTGATCTCGGCCGCAACCGGCCCGGTGGTGTCCTGCATCATGCCCCCTATATAGCTTGTTTTCCGGAGAATGCAGACCTTGGCGAGTGACGGCCCGAGCGCGAAACGCAGCCCGAGATTTCATGGCCGCGTCGAAAACACCGGTCGGCTCTGCGATGCCGAGGGATGTTTCGGCGACGGGGAGTTTCGCGCACCCAACATCGAAGGCAAACGGCCCGGCTTCGACGGTCCGGGGGACTGGCGCTGGTACTGCCTGGATCATATCCGCGCGTTCAACGGCGGCTACAATTTCTTCGCGGGCATGACCACGGATGAGATCGAGGCCGCGCAGCGCCCGCTGGCGGGCTGGGAACGTGAAACCCGCGCTTTCTCCTCCACCGCGGCGGGTACGCCGAAATGGGCGGATTTCGTCGATCCGCTCGACGCGATCGGCGCAAAGTTTGCCGCCCGCATGCCGCGTGCGCGCGCCGATGGCCGCCCGTTGAGCGATGCGGACCGTCGCGCGCTGCGGGTGCTGGAACTGGAGGTGGATACCGACCGACGCACGCTGCGCACGCGCTATGCCGAATTGGTCCGTCGCTACCACCCCGATCGCAACGGCGGTGATCGCAGCCATGAAAAGGCGTTGCAGGACGTCATTACCGCCTACACGCATCTGAAGAGCGCGGCGGCCTTCGCCTGAGCCGCCCGCCCCCGCCCGGACCCGCTGCCGGGCTCAGGCGTCGAGCAGCACGTCGAACCCGCCCATCACCATCCGCTTGCCATCGAACGGCATCGGGCCGAGATCCTGCATGCGCGGGTCGGCCATCATCTTCGCATTGGCGGCGTCGCGCACGGCCTTCGACGGATATTCGATCCACGAAAATACCACCACCTCGCCCGGTTCCGCCTTCACCGCGCCGTAGAAATCGGTGTGCGTCCCGTGCGGCAGGTCGTCGCCCCAACATTCCACCAGCCGGGTCGCGCCCCATTCGCGGAGCAACGGCGCCATGGCGGCGGCATGCGCGCGGTAAACGTCCCGGTTCGCGTCCCGAACCGCCAGCACGAACCCCTCGATATACGCCATCATCGCTCTCCCGACCGGCAGGGCACCGTGAGTCGCCGGCCCGTCAGCATGCGCCGATCTTGGGCCGCGGAAAAGCCGGCGGACATTTGCGGCGCGCGGGGCGTTGCCCAACCCGAACCATGGCTCTACCAAATCCCCGACTCCGCTCTTTTGCGCGCGTGACCAGGACCGCTCAATGACCGATATTTCGAACGTACAGCCCGATAACCGTGCCGACACGATCATGGCCGCGCCGGACAGGATGGTGAAGATCCGCGAGGCGTTCGGTGTCGACAGCGACATGGAAGTGCCAGCCTTCTCGGTCGCCGACGAACGCGTGCCCGATCTCGATCCCGCTTATGTGTTCGATCCGGACACCACGCTCGCCATCTGTGCCGGCTTCGCGCACAACCGCCGCGTGATGGTGCAGGGCTATCACGGCACCGGCAAGTCGACCCATGTCGAACAGGTCGCGGCCCGGCTCAACTGGCCGTGCATCCGCATCAACCTCGACGCGCATATCAGCCGGATCGATCTGGTCGGCCGCGACGCGATCGTGTTGAAGGACGGGCAGCAGGTGACCGAGTTCAAGGAGGGCCTGCTTCCCTGGGCGCTGCAGACGCCGACCGCGATCGTGTTCGACGAATATGACGCCGGTCGCCCGGACGTGATGTTCGTGATCCAGCGCGTGCTGGAAACCGAAGGCAAGCTCACCCTGCTCGATCAGAACCGCGTGATCCGGCCAAACCCCTGGTTCCGGCTGTTCGCCACCTCCAACACGGTCGGCCTGGGCGACACCACCGGCCTGTATCATGGCACGCAGCAGATCAACCAGGGCCAGATGGATCGCTGGAACATCGTCGTCACGCTCAACTATCTGCCTGCCGCGATCGAGGCGCAGATCGTGCTCGCCAAATCCGGCGAATATGACAAGCCGGACGGCAAGAAGGTTGTCGACCAGATGGTGAAGGTCGCCGACATGACCCGCGCCGGCTTCATCGCCGGTGACATTTCGACGGTGATGAGCCCGCGAACCGTCATCAGCTGGGCGCAGAACGCGCTGATTTTCGGCGATGTCGGCTTTGCCTTCCGGCTGTCCTTCCTGAACAAATGCGACGAGGCCGAACGCGCGCTGGTTGCCGAATATTATCAGCGCGTGTTCGGCAAGGATCTGCCGGAAAGCGTGGTGGGGAAGGCATGATCCTGGCTTCCATGCCGCCTGCGGCGTTTCGAGCCGGGTGGGAACCGGTGGCGCGTGATGGCTGAACAATCTCCGCTCGACCAGTTTCGCCAGGTGCTGGGCGGTACGGCGCGTGCGCTGTCGCAGGATCCGCAGGCCGAAGTCGGCTTTACCGGCGACAGTCCCGGCCTGCTCGGCAAGCAGGCGAAGGTGCCGATGCCGGCGCGGACCCTGCCGGCGCAGGCGGTGGCGGAAGCGCGGGGTTTCGCCGACAGTGCGGCGCTGCGCCTGCGCCATCACGATGCGAAGCTGCACGGCGCGCAGGCTCCGGCCGAAGCGGTCGCGCGCGCGGTGTTCGACGCCGTGGAACAGGCGCGGGTCGAAGCGATCGGCAGCCGCGCCATGGTGGGCGTCGCCAGCAACCTGACCACCGCGTTCGAAATGCGGATGAAATCCGACCCGATCGTCCGCGCGCGCGGACGCGACGAGGTCCCGCTGGCGACCGCGATCGGATTGATGGTGCGCGAACGGCTAACCGGGCAGACCGCGCCCGCCGCCACGCTGCCCGGCCTCAACATGGTCCGCGACTGGATCGAAACCAAGGCCGGCAACGATCTCGATGCGCTCGAAATGCTGCTGGATGATCAGCATGCCTTTGCGCGCATGGCCACCCGGTTGCTGGAGGATCTGGACCTGGTCGAAGGCCAGTCACAACCCGAAGCCGATCCGGACGACGCGGGCGAGGACGAGTCCGAGGATCAATCCGAAGGCGGCGAGGAGGAGGACGAGGGCGAGGAACAGGGCGGCAGCGATTCGCAGGTCGATATGCGCGCCGAGTCAACCGAAGGCGGCGACGAGGACGGCGAGAGCGAACAGAGCGAAGAATCGACCGATTCCGACATGGACGGCGAAATGGGCGAGGAAGGGGAGGAAGGCATGATGCCGGTCCGCCCCAACCGCCCCTTCTCCGACTTGTCCGGACAGTTCGACTACGCCGCCTACACGGATACCTTCGACGAGGTGATCGCCGCCAACGATCTGTGTGACGAAGAGGAACTGACACGGCTGCGCGCCTATCTCGATCAGCAGCTGGTCCATCTTCAGGGTGCGGTGACGAAGCTCGCCAACCGGTTGCAGCGCCGGCTGATGGCGCAGCAGAGCCGCAGCTGGGATTTCGATCAGGAGGAAGGCCTGCTCGACGCCGCGCGTCTCGCCCGCGTCGTCATCAATCCCGGTCAGTCGCTCAGCTACAAGAACGAACGCGAGACCGATTTTCGCGACACGGTGGTGACGTTGCTGATCGATAACAGCGGGTCGATGCGCGGTCGTCCGATCTCGATCGCTGCGATCAGCGCGGACATCATGGCGCGGACGCTGGAACGCTGCGGCGTCAAGACGGAGATTCTGGGCTTCACCACCCGTGCCTGGAAAGGTGGGCAAAGTCGCGAGAAATGGCTGGCGGATCAGCGCCCGGCCCGGCCCGGGCGCCTCAACGACCTGCGCCATATCGTCTACAAACGCGCGGACGAACCCTGGCGCCGCGCGCGCAAATCGCTGGGCCTGATGATGCGCGAGGGTCTGCTGAAGGAGAATATCGACGGCGAGGCGCTGATGTGGGCGCATGCCCGGTTGATCGCCCGGCCGGAGGATCGCCGCGTGCTGATGGTCATTTCGGACGGCGCACCGGTGGACGACTCGACCTTGTCGGTCAATTCGGGCAGCTATCTGGAAAAGCATCTTCGCCAGGTCATCGGCTGGATCGAGAACAAGTCGCCGATCGAACTGGTGGCGATCGGCATCGGCCATGATGTCACGCGCTACTACCAGAAAGCCGTGACGATCATGGATGCCGAACAGCTCGGCGGTACGCTGGTCGAACAGCTGGCGGGCCTGTTCGACGCCTGACGGAAAGAAAGGGCCGGATCCCGCTGGACCCGACCCCTTCCGGTACGCAACGCTACACTACGAAACCGATCAGCAGCTCCGGTCGATCGACCGGCCGGCCAGCGCGCCCAGACCGCCACCGATGATCGCGCCGGTGGTACCATCGCCGCGGCCATAATAGCCGCCGCTGCCCTGACCGATGGCGTTGCCGAGCAACCCGCCGGCGATCGCACCGATGATGGTACCGCCCGTACCACGATCGCAGCGATAGCCACGGCCATAGCCACGGCCGGCATAGCGACGGCCATAACCGCGCCGATCATCATAGCCGCGCGGTCCGTCATAGCCGCGATAGCCCCGATCATAGCCGCGGCCGTCGTGACGACCGTACCCGCGATACCCGCGGCCGCCGTCATAATATTGCACCGGAACCGGCGCGTCGTAGCCCGGCCCGCCATATTGCGCATTCGCCGCCGTCGGCGCGATCGCCACGGTCGCGGTGGCGACGGCGCCCAGCATGAACATCTTTCCAAACATCTCTGCGTCTCCTGGACCGTCTATGACGCGGTGATGCCACCAGTCCCGTGGATCGACCCTGAACGACACCGTTAGCGGAGGTTCAGCTTGAAGGCGTTTTGGGGCTTTCCGCCCATCGCCGGAACGATCACAAGGCGCCGATGCGTCCGGGCCCCCTTCTCGTCCTGCCACTGCTGCTGCTGGCGCATGGCGCATCCGATCGCGCCGTCTACGATCCGGCGGGTCCGATCTATGCCACCCCGATTGCGCTGGACCAGGATGCGCCCGGCGCGGTGCGGGTCGGTCGGCTGCGCTTCCTGCGCGGTTGGGTGCTGCATTCCCCGAACATCGCCTTTGGTGGGCTGTCGACCATGATCGCGAATGATGCCGGCCGCTTCGTGGCGGTGGGGGACACCGGCACCATATTCCGGTTCGGGATGGACGATCGCGGCACGGTGGGACCGTCATCCATCCGCGATCTTCCGGGTACGCTGCCGGAAAAGCGGCTGAACGACACCGAATCGATGACCATCGACCCGGCCACGGGCCGGATCTGGATCGGCTATGAGGTACGCAACATCGTGCGTCGCTTCGATCCCGCGGTCCGGCGGATCACGGCGGATCTGGCCCCTGCGGCCATGCGCGACTGGCCAAGCCCGACCGGGCCCGAATCGATGGAGCGGCTTTCCGACGGCCGCTTCGTCATCCTGTCGGAGAATGCGCCCGTCGACGGCGTTCCGCGCGGAAAGCAGGCGCTGCTCTTCGCCGGCGATCCCACCGATCCCGCCACGGTCGTGACACGCTTCACCTACCGCGCGCCGGCCGCCGGCTTCTGGCCGACCGACCTGCGGCAATTGCCGGACGGGCGCCTGCTGGTGCTGCATCGCAAATTGTCGATTCGCGACGGTTTCGCCGCATCGCTCTCCATTGTCGATCCGCGTGCGATCCATGCCGGTGCGGTCGTCACAGGCCGTGAAATCGCGCGACTGCGGCAACCGCTGACGATCGATAATATGGAGGCGCTGGCCGTCACGCGCGAACGCGGCCGAACGATCATCTGGATCGGGTCCGACGACAATTTCCTGTGGCTGGAACGCACCTTGCTGTTCAAGTTCGCGCTGATCGACTGACGAGAAAAACCCCGCGCGGCTCAGCCGTGCGGGGTTTTTTCTGTCCCTCGTCCCCGACCTGTAAGGTCCGGGGGGGGGCGGGTTCAGGCCGCCTTCTTGGCGATCTGCCGCTTCAGACGGCGGGCGCGCAGCGACAGCTTGTCCTCACCGGTCTTCAGCAGCCAGTTGTCCAGCCCACCGACATGCTCGACGGACCGCAGGCCGTGCGTCGATACGCGCAGCTTGACGCTCTCGCCCAGCGCATCGGACATCAGCGTCACATTCTGCAGGTTCGGCAGGAACGTACGCTTGGTCTTGTTGTTGGCGTGCGACACATTGTGTCCCACCTGACGGCCTTTGCCGGTCAGCTCGCAGATGCGCGACATGGTTGTATCCTACGGTGTTCGGGGTTGCCCAGAAAGTCGCGGCGGATAACCGGCATGGTCGCTTCCGTCAACCGAAATGCCGTTCCGTGCCCAGGATCGGCAATCGTTTCGATCATGCAACCGATTCGTACAAGGCTCGTTTCCCCGCCAGTTCACAAGACCAACAGGAGGAATGGGATGGCCGACAATTACAGGACCGAACGGCGCGGCGGGGGCGCGGGGCGCACGATCCTGATCATTCTGGTGGTGGCGATCCTGGTCGTGATCGTGGCGCTGGCAACCGGAATGATCAACCTGAGTTCCCAGGGCGGCGCGCTGCCCAAGGTCGAAGTGCAGGGCGGCGCCTTGCCGAAGGTCGACGCGGATGTCGGCTCGATCGACGTCGGCAGCAAGAGCACCACCGTGGAAGTGCCCAAGGTCAAGACCGAGACCGAAACCGTCAAGGTTCCGACGCTGGACGTCGAAAAGGCGAAGTAAGCGGTACCGGACCGGAGCAGGATCATGACGTTCATCCGCATTCTCGCGGCGATCCTGCTCCCACCGCTTGCGGTGTTCCTGACCCGCGGCTTGCGCCGGGATTTCTGGATCGCGGTGGTGTTGACGCTGATCGCGTTCGTGCCAGGCATGGTATTCGCCCTTTATGTTGCCCTGACGGATCGTCGCGCCGTGGCCTGACAGGCGGGCTTCCGGTCGATAAGACGGGGCCATGCCCTTTCCGCTCCCGCTGCCGATGCGCCGTGCGCTCGATCTTGCCAGCGTCTGCATGGATGCGGGAGAAGTGCCGGTCGGGGCCGTGATCACGCATCGCGAAACAGGCACGATCATCGCCACCTCCGCGAACGCGATGCGCACCAACCATGATCCGACCGCGCATGCCGAAATCCTGGCGATCCGCGCCGCTGCGGCCGCGCTGCGCACCAGCCGCCTCGACGATTGCGACCTGTGGGTGACGCTGGAACCGTGCGCGATGTGCGCGGGCGCGATCGCGCTGGCGCGAATCGCACGCCTCTATTTTGCGGCACCCGATCCGAAGGGCGGCGCCGTCTTGCACGGCCCCCGTCTCTTTGCGCAACCCACCTGTCATCACCGTCCGGAAATTCACGACGGAATTGGTGAAACCGAAGCCGGTCAACAACTTAGGCACTTTTTCGCCAGCCGGCGCTGACGATCGCCCATGACCCGGTACTGGACCGTGATCCGCATCGGCGGACCAGTCCCACCTGGGCCATTGCCAAATCCTTCATCATTTCGGATGAATAGCGCCCTGTCCGGGGGGAAAAGAGTTGGGGGCAACTGCCTTGTGGCTGCTGTCGAGCGCGCGGGTCGAACTTGCCTTGTTCGCCGCCATTGGATTCCTCATCTTCGGGATCGAACATCTGCTGTTCGACGGCATCTGGCTGGGGCGTGAAGGGTGGCGCGCCGCCACCGTCTATCTCCGCTATGACCGCACCACCGTCGCCACGCTGGACCCGCCGCTGCGCCCCGGCCGCTTCGCGATCCTGATCGGCGCATGGGACGAAGCGGCGGTGATCGCGACCACGCTGGCGACAGCGATCGCGCGCTGGCACGGCGCGAACTATCGCATCTATGTCGCGACATACCCCAACGATCCCGCGACCACCGCGGAAATCGAGCGGGTCCGCCAGCGGGATCCGTCGGCGGCCGCACTGATCCGCATCGTGCCAGGCGACCGCGATGGCCCGATCACCAAGGCGGAGGCGCTCAACCGCGGGTACGCCGCACTCTGCGCGGACGAGGCGACGTCGGGTCTGCTCTACAAGGCCGTGATCCTGCACGACGCGGAGGATTATGTGTCCCCGCACGAACTGCGGCTGTTCGACATGCTCACCGAACGCTTCGCGCTGGTTCAGATCCCCGTCCGCCCGCTCAAGCGCCCCGGCCACCTGGGTGTCGCGGGTCACTATCTCGATGAATTCGCGGAAGCGCACGGCAAACAGCTGGTCGTCCGCGAAGCCATGGGTGCCAGCGTACCCTGCGCCGGAACCGGATGCGCCATCGGCCGCACCATGTTGTCGGCGCTGGCTGCCCAACGGGGCGGCGCGCCGTTCGACGGCGATTCGCTGACCGAAGACTATGAGCTGGGACTGCGGATCGGGCGGCTGGGCGGTCGCGGCATCCTGGCGCGGATGCTGGATCGCCCTGGGGGCACCCTGGTCGCGGTCGAGGCCTATTTCCCCCATCTGGGCCGGGACGCCGTGCGGCAGAAGGCGCGCTGGGTGACCGGGATCGCCCTGGCCGGCTGGGACCGCATGGGGTGGCAGGGCGGCGTCCGCGAAACCTGGATGCGGTTTCGCGATCGTTCCGCACCGCTCGCGGCCGCGGTGCTGGCGGCCGGCTATCTCGCCATCCTGCTGATGCTGGTCGAAACGGCGGTCGCCTGGACACAGGGGCGGCCCGGCCCGATCCTGGCGGAGCTGCGGACGCCGCTGGGAAGGATCCTCCTGTTTCTGCTCGCCTGGCGGCTGGCGATGCGCGCGTTGCTGGTCGGGCGGCTCTACGGGCCGGGGGAGGCGCTGCGCTCGCTGCCGCGGATGGTCGTCAGCAATCTGGTCGCGATCGCCGCGGCCGCGCGCGCACTGTGGCGGTATGCCGCGCACGCACCGCCGCGATGGGACAAGACCGCGCACAGCCTGCCGCCCGAGGCATGAACGGCTCCCGCTCCGTCCGCGCGCTGATCGTCACCCTCACCACCTATGGCATCGGCCGCACGCTGATCGTCTGGGCGCCGGCTTGGTGGCCGGTCGCTGTTCAGACCGCGCTGCCGCCGGCGCAGGCGGCCATGCCCATTCCGGCGCCGGCGGCACCCGCTCTTCCTCCCCGCGGCAGGGCCATTCCTCCGACCTTTCCGAGCACGCGTCCGCAAACATCGGTCGGCCCACCTCTCCACATCGCCCTGCTCGCCGACGCGCCCGCGCCGATGGCCGCGACGATATCGCTCGTGAGGATAGACGTTCCGCCTGCCCAAGCCATTGAACAGGCCGGTGCAGCCGCACCCCCGGCCGTGGGCCCGGTGATCCCCCGCATGTCATCCGCGTCGCGCTGGTCGGGCTATGCGTATCTTTTCCATCGTCGTGACGCGACGTCCACGCCGCTCGCGCCCGGTGGCCAGATCGGTGGCGCACAGGCGGCGGCACGGATCGCCTACCGCCTTGATGATACCGGACGGGTCGCCGCCGCCGCGCGGATCGCGACTCCGCTGCACGGGCTGCGTCAGGCGGAGGTCGCCGCGGGACTCGACCTGCTGCCGCTGCCGGGCCTGCGCGTGTCGGTCGAACGTCGCCACGCACTCGGGCCGCGCGGGCGCAACGCCTGGTCCGCATATGCGGCCGCCGGCGTGTTCCGCAGCGTCGCGCCACGGGTCGAGCTGGACGGCTATGCGCAGGCCGGTCTGGTCGGCACCCGGGCGCGGGATCCCTTTGCCGACGCGGCCCTCCGCCTCAGCCACCGGACGGGGATGACGGACGGGACCGACCTTCGCATCGGTGCGGGTGCCTGGGGCGCGGCACAGCCGGGGGCGACACGGCTCGATATCGGCCCGCGCGCCGCCGTTACGGTCCGCGCCACCCGCCTGCCCGTGACGCTTGCGATCGAAGGGCGCTTCCGCATCGCCGGGCGCGCCCGGCCGGGTAACGGCGCGGCGCTCACCCTCGCCACCGATTTCTGACGTCGTAATTCTGATTTCCGGATGATCCCATGCTAAGGGACCCTCCATGTCGATGCTGTCCGGCCTGATCCTGTCCGCTGTCGCGATGACGCTGATCGTCGCGATCCGCTATCTGATCGTGTCCGGCGGGTTCGCCTTTGCCACCCGGCTACGCGCGCCCGGCCTGTATGCGGGTCAGCATGGCCAGATCCGGCGTGAACTCTTCTGGTCGCTGGTCTCCGCGGCCATCTACGGCGTGCCGGCCGGCGTGATCGCCTGGGGATGGCGCGAACATGGCTGGACCCGGGTTTACACCGATCTCCACGCCTATCCGCTGTGGTGGCTGCCGCTCTCGATCCTGCTCTGCCTGATCGCTCATGATACCTGGTTTTACTGGACGCATCGCTGGATGCACCGGCCAAAGCCGTTCAAGCTGGCGCACGCCGTCCACCATGCCAGCCGCCCGCCCACCGCCTGGGCGGCGATGAGCTTTCATCCGGTCGAGGCGCTGACCGGTGCCGTGGTCATTCCGACACTGGTCTTCGTAATTCCGCTGCACCCGGCCGCGCTAGGCGTTGTGTTAACCATCATGACCCTTATGGGTGTGACCAACCACATGGGGTGGGAGATGTTTCCGCGCCGCCTGGTCAACGGCGCCGCCGGACGTTGGCTGATCACCGCCAGCCATCACGAACGGCACCATGCGCAATACAGGTGCAACTATGGTCTCTATTTCCGGTTCTGGGACACGGTTTGCGGCACCGATCGCGGCCTGGGCGACTTCTCCGCGAAACCTGCCAAGACGCGCCCGGAAACCCGCGCTGCTGGCGGCGACGCTGGCATTGCTGCCGGGGGCTAGCCCCGCGGGGCGGGTCGATCTCGGCGTATCGGGTCTGCGCTCCATGCGCGGCGACGTCATGGTCTGCCTCACCACCGCGCCCGATCATTTTCCGGATTGTCAGGATGATCCCGCCGCCCGCAAGCTGAAGGTGCGCGCGACCGCCGCCGGCGCACTCCGGTTCGATTGGCTGCCCTCGGCGGACTATGCCATCGCGTTGATCCATGACGAAAACGGCAATGGCCGGCTCGATACCTTCGTCGGCATGCCGCGCGAAGGGTTCGGCTTTTCCCGCAACCCCGCCATCCGCTTTGGCCCGCCCCGTTTCGACGCGGCGCGCTTCACGGTCGCCGGTGGGCCGGCCACGGCCGAGCGGGTGAAGGTCAAATATCTGCTTTGATCACAGGGCCGACACGCCTACACTCGCCATATCCCCGGGGGACCGCGCGTCAGCGGTTGAGAGGTGGCTGTCCGGCCACGACCCGCTGAACCTGATCCGGCTGACACCGGCGTAGGGAGGGAGCGGGCAACCCCGTCCGCGCCCCGCCTCCGTCCAGCCTATACGGAGAGCATCATGGCCGACATCCCTGCCCGCACCGAAATGACGGTCACGACCGGCCCGATTCGCGGCAGCCGCAAGATCCATGTCGGCCCGCTGAGGGTTGCGATGCGGGAAATCCTGCTCGATCCGCATTGCGGGGAGCCGCCGCTCCGCGTCTATGATCCGTCCGGCCCGTATACCGACGGCGATGCCACGATCGACATCATGGCCGGCCTGCCCGAACGCCGCGCCGAATGGATCCGCGCGCGGGGCGATGTCGAGGAGGTCGACCAGCGCGAGGTCCGGCCCGAGGATAACGGCCTGAAAGGTCCGGACCGCTCCGGCGGGGTCCAGCCCTTCCCGAACGTCCGCCGCCGTGTGCTGCGCGCCAAGGCCGGCGCGAATGTCAGCCAGATGCACTATGCCCGCCGCGGCATCATCACGCCCGAAATGGAATATGTCGCGATCCGCGAAAATCTCGGCCGTGCCGAACTGCGGGAGAAGGCGGCCCGCGACGGGCAGGATTTCGGGGCTTCGATCCCCGATTATGTCACCCCCGAATTCGTCCGGGACGAGGTCGCCCGCGGCCGCGCCATCATCCCGTCCAACATCAACCATCCCGAATCCGAACCGATGGCGATCGGCCGCAATTTCCTGGTCAAGATCAATGCCAACATCGGCAACAGCGCGGTCGCGTCCGATGTCGCGGCGGAAGTGGACAAGCTGGTCTGGTCGATCCGCTGGGGCGCGGACACGGTCATGGATCTGTCGACCGGCCGCAACATCCACGACACCCGCGAATGGATCATGCGCAATTCGCCGGTCCCGATCGGCACCGTACCGATCTACCAGGCGCTGGAAAAGGTCGGCGGCGTCGCCGAGGACCTCACCTGGGAAATCTTCCGCGACACGCTGATCGAACAGGCCGAACAGGGCGTCGATTATTTCACCATCCACGCCGGCGTCCGCCTCGCCTACATCCCGATGACCGCGAAGCGCGTGACCGGCATCGTCTCGCGCGGTGGCTCGATCATGGCGAAATGGTGCCTCAGCCATCACAAGGAGAGCTTCCTCTACGAACGGTTCGAGGAGATCTGCGAGATCATGAAGGCCTATGACGTGGCCTTCTCGCTCGGCGACGGGCTTCGCCCCGGATCGATCGCCGACGCCAATGACGAGGCGCAGTTCAGCGAGCTCGCGACCCTCGGCGAACTGACGCAGATTGCGTGGAAGCATGATATCCAGGTCATGATCGAAGGGCCCGGCCATGTGCCGATGCACAAGATCAAGGCCAATATGGACAAGCAGCTGGAGGCGTGCGGCGAAGCGCCCTTCTACACGCTCGGGCCGCTCACCACCGACATCGCGCCCGGTTACGATCATATCACCAGCGGCATCGGCGCGGCCATGATCGGCTGGTTCGGCTGCGCGATGCTCTGCTACGTCACGCCCAAGGAGCATCTGGGCCTGCCCGACCGCGACGATGTGAAGGTCGGCGTCGTCACCTACAAGCTCGCGGCCCACGCCGCCGATCTCGCCAAGGGCCACCCCGCCGCGAAGCTCCGCGACGACGCCCTCAGCCGCGCGCGCTTCGAATTCCGCTGGCGCGACCAGTTCAACCTGTCGCTAGATCCCGATACGGCGGAAAGCTATCACGACCAGACCCTGCCCGCCGAAGGCGCCAAGACCGCGCATTTCTGCTCGATGTGCGGCCCCAAATTCTGCTCGATGAAGATCACGCAGGAGGTCCGCGACTTCGCCGCAAGGCAGAACGCACCGGCCGACACCTTCATCGCCGCCACGTCGGAAGCGGAAGCCGAACAGGGCATGGCGGAGATGCGCGACAAGTTCCGCGAAAAGGGCGGGGAGATCTACCTGCCGGCGGAGTGAAAAGCTGGGCTGGCGGATGACCGTCTCGACGCGGTGCCGGTCTCGACGTGATGAAGCCTCACCCCTCCAGCATCGCCACCGTCACCCCCAGCGCCAGGGCGATCCTGGCCCGGGTGGTGGCGGTGCCGTGGCCGGCGCCCATTTCGATCCGGCTGATCCAGACCCGACTGACGCCCGCTGCGGCCGCCAGTGCGTGCTGGCTGAGGCCGCGGTGCGCGCGCCAGGCGGCGATCGGGTGCTTGCCGGCGGCGATAGCCGCGGTCACCGGCGGCGGCGGGGCGGCGGCGAGCGCCTGCATCGCCAGCGCACGCAGCCGGTCATAGATGTCGGCGGGCACCATCACCATCGCGCGGCCCTTCGCATCGGTGAAGCGGATCAGCGGGTCGTCCATAGCATCCGTTCCGTTACCGTGCCCGCCACCACGCAAACGCGGCCTGCTGCTCCGCCACCACCATCGCCCGGGCCGCCGGCCCGGTCCAGTCGCCGCGATGGTCCAGCATCGCCGCACGTCCACCGGCCCACCAGCCCTGACCCGGCAGGCCGTCGCTGGCCCGCACCACCAATACCGCAAGGCCCGGCTCGCCCGCGGCGCGGCCGTCCTCGTCGATCCGGTCCATCGTCCGGCACAGCGCGCGCATCCGCGGGCGGGTAAAGCGCAGCCCCAGCGCGGCCAGCATCTCGGAATAGCTGAGCGCGGTCCCGGTACGCGCCGCCATGATCAGCAACCCACGCACCCGCTCGACATCGCCGATCCGGCTTGCGACATCTGTGCCATCGATCCCGTCATCCCACATCGGAGCAGCATAGCATGAGTGAAGCCGGAACCATCCGTATCGGCATCGGCGGCTGGAGCTATGATCCCTGGCGCGGCACCTTCTTTCCCGAAAAACTGCCCAAGACCCGCGAACTGGAACATGCCGCCACGCGGCTGACCGCGATCGAGATCAACGCCACTTATTATGGCCGGCAGAAACCCGAAACCTTTGCGAAATGGGCGGCGTCGGTTCCCGATGGCTTCCGCTTTGCGGTCAAGGCGTCGCGCTATGCCACCGCGCGCAAGATCCTGGCAGACGGCGCCGAATCGGTGGCGATGTTCCTGGATCAGGGACTGGAACGGCTGGAGGACCGGCTTGGACCGGTCCTGTGGCAATTGCCGCCGACAAAGGCGTTCGATCGCGAGGATCTGGCGCGATTTCTGGCGCTGCTGCCCGCCGACATCGGCGGCCGCCCGGCGCGGCATGTGCTGGAAGCGCGACATGCCAGCTTCGATGATCCGGCGGCGTTGGCGCTGCTGCGCGACCACAATATCGCCATCGCCCATGTCGACCGCCCGGACGCGCCGGCGATCGCCGAACGCACCGCCGACTTCGCCTATGCCCGGCTGGAACGTGCGGTGGCGGCGGAACCGGCCGGCTATACGCCGGAGGCCCTCGATCATTGGGCAACGGTCGCGCGGGAATGGGTTGCCGCCGGCGACGACGCCTATCTGTTCTTCATCGCGGGCGACAAGGTACGTAATCCCGACGCGGCGGAGGCGATGATCGCGCGCGTCGGCCGGTGATGGCGCGCTGTCGTCACGCCACCCCGATCCGCTGGAGGGTCGCTTCGTCGCGGACGCCCCCGAACAGCCGGTCGATTGCCGCACCAAATGGTTCGTCCGGATCGCCCGCCATCGCAAACAGGGTGAGCGACGACCGCAGCTTCATCGCGTCGACCGTGCCGAACACCTCCGTTGCCGGCCGATCGGGGATAGCCGCGACACAGGCGCGCAACCGCGGGCCCAGCAGCGGATGCGCCAGATACGCCCGGGCCTCGATCAAGGACGTGATCGCATACGTCTGCGTCATCGCGCTGCGGCCCAGCCCGGCAATCTGTGGGAAGATGAACCACATCCAGTGGCCGGTTTTCCGCCCGGCGCGGATTTCCCGCACCGCGCCGTCATACACCGCGGCCTGCGCCGTCACATAGCGATTCAGCGCCGGCATGCGCGGTTCAGCGCACGATCACCCCGCGCCAGAACGCAATCCGGTCGCGGATCTCCGCTGCGGCGGGCTTCGGCTCGGGGTAATACCAGGCGGCGTCCTGATTCTCCGCCCCGTCGACGACGATGCTATGATATCGGGCGGTGCCTTTCCACGGACAGACGCTGGTCCGCGCGCTGTCCTGCAACACGCCGGGCATCACCGCATCGCGCGGGAAATAGGCATTGCCTTCGACCGTCACGATATCGTCCGATCGCGCGATGACCTGTCCGTTCCAGACCGCTTCCGTCATGCCCGTCTCCCGATCCGGATGCAGTCCCGCATCCGATGCCCGCGTTATCGCGTCACGCCGGCCCGGTCCAGTTCCGGTCCCAGCCGCCCGGTCAGCCACAGGCCCCACATCCGGAAATCCGCCGCCAGCGACCAGATCGGATGCCGGAATGTCGCCGGCCGGTTATGCTCCACCAGATAATGCGCGCTCCAGGCGAAGCCATAGCCGGCGATCGGCACCAGCCACCACAGCCAGGATCGGCCCGACAGCGCTGCCGCCAGCACCAGCAACAGCGTCAACGTGGTGCCGATATAATGCAGGGCACGCGTCCGCGGCCGCGCATGTTCCCGCAGATAATATGGCCAGAACGCGGCGAAACTCTCCATCTGCCCTCTCCTTGCCATCGCGCCAGGATCATCCGACGGCGACGTCGCCGGCACGCTCAGTGTTCGCGGGTCCGCAGGTAGAGATATTCGGGATCGAACTCCGCCAGACGGGTCAACCCGGCCAGATCCTGGATCGATACCTCACCTTGCCGGAATTCCATCAGCCCGCGATCGCGCAGTTCGCGCAGCATGCGGTTGACGTGCACCGGCGTCAATCCGGTCGCGTCGGCCAGATCGATCTGGGTCAGCGGCAGCTTGAACCCTTCGGCATTCACCATCCCCACCACGTCCAGCCGCGCGCGCAGTTCGCAGAACAGATGCGCCAGCCGGGCGACCGCCGATCGCCGCCCGACCGACAGGATCCATTGCCGGTGGATCGCCGCGTCCAGCAGCGTCGAAAACCACAGCATCCGCGTCAGGTGCGGGAACCGTTCGCTGATCTCGCGCAACCGCGCATGCGGAAAGATCGCGATCCGCGCCGGCGTCAGCGCCGCCAGATTATGCTCCAGATGCTTCAGCAGGAAACTGTGCAGGTCGGCGAAGTCGCCCGGAACGTGCAACGCCACGATCTGACGCCGTCCATCGCGCAGGTCCTTGTAACGGCACAATATGCCTTCCAGCAGCAGGTTGCTCGTGGTCTGCTCCACACTCTCGCGCACCACGATTTCATGAGGTCGATATTCGCGGACTTCCGTAAAGGCTTCGATCAGGGCCTTGCGTTCGAAATCGGCCAGAACGTCACGCCGTTCCAGCTTGCGGATCAGGCTCTCAATCAAATGCCGCGCCCTTCTATGTCCCCATGGCCAGCCGGTCTCCGCCGCCCGGTCCTCCATTCCCTGTTCCCCTATTGTCCGGCCTCGTGGAGATGGTCAACTGGCTGGAACGCCGCTTTGGCCTGCAACTGCATTGAATTTCGGGACAGTCCTGATCGACGTTAATTTGTTCAGCATCGCACGGAACTTGACAAGCTCGGCGCCCGTCAGCTGTGACGTGGTCATGAAGCGGATCGTTGCAGGGTTGACCGCGACAGTATTGCGGTAGACTTCATAATGCAGGTGCGGCCCGGTCGACAGGCCGGTCGACCCGACATAGCCGATCACCTGCCCCTGCACGACATGCGCGCCCGGCCGCGCCACGATCCGCGACATATGGCCATAGCCGGTGCCCAGGCCGCCGCCATGGCGCAGCTGCACGAAATTGCCATGCCCGCCATGCCAGCCGGCATAGCTGACGATGCCGTCCGCCGCCGCCACGATCGGCGATCCATAAGCCGCCGCGAAATCCATCCCGCGATGGAAGCGGGAAAATCCCAGCACCGGATGGCGGCGCAGTCCGAAGCCGGATGACAGCCGGCCGATGACGGGCGCCTGCATCACGCCGCGGCGTTCGCCCAACCCGGATGCCTCATACCATTGCCGCCGCCCGTCGAGGGTCCATTCCAGCAACTGCATCCGGCGACGCCCCTGATCGAGCCCCGCATAGAGCAGCTTGCCGGTTTCCGTTTCCCCTGTCGCGGCCCGGCGATGTTCGACGATCATGTCGAACCGATCATCGGCGCGGACGTCACGGCCCACCATGATCCGCGACCCTAACGCGCGCAGATACGCCTCGACCGTCTTCGGCGTCGCCCCGGCCGCGCGCGCCGCCAGATAGAGGCCCGCGCCGACCCGCCCCTGGATGCGCAGCGGCGTTTCATCCACCGCGATCGGTGTCCGGATCAACCGCAGCTGTCCGTTCACCCGTACGACGCGCAACGTCAGGTCGAACCGCGCGCGAAACGCCAGCGCATCGATCGGTCGTGCCTGTGCCCGGTTGACGCGCCGTCCCAGCGTCATGTCCATCCGCGTGCCCGACGGGATCCCGCCCAGCGGCACGATCTGCCCGACCATTGCGGCCACCGCGGCGGCTTCGCCCGATCCCACGCCCGATCGTTCCAGCACCCGCGCAAACCCGTCGCCGCGGCCCAGCGTGGCGGTCAGGTCGATCGCGGGTCGTTCGGGCGTGTCCAGCAGGGGCCGCACGGCCGTGGTCGGCGCCATCCGCCGCCCGGTATCCGCGCCCAGCGCCAGCGGCGCGATCGCCAGCGCGCGGGCCTCCTGCCACTGCGCCTCGGTCAGCGGTGCCGGCGCTTCCGCCGACAGCGTGGGAAAACTCGGCCAGAATGCCAGCGCCGCCGCACACAGCGCGGTACAGCTTGCCAGTCCCCGCCACCATTCGCGGCTGCCGATCCGGGCGCCCAGGTCGACGACCAGATCGAGGTCGGCGACATGATCCTCGAACCCGCGCTGCCACGCGAAGCCGCGCACCGGACGAATGGCCGGGAGGTTCAGCACCGCCGCGCCCCCGCCCCCTCCGCTTCCCGGTTCGCTGATCCGATACAAGGCGCGTGCTTCCTGACGGTTGGCGCAAAACGGAAGGCCCTGCCCGTTCGGCGATCTCCGCCCGTGTCTGGACCCGCAGGGTTAAAGTCAATTTAACGAAACGCCGCCGGAGTCGCGGTTGCGACCGACCGATGGCTTTGGCGGCATGAAGCGTGGAACGATTGCGGGACGATCGTGACGATATCGAACGGCTTGCGTTTCGACGTGCGCGCCCCGACATTCATGCCATGGCATCGTCGGACAGCAGGCTCGTCGCGGTCCTTGGGCCGACCAACACCGGCAAGACCCATCTCGCGATCGAACGGATGTGCGCGCATTCCAGCGGTATGATCGGATTCCCGCTGCGCCTGCTGGCGCGCGAGGTCTATGACCGGGTGGTGCGGATCAAGGGCGAACGCTCGGTCGCGCTGATCACGGGCGAGGAGAAGATTCTGCCGCCGGATGCGCGCTGGTTCCTGACCACCGCCGAATCGATGCCGCTCGACCGCGACTTCGCCTTCGTCGGGCTGGACGAGGCGCAGCTCGGCGCGGATCCCAGCCGCGGCCATGTCTTCACCGATCGTCTGCTGCGCGCGCGCGGGCGGGACGAAACGATGATCCTCGGGTCCGACGCGCTGCGTCCGATGCTGAAGGCGTTGACCCCGTCCCTCGACATCATCTCGCGCCCGCGTTTCTCGACGCTCCGCTTTGCCGGATCGACCAAGCTGTCGCGGTTGCCGCCGCGCTCCGCGATCGTCGCCTTCTCGGCGGAGGAGGTCTATGCCGTCGCGGAGATGCTGCGTCGTTTCCGGGGCGGGGCGGCGGTGGTAATGGGCGCGCTGTCCCCCCGCACCCGCAACGCGCAGGTCGCGATGTTCCAGGCGGGCGAGGTCGACTATCTGGTCGCCACCGACGCGATCGGCATGGGCCTCAACATGGATGTCAGCCATGTCGCCTTTGCCTCGCTCCGCAAATATGACGGCAAGCGTCAGCGTCGACTGACCGTCGCGGAAATGGCGCAGATCGCCGGCCGCGCTGGCCGTCATCAGCGCGACGGCACGTTCGGCACGCTCAGCTTCGAAGGATCGCGCGGCGCCGCGTTCGAGGAGGAGGAGGTGCATGCGATCGAGGAACACACCTTCCCTCCGCTCGAACAGCTGTTCTGGCGGGAGGGACAGCCGGATACGACATCGGTCGACACATTGATCGCCGATCTGGAGCGCAAGCCCGACGCCCGCGTGCTGCGTGCCGCGCCGGAGGCGATCGACCTGGCCGTGCTGAAACGATTGGCGGAAGAACCGTGGGTGCGGGACCGGGCACGCGGCGACCGCATGGTTCGGCGGCTATGGTCCGCCTGCGGCCTGCCCGATTTTCGCAAGACCGGGGCCGACCCGCACGGCCGGCTGGTCGGCCGGATCTACCGTCACCTGACCGAGGACGACGGCCATCTTCCCGCCGGCTGGTTCGCAGAGGAACTGGCGCGGCTCGACAATGTCCAGGGCGATGTCGAAACCGTGGCGGACCGGATCGCCGGCGTCCGCACCTGGGCCTATATCGCCCACCGCCCCGACTGGTTGCAGGATCCGCCGAAATGGGCGGAGCGCACCCGCGAACTGGAGGAGCGGCTGTCGGATGCGCTGCACCAGCGGCTGACCCAGCGCTTCGTCGATCGCCGTACCGCCGTGCTGATGCGCGATCTGGGCGCAAAGGGGATCGACGCACTACCCGTCGCGATCGGCGACGACGGCACGGTATCGGTGGCGGACGAGCCGATCGGCCGGCTGGAGGGTTTCCGCTTTCACGTCGATCCGGATGCGAAGCTGCTCGACAAGAAACGCCTGCTCGCGGCCGCCGAACGTCGACTGGGCACCACGCTGGGGGATCGCGCGCGGCTGCTGGCCGCCGACCCGGACGACTGGTTCACGCTCGCCACCGATCCCGGCCGGCCGGTCGCGATCTTCTGGCGCGGCGATGTCGTGGCGCGGCTGGAACGCGGGCGCAGTGTGCTGGCGCCGCGCATCGTCCTGCACCGCGCGCTCGATCTGCTGCGCACTCCGGACCGGATCCTGGTCGAGGATCGGCTGGTCGCCTGGCTGATGACCACGCTGGACCGCGTGTTGCGACCGCTGTCCGCGATCGCGCGCGGTGCCACCGATCCCGCACGCGCCGCGTCCCTGCGCGCGCTGCTCGCCCCGCTGGTTGAATCCGGCGGCACGATCGAACGTGCGGCGATCGCCGGGACCGTGACGGCGCTGGACCGCGACGATCGCCGTGCGGCGCAGGCACTGGGACTGCGGATCGGCACGATGGACGTCTTTCACCCCGGCCTGCTCAAGCCCGAACCGATGCGTTGGCGACTGGCGCTGGCCGCGATCCGGGAGGGGACGGTCATGCCCGGCTGCCCCGCGCCGGGTGCGGTCGCACTACCCACGCCCGACACGGCGGAGGCCGAAGCCGCCTTCCTTCGCGCCGGGTTCCGCCCGCTGGGGGCGCAGATGCTGCGGGTCGACATGGTCGAACGGCTCGCCCGGATCGCGCATGACGCCCGGCCGGAGGCAAAAGGCGGGCGCGCGCCGTTCCAGCCCGATCCGGCGCTGCCGATCTCGCTTGGGCTTTTGCCCGACAGCTTTGCCCGGCTGATGCAGGTGCTGGGGTTCCGGCCCGCGCCCGATGGTTGGGTCTGGCGTGGCCAACGGCCTGCGCCGGTGCCGGTGCTGCTGCCGCCGCGACCGGGCAACGCGTTCGCGGCGCTGGCGGCGCTCCGGGCGGGCCATGGCTGACACCGGGCTGCGCCTCGACAAGTTCCTCTGGTATGTGCGCATCGCCAAGACGCGCAGCCTGGCCGCCGATTTGGCGGCGCACGGTCATATCCGCATCGACGGTCGCCCGGTTGCCCGCGCGCACGCTCCGGTCCGGATCGGCAATGTGCTCAGTTTCCCGCTCCACGGCCGTGTCCGGATCCTGCGCGTGGCGGCGATCCCCGACCGCCGCGGCCCCGCGCCCGAAGCGCAGGCCTGCTATGTCGATCTGTCGCCGCCGCCCGTCACGCCGGACAGCAATCCGACGCCGGAAATCGCACCCGCATATCCTGGCTTCCTTGCCGCAAAGCCCGCCATTGGTTGACGCGCCGCCGCCCGCGCCATAGCAGGGCGCCGTCTTCCAACCGGGAATCGTTTATGACCTACGTCGTCACCGACGCCTGTATCCGTTGCAAATATATGGATTGCGTCGAGGTGTGTCCCGTCGACTGCTTCTACGAAGGCGAGAACATGCTTGTCATCAACCCGTCCGAATGCATCGATTGCGGCGTGTGCGAGCCCGAATGTCCGGCCGAAGCGATCCTGCCCGATACCGAAAGCGGGCTGGAAAAGTGGCTGGAACTCAATACCAGCATGTCCGCCAACTGGCCCAACATCACGCGCAAGAAGGACGCACCGGCCGACGCCGACGCGTTCAAGGATGTGCCGGATAAATACGACACCTATTTTTCGGCGGAGCCAGGCGCGGGCGATTGACGGCGTCGGTCGGGGCCCGAGTGCGATTGGCTGGCATTTCCGCCAAAAATAGGATACGGACTGGGTTAACCGGCGGATGTTCCTCGTCCGCCGACCGAGGAAACCCTTAGACGCCCCTTGATCGCCGCGCTGTCACGTTCCTTTGGACGGGTCGCTGCTGTGACGATTCGGGCGTCGGCACGGAAAGGCTTCTACATGGCTGCAAAAGCGCTCAGCTTCGATGTCGGCGATTACGTCGTTTACCCCAAGCACGGGGTCGGCCGGGTGATCGAACTGCAGAGCCAGGAAATCGCCGGCACCAAGCTGGAACTCTATGTCCTGCGGTTTGAAAAGGAGCGGATGACGCTCCGCGTGCCGACCAACAAGGCCGAAAGCGTCGGCATGCGCAAGCTGTCGTCGAACGTCACGATGGACGAGGCGCTGGCCACGTTGAAGGGCAAGCCGAAGATCAAGCGCACCATGTGGTCGCGCCGGGCCCAGGAATATGAGGCCAAGATCAATTCGGGCGACCTGGTGTCGATCGCGGAGGTCGTGCGTGACCTGTTCCGCGCCGACGATCAGCCGGAACAAAGCTATTCCGAGCGCCAGATCTTCGAAGCCGCCACCAGCCGCCTCGCGCGCGAACTGGCCGCGATGGAGCAGGTCGACGAACCCAAGGCATCGGAAAAGATTCTGGATATCCTCCGCGCCGCCGCCGCGATCCACAACAAATAAGACGCGGCCGCCCTCTTCCGGCGGCATGGGCCCAGCGATGATCGCCGCCAGGCGATCACCGGATGTCAGAGGCGGCTTCACGGCCGCCTTTTTCATTTGCGCCACGCTCCGGCAGGTGTATTGTTTTTGTATAACACCTCTGGAGATCACCCGATGCGTCGCCTCGCTTATCTGCTTCCGGTTGCAGCCCTGATGGTGGCGACGCAGGCGTGCGCCGCCGATCCCGCCACCAGCCGCCGCTTCGACGTCACCGGTTTTCGCCAGGTCGACCTGCGCGGCGCCGATCATGTCGTGGTGCGGGTCGGCCCCGCATTCTCCATCACCGCCACCGGCCCCGCCGACGTGGTGAAGGTGCTGACCGCGACGGTCAGCGGCACGACGCTGCGGATCGAACGCGAACGGTCCGGCTGGGGCTGGAACGGATCGGCGCGCGGCGTCGCCACGGTGCTGGTCACGCTGCCGGCCCTCACCGGCGCTGCGGTTTCCGGATCCGGCACCATGAAGATCGCGCCGTTCCGCACGCCGCGCTTCTCGGGTGCCGTCGCGGGATCGGGCGACCTGATGCTGGCGCGGCTTGAGGCGGATCAGGTCGATCTGTCGGTGGCGGGATCGGGCAATCTGACGGTCGTCGGGCGTGCCCCGCGCGCCAATCTGTCGATCGCGGGTTCCGGGGATCTGGATGCCGGTGCCCTGGACACCGCCACGCTCAGCGCGTCGGTCGCGGGATCGGGTGACCTGATCGCGCGGGCCAGCGGTACGGCCAGCACATCGACCGTCGGTTCCGGCGATATCACCGTCCGCGGCCCCGCGCGCTGCAAGGTCAGCAAGATCGGGTCCGGCGACGTTCATTGCAACGCCGCCTGATCCGCGCGGCGGCCGGCGCGGCACTGCTGCTCGGCGCGACCGCCGCTCCTGCCGCCACGCGCGGCTATTCGGTCACCAGCTTTGATCGTATCCGGGTCGAAGGGCCGTTCGACGTCACGGTGCGCACCGGTGTCGGATCGTCCGGCCGGGCCGACGGCCCGGACCGCCGCATGCTGGACCGCGTCCGGATCGAGGTGATCGGCCGCACGCTGGTCATCCGCCGCGATCAGGATGCCGCATCGGGCGGCGCGCTGACGGGGATCCGCATCGCCGTGTCGACACCGGCGGTGACCGGCGCCACCGTGCTCGGCACCGGCATGGTGACGATCGACTCCGGCCGCGGCGCCCGCTTCGATGTCGCAGTTTCGGGCGCGGGCAGCGTATCCGTGGCGGCGCTGGATATCGATCTCGTGAACGTCACGATCCTGGGCTCCGGCACCGCCCGGCTGGCGGGCCGGGCGCGTCAGGTTCGCGCCAGCGTCCAGGGCGCGGGCACGATTGCGGCGACGCCGCTATCAACGCAGGATGCCACCATCACCATGGCGGGCACCGGCACGGTCGCGCTGACCGCGATCCGGACGGCCCGGATCACCGCCAGCGGCGCCGGCGCGATCACCATTTCCGGCACGCCCGCCTGCACGGTGCAAAGCGTCGGCACGGTCGAGGTTCGCTGCGGCCACTGACCGTTCAGATCAGCGCCAGTTCGGCGAGTGCGCGCATCAGGGCCGGCGGCATCGTCGCCAGCATGTCCGCCTCGCCATCGCCCAGGTCCGACGGTGCATCGGCTGCGGCCAGGTATCGCCATCCCTGATGCGCGCGCTTGGGGCGTGCATGGACCGTCACCAGCCCGGGATCCAGCCGGATCAGGCAACGCCCCTCCGCCGTCTCGTCAAACCCGACAATGCGTTGTCGCACGGTCATCCGATGCTTGATGATCCAGTAGAGCGATCCACCGACCAGTTCCAGGTGTCGCGTCGGGCGATAGCGCGTCTGGATCGGCGCCTCGCCGTCCACCGTGCGGTTTCGGGTCTGTTCCGCCAGTGCCTCGACATCCTCGCACCCGACCGCGACCTTGGTGATATGAAGCGGATGCATGCCACCGATGTGGCGGCGCGGGCGAACGGCTTCAAGTCCGGATCAGCCGCCCAGGCCCCAGAGTGCCGCCAGCCCCAGGAACGACAGGAACCCCATGCAATCGGTACAGGTCGTCACGAACACCGATGAGGAAACCGCGGGATCGATATCGAACCGCTCCAGCGTGATCGGCACCATCACCCCGGCCAACCCGGCCACCAGATTGTTGATCAGCAGCGCCAGCGCGAACACCGCCGCCAGCGCCGGCACCCCGGACCACAGATAGCAACCCGCCCCCACCACCACGCCCAGCGCCGCGCCGTTGCTGGCCGCGATCCGCAATTCGCGCACGATCATGCGCAGCGAATTGGAACTGGTCAGCTGGTTGGTGGCCAGCGCGCGAACGACGACGGCCAGCGTCTGCGTCCCGGCATTGCCCCCCATTCCGCTGACGATCCCCATCAACTGCGCCAGCACCGCATAACGGGCGATCCGGTCATCGAACAGGCCGACCACCGTCGCCGCCAGCATCGCCGTCGGCAGGTTGATGAGCAACCAGGTCAGCCGCGTCCGCACGGTGTAGCGGATCGGTTCGTTGATATCGCCTTCGCCCGCACCCGACAGGCGCAGCACATCCTCGCCCGCCTCCTCCTGGATGATGTGGACGACGTCGTCGACGGTGATCATCCCGACCAGCCGCCCGGCCGCATCGATCACCGCCGCGGAGATCAGCCCATATTTCTGGAAGCGCAGCGCGACCTCTTCCTGATCCATGTCGACCGGGATCAGCGTCTGTTCGCGCGCCATCACGTCGCCGATGCCCACCGATCGCGGCGTGCGCAGGATCCAGCTGAGCTTGCACGTCCCGATCGGGCGATGGCTGGGATCGACGACGTAGATTTCCCAGAAATCGGTGGTCAGATCCTCGTTGCGGCGCAGATAATCCAGCACGTCGCCGACCGTCAGATGCTCGGGCACCGCGATCAGGTCGCGCTGCATCAGGCGACCGGCCGATTCCTCGGGATAGCCGAGCGCCTCCTCGATCGCCGCGCGATCGTCGGGCGCCAGGGCGCGCAGCACCTCGCGCTGGTCGTCGGCGTCCATGTCCTCGATGATCGCGACGGCGTCGTCGGTATCGAGCTGGGTCGCGATATCGGCGACCTCCTGGGGGCCAAGCGCCTCCATTAGCTCGTCACGGACCCAGTCGTTCATCTCGGCCAGCACATCGCCGTCGATCATGCCGTGCAGCGCGGAGGCGATCGCCTGCCGCCGCTCGCTGGGCGCCAGTTCGAACAGATCGGCGATGTCGGCGGGGTGGAGCGGCGAAACGAGCGCACGCGCCTCCTCGACATCGCCCGCCTCCACGGCGTCGACCACAGCGTCGACAAACGCGGAATTCAGCCGATTATCCTCGTCATGCGCGGGTTCCGCGGCCACGACCGGATCCAGTTCCTGCTGTTCGGCCATGTCGGTCTCCGCCTGTCCGCACGCGCCCGGACGCCGCCGGACGTCCGTCCTTACGGCGTCCTGCCGCCAGTGTCAGCCGGGGCTAGGCTTCTTTCCGCACCGCGGCTTCCTAAATAGCGTCCGATGGCGAGCCCTTATTTCCTCTCGGTCCTGGACCAGAGCCCGATCGCGGAGGACACCACCGCGGCGGATGCGGTGCGGAACACGCTCGATCTGGCGCGGCTGGCCGACACGCTCGGCTATCATCGCTACTGGCTGGCCGAACATCATGCCTCCCCCGCGCTGGCCGGCGCCGCGCCGGAGGCACTGATCGGACCGATCGCCCTGGCGACCCGCCGGATCCGCGTCGGATCGGGCGGGATCATGCTGCCGCATTATTCACCGTTCAAGGTTGCGGAAACCTTTCGCCTGCTGGCCGCGCTCGCGCCCGGCCGGATCGATCTGGGTCTTGGCCGCGCGCCGGGCAGCGATCAGCGCACGGCCTTCGCGCTGCAACGCGATCGCAGCCGGCGCATGCCGCATGACGATTTTCCGGAAAATCTGGCTGAACTGATCGCCCATCTCGACGATAGCATGCCGCCGGATCACGCCTTTGCCGCGCTTGGCCGGACCCTGCCGACCGGCGGCGGCGGGTCACCCGACCTGTGGCTGCTGGGGTCTTCGCCCGACAGCGCGGTCTGGGCGGCGGAGGCGGGCCTGCCCTATTGCATCGCCGATTTCATCAATTCCGATGCCGCGCAACTGGCCGATATCTATCGTCGCCGCTTCACGCCGTCCGCCCGGCTGGCCGCGTCCCATGTGATGACCGCGGTCTGGACGATTGCGGCGGAGGATCGCGCCGAAGCCGAACGGCTCGCGGCGCCCGCGCAGATGATGATGGCGCATCTGATCCGCGGCATGCTGATCCCGGTTCCGACAGTCGACAAGGCCGTTGCCTGGATCGCCGCGAATCCGGCCGCGACGCTGCGTCGCCGTCGCACGATCCTGGGCAGCGCGGCGGAGGTGCGGGCGGGCCTGGATGCGGTGGCCGCCGAATATGGCGCCGACGAACTCATGCTGCTCAACATCCTGCCTGATCATGCCGCCCGCCGCCGCAGCTACGAACGCGTCGCGGCGGAATATGGGCTGGTCGGGATGACCGACGCCGCGTAACGCGCCTTCATTATTTTTACCGAAAGGAACATGCTTATGGCTGACCAGAAGACCCTGACCCTGACCCTCGATAGCGGCGGCGACGTGGTGATCGCGTTGCGCGACGATCTGGCCCCCGGCCATGTCGCGCGGATCGTCGAACTGGCGGAGGAAGGATTTTACGACGGCGTGGTGTTCCACCGGGTGATCCCCGGCTTCATGGCGCAGGGCGGCGATCCCACCGGCACCGGCATGGGCGGATCGAAGAAGCCCGATCTGAAGGCGGAGTTCAACAAGGAACCGCATGTTCGCGGCACCTGTTCGATGGCGCGGTCGCAAAGCCCGAACTCGGCCAACAGCCAGTTCTTCATCTGCTTCGACGACGCCCGCTTCCTCGACAACCAATATACCGCATGGGGCAATGTCACATCCGGGATGGAATATGTCGATGCCCTGCCAAAGGGCGAGCCGCCACGCACGCCGGGCAAGATCGTGAAGGCGACGGTTTCGGCCTGATCCGTCGTCAGGGGCAGCGTTCGCAAGACGCTGCCTCTTCGATCTACGTTGCCGCGGCGATCCGCAACGGCTCATCCCCCGCGGTCGCGACGGCGCTGAACAGCCAGTCGTGGAACACGCGCACTGCGCGGTTGGACATCGCCGATCGCCTGCATACGAACCAGTAGCTGTAATTGCTCTCCACCTCATAACCGAACAGGTTCACCAGCCGTTCGTCGTGGGCGCCCTCCAGATGCGCATCCAGCATGAACGCGACGCCCAGGCCCTGCGCGGCGGCATCCAGCATCAGATGTCCCGAGTCGAAATGATCGATCACTGCGGGTTGCAGGTCGGGCTTGCCGATCCCCGCGCGCCAGATGGCGAAGGTTTCCGGCATGTCGCGATGAACGAAGATCGTCGTGCGGCGCAGGCCCTCTGGATCGACGATGGCATCGGGCCCGGTGGCCAGCTTCCGCGATGCGATGGCGCTCACCCGGTTGCGGTCGATGCGCCGGCCATACAGCGCGGCGTCCGGCTCCGCGCCCAGCACGATGGCTGCATCAAGGCTCTCGCCCAGCCGCGCCGTCGGGTGCGGTGCGGTATCGATATCGACATGGAAATCCGGATAGGCGGCCCGCAGTTCGGGCAACCGCGCCATCAGCTTCTGCGACGCGAACAGCGGCAGCACGCCCAGCCGCAATCGCATCGCGTCCTGCGCGCCGGTGGTCGAGTCGATCGCCTCCGCCAGCGCGTCGATCGCGGGTGCGATCCTGGCCAGCAACCGTTCGCCGGCTGCATTCAGCAGCATGGCCTGATGCCGCCGTTCGAACAGCGGCTGCCCGACGAAGCGCTCCAACGCCTGTACCCGGCGGCTGAGTGCCGGTGAGGACAAGGCCAGTTCCTCGGCCGCGGCCTTGACCGAGCCCAGCCGGGCAACCTGGACGAATGCCTCGACAGCCGTCAGCGGTGGCAATCGACGCATGACCCCTCCCTCTCGCTATGACGCTTGCGTCCTGTGCAATCGTTTTCCACAAATCTGCAATTGCGGCAATTGCTGCGGTGCGACAAAAGCGACGGGCCTTTCAGGCATCCTCTCCTAAGCCTCAAGGCCAGCCTTCCGGGCTGGCCTTTTTTTTCGTCTCGATCCGGGACATGGCGTCCGTCCAGCGATAGCCGCGCGTGATGTCGGCCACGTATACGGCATAGGACGCATACCACCGCGCACGCCCCCGTTCCTGGATTTCGCGGTGGCGGGGATCGTCGCGCCACGCCGCGGCGGCAGCATGATCGCGCCAGTAGCTGACCGTGATACCGAAGCCGTCCGGATCCCGTGCGAAATCCGCGCCAGCATAGCCGGGCATTGCGGCCGCGGCGGCGTCCATCTCCGCCGCCGCCGCGGTATAGCCGGCGGGATCATGCGGCGTCCGCTGGCTGATGAAGATTACAGCGACCGTTCCGGCACTTATCGCGTTCATGGCCGTTCCTTACCGACGTGTCATGGTTCCCGCCATGGCTGCGGCTTGCTATTCGTCATGGCTTTTGCGAACGGTGCAGACTGTTTGGTGCGATCTTCCGGAGTTTTCATGCCTTCATCGTCTGCCGATCAGGTCCTCGCCACCACGCTGAAACGGCGCGATCCCGGCCCGTTCGGAATGTTCTTCCGGCAATTCCTGAAGCATCCGGTGATGGTCGGCTCGATCATCCCCTCGTCGGACAAGCTGATCGCGCGGATGCTGAAGCCCGTCGATTGGGCGAACACGAAATTGTTCGTGGAATATGGCCCGGGGGTCGGTACCTTCTGCCCCGCGATCCTGGAACGCATGGCCCCGGACGCGCAACTGATCGCGATCGATACCAACCGCGATTTCATCGGTTATCTGCGCCGCCGAATCACCGATTCGCGATTCTGTCCCGTGTTGGGTTCGGCCGCCGACGTGCGCCGGATCATTGCCGATCATGGGCACAGCCATGCCGATTACATCCTGTCCGGCCTGCCCTTTTCCACGCTGCCGCCCGGCGTCGGCCCGCAGATCGCGACGGAAACGCATGACGCGCTTCGCCCCGGCGGCGCGTTCCTGGTGTATCAGTTCAATCCGAAGGTGAAGGATTTCCTGATCCCGCATTTTCGGCGGATCGACCATGCTTTCGAGCCGATCAACATTCCACCGGCACAGCTCTATTGGGGCTGGAAGGATTGAGGTCGCGGCGGCGCCTTATCGTCCGTCGATGCCGAAGTTCAGCCGCCTGGTGACGTTCGCGTCAACGACCGCCACGATGAAATAGGCAAGGCCCCACTGCACGCGCCGCAGCCAGCCGATCTTGGCATGATCGGCCTTTTCGATCACCCGGCATCCCTTGGCCTCGTCGGCAAAATAGCCTCGCAGATGGTCGGCAAAGGCCGCATCCTCGATGCGCAGCATCAGTTCCAGGTTGAGATAAAGGCTGCGCACGTCGAAATTGGCCGATCCGATATGCACCACATCGTCGATCACGAACAATTTGCTGTGCAGCTTGGTGACGCCATATTCCAACACAGCCACCCCGCGCCGCAGCAACCGGTCATAACAATGCCGCGCCGCCGCGACCGTAGCCTCGTTGTCGGATTTCGCTGCGGTCATCACCGTCGCCCGGCCACCGCGACGCACAATGCGTTCGATCCGCCGCAACATCGCGGGATTGGGTGCGAAATAGGCCGCGATCATATCCAGCCGCCGCGCCCGCGCCATGTCCGATTTGACCGCCAGCGCCCAGGGGCTCAACCGTCGCGTCGGCCCACCGAACAACCAACGCACCTGCCCTGGCACCTGCATCTCGCTATGCTGTTTCAGAATTGCCCGCAGATCGCGGATCCGCGGCTTCGCGCTGTGCGTCCATGCGATCAGCGCATCGAAATAGCGGGCGATCCGCGCGGCCGCCGCACCGTCCACCAGCAACCCCAGGTCACGCCAGGCGCCGGCCTCGACCGTGCCGAAATAATCATCCTCGACGTTGAACCCGCCGATCATGACCCGCGCTTCGTCGGCCAGCGCCAGCTTCTGATGATTGCGTAACAGGTAACGGCGGCCGAACCGGGGTTCGTAGCGGCAGACATCGGCCCCGGCATCCACCAGCGGGCGGAAAAAGCCGGCGCCGGCCGCCACCCCGAACCCGTCGACGATCATCGCCACCCGCACCCCGCGCGCGATCGCACGCGATAGCGCGGCGCGCACGCACTGACCGGACTGGTCATCGGCATAGATATAATAAAGCAGCCGCAGCGTCCGCTCCGCCCCGTCGATCAGCGCGATCAGCGCCGTGAGGCGATCGGGGCCCTCGGCGAACAGCGTCAGCCGGTGATCGTCCACGATGAACGGGACGGTGTCGGTCGTCGTCATGCTTCCCCGATCGCAATCGTCACAGGCCCGGAACGTCGCGCGCCGGTCCCGGTTGCGCAACCGCTTTCCTTGCGTTTCCGGTGATGGGCTGCTAGGGGCCAAGGCTTCCAACCAGCTCAAACATCTAGCGGAGCGACATTATGGCGCGCGTCACTGTCGAGGATTGTGTCGACAAGATCCCCAATCGCTTCGATCTCGTCCTGGCAGCAGCGCAGCGCGCGCGCCAGATTTCGGGCGGGGCCGAACTGACCCTGGATCGCGATCGCGACAAGAACCCGGTCGTCGCGCTGCGCGAGATTGCGGAGGAAACCGTCGATCCCACCGAGCTTCAGGAAGCGATGGTCCAGAGTCTCCAGCGCGTGCAGATGGATGATGACGACGCCGTGGACGAACTGGGTTCACTGTCCCAATCGGCCGAGGCGCTTCGCCTCACCGCCGCCGCCCCGCCGCGCAACCAGAATGTCGGCGGCGATTACGAGTAATCCTGCTCCTTACCCTCTCCCAAGGGGAGAGGGAGGGGCCCACGCGCGCTTGCGCGTGGGAGGGTGAGGCCGACCACGCCACCCGCCGCCGCCAACCCTAAAATCGTCGACACAGCGCTTTACCGTTGCATCCCGCCACCACCGCGCCACATGATGGTTCAGTGTTGAGGCAATATGAACTGGTCGATCGGGTCCTGGACTACGATCCGCAGGCGGACGAGGCGATGCTCAATCGCGCCTATGTCTTTTCCATGCAGGCGCACGGATCACAGAAGCGCGCCAACGGTGATCCCTATTTCAGCCACCCCATCGAAGTGGCCGGTATCCTGACCGACCTGCGGCTGGACGACGAGACGATCGCTACCGCAATCCTGCACGACACGATCGAGGATACGGTCGCCACCTATGATCAGATCGAAAAGGCGTTCGGGCCTTCGGTCGCGCGGCTGGTCGACGGCGTCACCAAATTGTCGAAGATCGAGGCGCAGACCGAGAATGAGCGCGCCGCGGAAAATCTCCGCAAGTTCCTGCTCGCCATGTCGGACGATATCCGCGTCCTGCTGGTGAAGCTGGCCGACCGGCTCCACAATATGCGAACGCTGCATTTCATTCCGAAGCCGGAAAAACGCCGCCGCATCGCGCGCGAAACGATGGAGATCTACGCGCCGCTGGCCGAGCGGATCGGGATGTACGAATTCATGAAGGAGATGCAGACGCTCGCCTTCCGCGAACTCGAACCCGAAGCGTATGAGTCGATCACCAAGCGGCTGGCGCAGCTGCAATCCGGCGGTGGCGACCGGATCGCGCGGATATCCTCCGGAATCGTGACGCTGCTCGGTCGGCAAGGCATCCAGGCCGAGGTCAGCGGCCGGGAGAAGCACCCCTATTCGATCTGGCGGAAGATGGCGGAGCGGCACATCAGCTTCGAACAGCTGTCCGACATCATGGCGTTCCGGATCGTCGTCGCCGATGTCGAGCAATGCTACCGCACGCTCGGGCTGATCCACCAGCGCTGGCCGATGGTGCCGGGACGGTTCAAGGATTATATCTCGACACCGAAGCGCAACGGCTACCGCTCGCTCCACACGTCGGTCATCCATTCGGAAAAGGCACGGATCGAGGTCCAGATCCGGTCGGTCGAGATGCATCACGAGGCCGAGATCGGCCTGGCGAGCCACTGGGCCTACAAACAGAAGAACAGCGCGGACGCGCAGGTCAGCTGGATCCGCGACCTGGTCGAGATTCTCGATCATGCCGACAGTGCGGAGGAGGTTCTCGAACATACGCGCATGGCGATGTACCAGGACCGGATCTTCGCCTTCACGCCCACCGGCGAACTCATCCAGTTGCCCAAGGGTGCGACACCGGTCGACTTCGCCTATGCGCTTCATACCGATCTCGGCGACCAGACGGTGGGCGCAAAGATCAACGGCCGCGTCGTCCCGCTCCGCACGCCGATCGAAAATGGCGATCAGGTCCAGATCCTTCGGTCCAAGGCGCAGGAACCCGAGCCCGCCTGGATGACGTTCGTCACCACCGGCAAGGCCCGCGCCGCGATCCGCCGGTTCGTGCGCCACAAGGAACGCGACGAGACGGTCGCGCTGGGCCGCAAATTCTATGACGAGATCGTCAAGCGGCTGCCTGCCCAGCTTGGCAGCGAGGCGCTCAACCACGCCGTAAAACGGCTCCAGCTGCCCGATGGCGACGCCTTGATGCAGGCGATCGCGCGCAAGCACCTGACCGATGCGCAGGTGATGGAGGCGCTGATGCCCGGCGCCGGCGGGGGCGACGTGGCGGTGGTCCGGCCGCAGCGCGAAGCGATCTCGATCAAGGGCCTGACGCCCGGTGTCGCGTTCAAGCTGGCGCCGTGCTGCCATCCGGTGCCCGGCGACCGGATCGTCGGCCTGCGCCGGCCGGACGCGGCGGTGGAGGTGCACGCCATCGACTGTCCGGAGCTGGCCGACGGCATCGATGCCGATTGGGTCGATCTCGCCTGGGGCGACGGGTCCGACGGCGGGACCGCCAGGCTATCCGTGATCGTGAAGAACGAACCCGGTTCGCTGGGCGCGATGTCCAGCATCCTGGGCGCGCAGGGCGCCAACATCATCAACCTGGCGCTGTTCCACCGCGATGCCAGCTTTCATACCTTCCACCTCGCGATCGAGGTGCGCGATCGTCAGCATATCATGCGGATCCTGGCTGCCCTGCGCGCCGCCGATGCGGTCGCGCAGGCCGAACGAATCTGAATCGGCCGGGACGAGCCTCAGAACGGCACGTCGTCGTCCAGATCACTGTCGAACGCGCTGGACGCGCGCGATCCGCCGCCGGACGAGGTGCCGCCCCGTGCGGAGCCGCCGCCGAAGCCGCCATCATTGTAACCGCCGCCGCCCGCGCCCCAATCGTCGCCACCGCCGGATCCGCCGCGCGCGCCAGCACCGCCGCCACCGCCACCTTCGCCGCGGCCGTCCAGCATCACCAGCTGGCCGTCGAAACCCTGCAGCACGATCTCGGTCGAATAGCGGTCATTGCCCTGCTGGTCCTGCCACTTTCGCGTCGCCAGCTTGCCTTCGATATAGACCTTGGATCCCTTGCGCAGATATTGTTCGGCGACGCGACCGAGCGGCTCGGAGAAGATCGCGACCGAATGCCATTCGGTCTTTTCCTTGCGCTCGCCAGTGGCCTTGTCCTTCCAGGTGTCGGACGTGGCGATGCGCAGGTTCACGACCTTGCCGCCATTCTGAAAGCTCTTGGACACCGGATCCGCGCCCAGATTGCCGACGATGATGACCTTGTTGACGCCTGCCATGCGGCTGCTCCTATAATCCGAGCGCCGTGGCTAACCAGAAAGTCGCCCCGGCCGCAAGGTAGGCCAGAGCGAACAAATACCCCAGGCTGAACAGCGGCCATGTCCAGCCGTTCGTCTCGCGCCGGATCACCGCGATGGTCGACAGGCATTGCGGCGCGAACACGAACCACATCAGGAAGGCGAGCGCGGTCGGCAACGGCCAGCGTCCCCGCAACCGTCCGACCAGCGAGCGTTCGGTCTGGACCTCGTCGGCGCCTTCGATGGCATAGACCGTCGCCAGCGCCGACACCGCCACCTCGCGCGCGGCCATCGCCGGAATGATCGCCAGCGCGATTTCGTGATTGAAACCGATCGGCTTCACGATCACCTCCAGCCCGGTCGCGATCCGGCCGGCGGCGGAATAGCGCACCTGGTCCTGCCCCGACGGCGCCTGGGGGAAGGTCAGCAAGGCCCAGAGCAGCAGCGTCGCGAACAGGATCAGCGTGCCGGCGCGGCGCAGGAAGATCCAGGCGCGCTGCGTCAGCCCGATCGCGATGTCCCGCAGAACCGGCATCTGGTACCGTGGCATTTCCATCATGAAACCCGCGCTTTCACCGCGCGCGATCGTCCGGCGGATGACATACGCCGCCAGCATCGCCGCGACGATCCCGGTCACGTACAGCCCGAACAGCACCAGCCCCTGCAACCCGATTCCCGGCCCGACATCGCGCGCGGGGATGAACGCGCCGATGATCACCGCATAAACCGGCAGCCGCGCCGAACAGGTCATGAGCGGCGCGATCAGGATGGTGGTCAGCCGGTCTTTCGGATCATCGATCGTGCGCGTGGCCATGATCCCCGGGATTGCGCACGCAAAGGACGACAGCAGCGGGATGAATGTCCGCCCCGACAGTCCGACGCCCGCCATCAACCGGTCCATCAGGAACGCGGCGCGGACCATGTAGCCCGATGCCTCCAGCAGCAGGATGAACAGGAACAGGATCAGGATCTGCGGCAGGAACACGATCACCGATCCCACCCCGGCGATCACCCCGTCCACCAGCAACGATCGCACCACGCCGGGCGGCAACACCGCGCCCACCGCCTCCTGCGCCATCGTGAAACCGGCTTCGATCCACCCGATCGGCGCCTCTGACCAGGCGAACACCGCCTGGAACATCACGAACAGAATCGCGGCCAGCAGGATCGGCCCGACCACCGGGTGCAGCGCCACGCGCGCGCGATCGCCGCCACCGCGACCGTCGAGGAACCGCGCGCGCGCAAGCTCACGCATCGGCTCGATGCGGTCGCGCTCCACCCGATCATGGGTCCGATCATCCTGGCGGCGCTGCTCTTCGTGATGTTCCAGGCG
>NZ_DASVTO010000004.1:0-87644 GCF_036387535.1 Sphingomonas sp.
CGCGTCGTCGGCATCTTCCCCAACGAAGATGCCATCACCCGCCTCGTCGGCGCGCTCCTGCTCAAGCAGAACGACGAATGGGCAGTCCAGCGAGGACGTTACATGACGCTGGAAAGCGTCGCGCAGTTGAGCGATGATCCCGCCGTCACGCTGCCGCCCATGGCCGCCTAATCGATACCGGCTTGCCCGGACATCGATGCGGCTACGCCGCCAAAGCTACACCACTCGGTGGGACATGACCGCTCCGGTCCGCAGGGTTCCGGGTGAGCCGCACAGACATGCGCTTTGTTGCGAAAAAGTGACAGCAATAGAATATTGATGTCCGTTTCCGCGGTTTGAGTGACAATCTGTTGCGGTGCAGCGTGTTCGCACCGAAGCTGGTGTCCGGTTCAGTTCTGAGATCGGGGGCCGGACATGACGACGGTCGAGACCATGGTGCGGGGGGCGAGCGTGCCGGCGCTGATGCTGTTCGCGGCGACGGTGGTGCACGGCCAGTCGGTGGGTATCGTTTGGCTATGTCCGGTGATCCGGTTCGCTGTAGCAGGATGGTCAGCCGACCCCGGTGTGGGCCGGGATGTGCGGCCGCCGGCTTGGTCCGATGCGTGCCACCGGCGCCAAGTTGCTGTGATCGCGGGCATACAGATGAATGTCCGATCCGATCATCTTTCAACAAATCTTTCAAAAATGATCGATCACCCTCTTGTGTTTCAATTTTAATTGCGGAAGAATGCACCTACAGGGATTAAATCAAAGAAGAGCATGAAGTCGGAAAAGGCCGCGGTCTGCGGCTTATTTTCGACGCAAGATGCCTGCTTTGTCCTGTAGATTTATATCGCTGTCTCATATCGTGTGTGGCTTTACTATGAAACTACAAACAAGAACATAATCCTGGAGAGGATCCTGCTGGGCTAACCAGATATAGGGGGTCTTCATGGTTCAATCTGCACGCGATATTTCACGATCTGCATTGATCGCATCGATGCTGTGCGCGGCGACGGGGGTTTCCGCACAGGCCGTACCCGAACAATATGCAGCGGCCGACATGATGCCCGATGCGGCGATGGCACCCGGATCTGCGGCCGGCCTGTCGGAGGACAATGAGGTCATCGTCACGGGGACGCGGGCGCTGGGGATCACCGCGGCCGAGAGCGCCACGCCGATCAAGGTGTTGAGCGCCGAAGCCCTCAGCCATGTCGGTCAGCCCAATCTGAACCAGGTCCTGACGCAGCTGGTGCCGTCCTTTACCGCGCAGGCCTTTGGCGGCGATACGGCGAACCTGACGCTTTCGGCGCGATTGCGCGGTCTGAGCCCCAACCACACGCTGGTCCTGGTCAATGGCAAGCGGCGGCACGGCACGGCCAATCTGGCCGTCCTGGGTGGCCCCTATCAGGGTGCGGCGACGGCCGATCTCGACATGATCGCGCCGGGATCGATCAAGCGGATCGAGGTCCTGGAGGACGGCGCAGCGGCGCAATATGGATCGGATGCGATCGCCGGCGTCATCAACATCCTGCTGAAGGACGATTCGGACGATTTCAGCGGTAACGTGACCGCCGGCAAGCATTACAAGGTCGGTGGCGGCACCTATGCCGGAACCGCGCATCTGGCGACGAAGATCGGGGACGCGGGGTTCGTTAACCTGACCCTGTTCCACCGCTATCACGACTTCACGCAGATCGGCGGGCTCGACCGGCGCGTCACCGATGCCGGTGGGAACCTGGCCAGCGGGCTGAGCGCGATCCAGCGCCAGCTTTATCCCGGCATTCCGGGTTTCCCCTATGTCAACAAGATCAACGGCGATGCCGAATCCCGGCTCACTACGGCGCAATATAATGCCGGCTATGACCTGGGCGCCGTCCAGCTTTACAGTTTCGGCACCTATGGCCGGCGGATCGCGTCCGCCTATGAGAACCTTCGCGTGCCGACCCGGGTGTCGCGGACCGTGGGTGGCGTCACCACCTATTTTGATCCGCAGGGCGACAGCCCGGTCAACGGGTTCAGCCCGCGCGAAAAGATCCGTGAGGATGATTTCGGCGTTACGGGCGGCGTGAAGGGCGAAATCGCGGGCTTCCGGTTCGACCTGAGCAACACCTACGGTGTCGACAAGAACCTGATCTATACCGTGGATTCCGCCAACGCCTCGCTCTACGCCGATACCGGGTTCACGCCGACCGACTTCTATGACGGGTATTTCAAGGCGAGCGAGTGGACCATCAACGCGGATTTCAGCCGCGAGTTCGAACTGGGGATGGCCGCGCCGCTGAACGTGGCGTTCGGATATGAGCATCGCAAGAACGCGTATGAAATCGGATCGGGCGATCCCGGGTCGATCTACAAGGAAGGCGCGCAATCCTATCCCGGGTTCCGTCCATCGGACGCGGGCCGCAACACGCGCAACAACGAAGCCGTCTATCTGGACATTGCGGCGCAGCCGGTCGACGGTTTGAAGCTGGACGGCGCGATGCGGTACGAACATTATTCGGACTTCGGCGGCACGACCAATTTCAAGGGGACCGGGCGCTACGACTTCTCGGACATGTTCTCGTTGCGCGGGACCGCCGCCACCGGTTTCCGCGCGCCGACGCTGGCCGAAAGCTTCTATTCCGCCACCAACGTGTCGCCGACATCGGCCTTCGTGCAGTTGCCCGCCAATTCCGCGGCGGCGAAGTTGCTCGGCTTCAGCAATCTGAAGCCCGAGAAATCGACGAATTTCAGCCTGGGGACGGTCATCCGGCCGATGTCGCGGCTGACGTTCACGATCGACGCGTATCAGGTGAAGATCCGGAACCGCATCCTGGGCACCGGATCCCTGTTTGGCGGCGGTGGCGGCACGGTCACGATCGGGGGGCAGGAATATTCGGTCAACTTCCCCGGCGTGACGGCGGCGATCATCGCCAACGGCAATGTCCTGGACCCCACCGTCGATCAGACCGGGATCAACATCTTCACCAACGGCGCCGACACGCGGACGCGCGGGATCGATCTGGTCGCGAGCCTGGCGACGGACTTTGGCGATGCCGGGCAGGTCAACTGGACGATCGCGGCCAATTACAACAAGACCAAGATTACCAAATTGGGCGTCGCGCCCGCGCAGCTGACGCCGACGCTGGTCAGCAATCCCTCGGTCCGGGCGCCGAACCCCGTGGACCTGTTCGATCTGGAAGCACGATCCAACCTGGAAAGCGCGTCGCCACGCGTGAAGGTAGTGGCATCGGCCTTCTACACGCTCGATCGTCTGTCCGCGACGTTGCGCGGGACGGTCTATGGCAAGAGTTCGGCCTATACCACGCCCAACGGCGCCGATTACTATCTGCAGAAAATCAACACCGCGTTTATAGGCGACATCGAGCTGAACTACAAGCTGACCGATTCATTCGAATTTTCGCTGGGTGCGAACAATGTGTTCAACAAGCGCCCGCCGACGGTCGGGCTGGTCCCCGGTACGACCAATTTCTCGCTGATCAACGGCGGGAACGTCATCGATGCGCCGCTGACGTTCAGTCCTTACGGCATCAACGGCGGCTATTATTATGCCCGGATCAATTTCGACTTCTGATTGATAACAAGATATACGACGCGTAAATATAGGGGAGCATTATGAGGGTTCATTCAAAATCGAAGCTCTTGATCCTGGCGGCGGCCGTTGCGGCAGCCGCCCCCGCCGTGGCCGCACCGTTGGTGCGGCACAAGGGCGCGCCCGATGCCATCATCCTGCAAGGCGTGACGGTACCGGCGGGAAGCGAGACCCTGATCCTGAGCGGGCAGCTGGCCAGCCCGATCGATCCGTCGCGCCCCGCGACCACGATCGCCGATTATGGGGACACGAAGACCCAGACGGTTTCGACGTTCAAGCGGATCGAGACCATCCTGAAGGCGCATGGCTATGCGATGGGCGATGTCGTGAAACTGACCGTGTTCGTCGCCGGCGATGCGAAGCTGGGCGGCAAGATGGATTTTGCCGGCTTCAACGACGGGTACAAACAGTTTTTCGGAACCCCGGAGCAGCCCAATCTGGTCGCCCGATCGACGGTGCAGGTCGCGGCGCTGGCGGGGCCGATGTACCTGATCGAAATCGAGGCGATTGCGGTGAAGGCGCCGCAATGATCCGTATCTTCCCATCCTTCCGGAACAGGCGGCCACAGCCATGGTGATGACACGACGATCCTTCCTGGAAGGACTGGCGGCGATCGGCGGGACGTCGTTGCTGATGACGGGCATGGAGGCGTTCGGCATGGACCTGGCGTCCGCCGCGACCGCGCCGCCGCCCTTGGCCGGGGGCGGCGCCGGCCGTTCCGTCATCATCCTGGGTGCCGGCGTCGCGGGGCTGACCTCCGCCTATGAACTTGGCAAGGCGGGCTATGACGTGACCGTGATCGAAGCGCGGGGCTTTGCCGGCGGCCGATCGCAGACCGCGCGCAAGGGCTTCCAACTGACCGAACTGGGCGGGGAGACGCAGACCTGCACGTTCGACGAGGGGCTGTATATCAACCATGGCCCGTGGCGGATCCCGTTCCATCAGCGATCGACGCTGCATTACATCAAGGAGTTCGGCGTCGACGTCGAGCTGTTTAACAACGACAATGAAAACAGCTACGCCTTTTTCACCAAGGGCAGCGGACCGCTTGCCAATCGTCCCGTGCGCAAGCGCGAGATCGCGTCGGATGCGCGCGGCCATGCCGCGGAGATCCTGGCCAAGACGGTGCAGTCGGGCGCGCTGGACCAGCAGTTCACCGCCGCGGACCGCGACCTGTTCCTCGCCTATCTGAAAAGCGAGGGGTATCTGGAGGGCGCCGACCATCGCTATGGCGGCAGCGAGAGCCGTGGCTGGATCGTGAAGCCCGGCGCCGGGCTGGTCGCGGGGGAGCCGACCAAGCCCTATGCCTTTACCGACGTGCTGCATTCCGAGGCCTGGCGCGTGCTGGCGTCGGTTTCGGAGTGGGACCAGCAGCGGACGATGTTCCAGCCGAAGGGCGGGATGGCGATGCTGCCGGCCGGCTTCGTCCGTCATGTCGGCGACAAGATCCGGTATGCGACCGTGGTCGAGAAGATCCGGCAGAATGACAAGGGCGTGTCCGTCAGTGTCGTCGATGCCAAGGGCCAGCGCAGCGTCGTCAAGGGCGATTGGTGCATCTGCACGATCCCGCTGTCCGTGCTGAAGATGATCGATCACGGCCTGTCGCCCGCGCACAAGACCGCGATGGAAGGCGTCGCCTATGCCCCGGTCGGCAAGATCGGGTTGCAGATGAAGCAGCGTTTCTGGGAAGAGAAGCACTGGATCTATGGCGGGCATGTCTACACCGACGATCCCGATATTGGCAGCATCTCGCTGCCGTCGACGGGATGGCTGGGGCAGAAGGGCGTGCTGCTCGGTTATTACAACTTCATCGGATCGGCGGCCAAGGTCAGCGCGCTGTCGCCCGCCGATCGGGCCAAGTTCGCGGTCGATTTCGGGCAGAAGATCTTTCCGGAATATGCCGAAAGTTTCGAGAGCGCCTTTTCCGTCGCGTGGCACCGGGTGCAATATAATCTGGGTGGCTGGGCGGTCTGGAACGAAGCGGCGCGGGCCCGCGACTATCCGGTGCTGTTGCGGCCGGACCGGCGTATCTACCTGGCGGGCGAACATCTGAGCCATCTGGGTGGCTGGCAGGCGGGCGGGATCGAATCCGCCTGGATGCAGATCGATGCGCTGCACAAGCAGGCGTCCGCGTCATGATCGCGATCGTGCGATCCGAAAGGAGGCTTCCATGATCCGACATGTTGCGGCCGGGACGGCCATGCTGGCCACCGCGGCGTTGCTGCTGGCGCAAGCGCCCGGCGCCGCGGCGGCGCCGGTCACGTCCGGGCAGCAGATCTTCGCCCAGAATTGCGCCGCCTGTCATCAGCCGGCGGGGCAGGGCATACCGGGCGCCTTTCCCGCGCTGGCGCGCAACAAGTTCGTGACGGGCGATCCAGCCAAGGTCGCGCAGCTGTTGCTGAACGGCCGAGGCGGGATGCCGACGTTCCGCGACGGACTGGACGATGCGCAGATCGCCGCGGTGGCGTCGTTCGTGCGATCAAGCTGGGGCAACAGGGCGCCGCCGGTACCGGTCGCGCTGGTCGCGAAGTGGCGGGGCGGCGCGGAGAAGGCGATCGATCGGCCGATGCCGGGGCATTGAGCCGGGCGTTGCGGTTCCGCCAAGGAGCGCGCCATGTTGCCGGGTCGCGCGGTGAACCATCGCCGCGTCGTGCGGGTGTGTGACGTTCGTCAAACCGGATCGGAATGCAGATCGTCGATCCGCCCGGACGGCGTTGATTGGTGGAGCAGACGCGCGAGCAGAGTGATGGCCGCGCGGGTGGCGTCGCGATCCGGCATCAGCCGATTGGCGATCGACAGTCCGCGAACCGACCAGACCATCAGCCGCATCAAGGCCCGTGCTTCCTCCTGATTCCCACCCAGATTGCTCCGCATGGCGGCAAGAGCCTCGTTTTCCACCACTGCCTGCATCGCGACGACGTCATTTGCGAGCTCCGGATCGCTATACGTCGCCTGAAGGATTTCGAGGACCGCCATCCCCGACGGCTGGCTGAGCACGTCCCACAGGATCGTGGGCCAGTCGGCAATCCGCTGGCCCGACCGGCCACTGGACACGGTTTCGTGATATTGTGCGTTTTCCCGCCGATAGACCGTCACGATCACTTCCGCCATCAAGGCCGCGCGCGTGCCGAAATGGTGCAGGATCGCGCCGCGGCTGACGCCGGCACGCTCGGCGATCAGCGCCGTGCTCGCCCCATTATAGCCGCGGGCGTTCACGACATCGATCGTCGCGTCGATCAGCGCCAGACGGGTTTTGGTGGTGCGCTCCAGCTGCGTCCGCCGTGTAATCGATCGTCTCCCTCGGTCTGCGACCGCTGCCAGATCGCATAATCCGCTCCGCCCGCAAACATCCAAAACTTACATGCGTTCTTGAACGCATGTAAAAATCGTGCCAAAAGGAAAAAAACGGTAGGGAGGGGAAATCATGCGACTCTGGAAATTGCTGGCAGGCGCCGGGATGATGGCGATGGCGGCCGTGACGCACGCGCAGGAGCGCGCGCCCGATCCGGCCCTTGCCGACACAACGGCCGATGCGGGGTCCGCCGACATCGTGGTCACGGCCCAGCGGCGGAGCGAGAGCATCCAGCGGGTGCCGGTCAGCCTGACCGCAGTCACCGCCGACACGTTGCGGGCGCAACAGATCAACGATCTCACGCAGCTGACCCGCGCGGCGCCCACGCTGCAGATCGGCGGGGATTCCACGTTCGCGGTGCGCGGGGTCGGCACGATCTCGTTTTCGGGTACGATCGACTCCAGCGTCGCGCTGGCCATCGACGACGTCAACTACGCGCGGCCGATCCTGAATTCGGCCAAGTTCATGGATCTGGAGCGGGTGGAGGTGCTGAACGGGCCGCAAGGCCTGCTGTTCGGCAAGAACGCGTCCGCCGGTCTTCTCAACATTGTGACCGCACGGCCCAAGCTGGGGCAATTCTCGTCGGTCAGCGAGGTCGAACTCTCGTCCCGCGAGACGCCGGGCGCGGATCGCATCGCGCCCGGCCTGATCGGTCGGCAGACGCTGAACATCCCGCTGGGCAGCATCGCCGCGCTGCGGATCAACGCGCTCTATGGGTATGAAGAGCCGCCGATCAGCTTCGTCGGTACGGTTCCGGCGGGCGTTCGCGACGACATCAACCGGAGATCCTATCAGGTCAAGGGCAAGCTGCTGATCGAGCCCAACGACGCATGGTCGATCTATGCCATCGGCGACTATAACAAGCTGACCGGTACCGGTGGGTTGTTCAACCCGAGCTATCGCCGGCTCGCGACCGGCAGCAACAATCTGGCGCCGCTGACTGCCGTCGGCATCACGGCCAGTCCAGCGAACTTCCTGTTCGCGGGCGAAGGCGGATATTATCGCGACATCGATACTGGCGGTGCGCAGGTCTCCGTCACCCATACGCTTGATTCCGGCATCGAGATCAGCAACCTGGCGGCGTGGCGCTATTACGGGCAGAGCCAGCAGCTCGACATTGACGGGACGGCGCAGAATGCCGCCAGCCTGAACCGCGCCGTCGGTCGTTATGATCAATATTCGGACGAGTTGCGCGTCGCCTTGCCCGCGGGCAACCGGCTGACGGGCCAGGTCGGGCTCTATGCGTTCAAGTCGACGCTGGATTATGACACCGCCCTGGGCGGCAATAATTATCTGCCGACCTTCGTCGCGCGGGGCTTTCCGTTCTGCGTCGGGGCGACTGCGGTGGCCGGCGCCCGGCCACCGACCTGTTCCGTCAGCAACGCGTTGTTCCTCGGCAGCGACCGCGTCTACACGCTGGATACGGAGAGCCTGGCCGGATTTGGTCAGCTGACCTATGCCCTGACCGACGCGCTGAAGCTGATCGCCGGTGGTCGCGTGACCCGTGACACGATCGACATCGACCTGACCCAGGGGCGGTTTCGCTATTTCGTCCCGCTTGGCGGCCCGAGTGTGCGGATCGTCCAGGATTATGCGAACACGAATTTCAGCTGGAAGCTGGGTGCGCAATATCAGGCGACACCCGCAATCATGGCGTACGGCTTCTACGGCCGCGGCTACAAGGGCCCCGGTTTCAACGATCAGGCGCCAAATGCGGCCGCCTCGCTGGTCGTGCGGCCGGAAATCTCGAACACCGGAGAGTTCGGCGTGAAGTCGAGCTTCCTCGATCGGCGGCTGACGGTGAACGTGTCGCTGTTCACGACCAAGTTCAGCGATTTCCAGGTCCAGTCGTTCGACATCGTGTCTCAGTCCTTCATCGTGCAGAACGCGGCGAAGGTACGATCCCGCGGCATCGAAACGACCATCGGGCTGCGGCCGATCGAAGGCCTGGCGATCAATGCGAGCGGCGCGCTGCTGTCGTCGAAATTCTCCAGCTTTCCCGGGGCGCAATGCTATCCGACCCAGGCGACCAGGGGGTGTTCCGCCACGGTCCGGGTGTTCGATGCCGCCGGCCTGACCCTGCCCGTATCGCCCAAATTTACCTCCACGGTGCAGATCGGCTATGACCTGCCGGTCAGCGGCGACGTCGTCCCGTTCATCGGCGGCGATTGGTACCACCGGTCGAGCATCAACTATGCCATAAACCGGTCGCCAGCGACGGGGCTTGGCGCGATCGATCTGTTCGGCATGACCGCGGGCGTACGGGTGGGCGACAATCTGCGCTTCTCGCTATTCTGCAAGAATTGCACGAACCGGTTCGTCCCGACGTCGTTGAGCACGGATGCCGGCGACGCAACGTCCACGCCCAACAAGCTGACCAACCTGCAGACGTTCAACCTCGATTCCGTGCGGACGATCGGTACCGCATTGCGATTTGGATTTTGATGATGCCGAAATTTTCAGATCTTTCGAACGCCGGGCGCCGGGTGGTGTTGAAGGCGGGCGCGCTGGCGTCGATCGCGGCTGCGGCCCCGGTGGCGGCACAGCGGATCGCGCGCCCGTCGAAAGCCAAGACGTTTCCCGCCGGATTCCTGTGGGGAGCAGCGACCGCCGCCCACCAGGTCGAAGGCAACAACGTCAATTCGGACGTTTGGGCGATCGAGCATGTCAAGCCATCCCCTTTTGCCGAGTCCTCGGGCGATGCATGCGACAGCTTTCATCGTTGGCCGCTCGACCTGGACATTGTCCGCTCCCTCGGTCTGAACAGCTATCGCTTCTCGCTCGAATGGGCGCGGATCGAGCCGGCGGAGAACGAATTTTCACTTGCCATGCTCGATCACTACAAGGCGATGATCGACGGGTGCCGTGCCCGTGGACTGAAGCCCGTCGTGACGCTCAATCATTTCACCTGCCCGCGCTGGTTCGCGTTGAAGGGTGGTTGGACCAATGCCGACGCTCCGCTGCTGTTCGCGCGATTTGCGGACCGGGTCGCGCGCCACATGGCGGCGGGTATCCATGCGGTCGTGACGCTCAACGAGCCGAACCTGATGCCGCTGTTGCGGTGGAAGCTGCCGCCGCAGGCCTTTGGCGACGCGGATGCGGTGCGGGCCGCCGCTGCGAAGGCGTATGGCGGCACGAATTTCGTGGCGATGTTCGTCGAAAGCCCGGCGCAGACCAAGGTCATCCAGCCCATTCTGATGAAGGCGCACACGGCCGCCAAGGCCGCGATCAAGGCGGTACGGCGCGACCTGCCGGTCGGCGTGAGCCTGGCGATCGAGGACGATCAGCCCGCCGGTCCCAGCAGCCGACGGGATGAGAAACGCGCCTATTGCTATGATGACTGGCTGAGCCTCGCGCAGCATGACGATTTCGTCGGCGTGCAGAATTACGAACGGCAGCGGGTCGGCGACAAGGGCGATCTGCCGCCACCCGCCGACGCGCCCAAGAGCACGCGCGGCACGGAAATCTATCCTGCGTCGCTGGCCGGTGCGGCGCGCTACGCCTGGGAACGGGCCAGGGTGCCGGTGCTGGTGACCGAGCATGGCATCGGCACCGACGACGACCGACAGCGCGCGGCGTTCATTCCTGCGGCATTGGCGGACTTGAAGGCAGCAATGGCCGCCGGTGTGCCGGTGCTGGGCTACATTCACTGGTCCTTGCTCGATAATTTCGAGTGGGTGTTCGGTTACGGGCCCAAGTTCGGATTGTGCAGCGTCGATCGCACGACCTTCCGCCGCACGCCGAAGCCAAGCGCCGCTGTCCTCGCCACGATCGCGCGCGGCAACGCGGTATGAGCGCCGGCCCGTTCGTCGACCGACGCGCGCTGCTGATCGGTGGTGCGGCGTTGGCAGCGAGCGGGCGAGCGGGTGCTGTCCCGGGCGCGACATGGGATGCCGATGGCACGCTAGCGTTGCGGCAGGGTCGTATCCGGGGCCGGGCGCAGCAGGGCGTGGTCGCGTTCAAGGCCATTCCCTATGCCGCGCCGCCGATCGGGCCGAACCGGTTCCGGGCACCACAGCCGGCACGATCCTGGTCGGGTGTGCGCGACGGGAGCGCCTGGGCGCCTGCACCCATCCAGCCCGACCCCGCCTATGTCGCGTCGCCCGAGGAGTATTTCGGTACCGCCGAACGGTCCGAGGATTGTCTGTACCTGAACATATTCGCGCCCGATGCACCCGGGCCGCACCCGGTGTATGTCTGGGTGCACGGAGGCGGCAACGAGTCCGGTGCCGCGTCGCAGGCGCCGTTCGACACCGGTACCTTCGCCAGGAAGGGGATCGTGTGCGTGACGGTGGGTTACCGCGTCGGCGCACTGGGCTTTCTGGAGCTGGGCGCAGTGCTGGGGCGCGCATGGCGCGGCAGTGGCAACAACGGCCTGAAGGATATCGTTGCGGCGCTGCGGTGGGTGCAAGCCAATATCGCTGCCTTTGGCGGCGACCCGGCCCGCGTGACGCTGGGCGGTGAGTCCGCGGGCGGCAAGAATGTCGTCTCGCTGATGGCGGCACCATCGGCACGCGGGTTGTTCAAGCGCGCCATCGTGGAAAGCGGGGGTGAAACGCTCTGCGACGTGCCGCGGGCGACGGCGCTGGGGCGCATGGCGGGCACATGGCTGGAACGGCGCGGGCAGCCTGCCGAGGCGCTCCGCACGCTGTCTACCGCCGACATTCTGGCGCTTCAGGCCGATCTCGCCGCCGGATATGGGCGGCCGTTCCCATTCCGTGCGATGATCGGGGACGATTTCCTCCCACGACCACCGTTGGCCGCCATGCAGGCGCGAGCGGCCGCCGGCGTCGGTTTGTTGATCGGCACCAACCGGGATGAGGCAATCGTGTTTCTCGACCGGAAGCGGATTGGCCAGCCACTGGCGCAGTCCGAACTCAGCAACATTGATCTGGCGATCGCGGCGCCGGTGTTCGATCGCTATCGCGCACGGTACCCGGACCTGTCGCCGATCCAGTTGCGCGTCCAGTTCCTGACCGCCGAGGAATATTGGCGGTCGTCCATGCAGATCGCGTTCGCGCATGCGGCGGTCGGCGCTGCGCCGACCTATGTCTATCGGTTCGACCGCACAGCGGAGAGCGGGCCATTTGCGGGTTGGGCAAGCCATGTCGCAGAGATGGGATATGCCTGGGGGCGGCTGGACACCCCGATCGGGCGTGCTTTCGGGCAGTTGCCGACACCGGCCAATCAGGCGCTGGCGACGGAAATGCATGATCGCTGGGCCGCTTTCATCATTCATGGCTCCCCCGATCATCATGGGGCGGTGATGTGGCCGTCGCTGACACGATCCCGGGCGGAAGTGCGGTTCGGCGATGGGCCGACCCATGTCGCGCCGATCGACGAAGACGCCTTGGCGCTTTGGACGTAGGCCGCAAGGGCGACCTGAGCCTTGCCGATCGACGGGAGGCCGAGGCCGGCATGACGGGTCGCGGCGTTGGAAAGCGCACAATCGGGACTGCCGACGCGCTCCCCACAGCGAACGATAGTGATAATCACTTGCAATAGCGGTTGCAGGCGATAAGGAGTGCGGACGCCCGCTGGAGGACCGCACGCTCATGACCTTTGCCCTTGCCCTGCTCGCCGTATCGGCGGTCGCCGCCGTCGGGGACGAGAATCCGGCTGCCTCTGCGCGCGACGAGATCGTCGTGACCGGGCAGCGGACCGAAGGCACGGATGATTATGGGGTGAAGGCGCAGAGCACGGCCACGCGGTTTGCGCTGAGCCAGCGTGAAACGCCGCAATCGGTCAGCGTCGTCACGCGCGCGCAGATCCAGGATTTTCAACTCAACGATGTCAACGCGCTGCTGGCGACGGTGCCCGGCATCACCGTCCAGGCGCAGGAGACCGACCGCTTTTATTATTCCGCGCGCGGGTTCGACATCCAGACATTCCAGATCGACGGCATCGGCCTGCCGTTCGCATTCGCGGTGCAGACCGGTTCGATCGACACCGCAATCTATGACCGGATCGAGGTGCTGCGCGGTGCGCCGGGGCTGTTGTCGTCGACCGGCAATCCATCGGCGGTCGTCAATTTCATCCGCAAGCGTCCGAGCCTGACCCCGAACGCGTCGTTCAGCGCGCAATATGGATCGTTCGACCATGTCCGTCTGGACGGTGATGTCAGCATGCCGTTGAACAAGGATGGCAGCATCCGGGCCCGCGCGGTCGGGGCGTTGCTCGACACCGACAGCTATCTCGATCGCTACCATCTGCGCCGCTGGACCGGCTATGGCATCGTCGAGGCCGATGTCGGGGCGAATACGGTGGTCAGCGGCGGTTATGGGCATCAGGATCACCAGACCCGCGGCGCGATGTGGGGCGCGCTGCCGCTATACTATACCGACGGCACGCGGATTCCGCTGGCGCGGTCGACCAACACCGGGCCGGACTGGGCCGGCTGGAACGTGGTGGACCGCCAGATCTTCGGCGACATCACGCACCGGTTCGGGAATGGCTGGACCGCCAAGATCAGTGCGGTGCGCCGCGCGAACAGCGAGAATGACCGCAATTTCTATGTCTATGGCAATCCGGACAGGATCACCGGCGGCGGCATCTTCAGTTATCCCGGCGCATTCCGGGGCGAGGGCCGCAACCTGACCGTCGATGCCCATGTCGCCGGGACCGTGGCGCTGTTCGGCCGCGACCATGACGTGATGCTGGGCGTCAACCGCAGCGCGCAGCAATATCGGCAGGATTCAAGCTATGAGACCGCCACCATCGGATTGCCCCTGACGCTGACCACCGCATTCGACGGCAGTTTCCCGTTGCCAAACTTTCCGACGCCGTACACGCCCAGCCTGTCGACCCATACCCGCCGCGAGACCGGTTATGGCCTGGTGCGGATCAATCCGGCCGACCGCCTGAAGATCATGGTCGGCGGCAATTATACCCGCGCGTTCAGCGAGGGCACATCCTATAACACCCCGACCGATTATGACCGGACGAAGTTTCTGCCGTTCGTCGGCGCCACGCTGGACCTGTCGTCCACGATCAGCGGCTATGCGAGTTTCGCCACGATCTTCAATCCGCAGACCCAGTTCGATGCCGACAACCGGCTGCTCGCGCCGATCGAAGGCGACACGATCGAAGCGGGCGTGAAGGGCGAATGGCTGGGTGGCCGGCTGAACGCCAGTGCCGCGATCTTCCAGGCGCGGCAGAAGAATACCGCGGAGGCCGCGGGCTTGGATCCGGTGCTGTTGCGCACCATCTACCGCGGAGTCGACGCGACATCGCAGGGCGTCGAGCTGGAATTCGGAGGTCAGCTGGCGCCGGGTGTGCAGGCGACGGGCGGGTACACGATCATGCGGGTGCGCGGGGATAGAGACGAGCCGGTCCGTACCTTCGTGCCGCGCAACACCGCGCGGCTCAACCTGACCTATTCACCGCCGCCGCTGCCGGCGCTGAAGATCGGCGCTTCGTTCCAGTATCAGAGCCGCATCTACCTGGAACCCGACGGCATCGTTTCAAAGACGACCGGCGAGCAGGTCCGCATCACGCAGAAGGGCTATGCCGTGCTCGACCTGCTCGCGCGCTATGCGTTGACCGAGCGCCTGTCGATCAGCGCCAACCTGAAGAATGTGACCAACGCCAAATATCTGGGCGCACTCAATTTCGATCAGGGCTTCTACAGTGCGCCACGCACGGTGCTTGGCACCATCGGCTGGAATTATTGAGAGCGGTCGCATGATCGCGCTTGCCCTGATCGGCCTTGCGGCCGCGATGCTGTTGATCCGGCTCGGCTGGGGCGGACGTCGCGTGCTGGCGGCGATCGGCTGGGGCCTGGGGATCGTGGGACTGGCCATGCTGACGATCACGGACGGTGCATGGGGACTGGCGATCGGCACCGTCACGGCGATGGCGGTGGCGTTGATCCTGGTGCTGCGCGAGGCGTGGACCGCACCCGCCAGATCGCGCCGCGCGGCGCGGACGGCGCCATCGATCACCCTCCCGCAGCGCCGACGTGACCTGGCCCGCCGGCTGATCGTGTTCATGCTGGTCGTGCCGGGTGCGTTCGCGGCGGCGCAGTGGCTGGCATTTGGCGCGCAGGCCTTCGCGCGGCGCGGCGGCGCGGGGGATGCGGATGCGATCGTCCTGGCGTTGTTCCTGCAACCGACGGCATGGGCCGCGATCATGGCGATCCAGATGACACGCGCGGCACCCGTCCGGATGATCGCCGCGCCGCTGACCGCCGCAATGATCGGCACCATCCTGTGGGAGGTTTCGTGACCCGACCCGATTCACCCCGCCAGAGCATCGTCCAGCGCGCGCTGGGCGGCCACGCCGCGATCGGCCTGCTTGCCAGCGCGCTGATCTACATCCTTGCGCTGACCGGATCGCTGATCGTGATCCACGATCGCTGGCAGCGATGGGAGCAGCCGCTGGTGACCGAAACCCGGTATCTGTCGCCCGATGCCGCGCAACGCGCGATGCAGGCCGTGCTGGCATCGGAGGCAGGCAAGCCCCGGACGGCGCACCTGTATATCCGCATGCCGACCGACGACCTGCCCCGGGCGGTCGTCACCACCGACAATGGCGCCTGGTATGTCGATGGCGCCGGCCGCGTGGTCGGTCGGGAAGCGCATGCCTGGACCGAATTCCTGATCGCGATGCACGAATATCTGCATCTGCCGACGACATGGGGACTTATCCTGGTCGGCGCGCTGGGCGTCATGCTGGTCGTGCTGGTCGTGACCGGCGTGCTGGCGCATCCGCGGATCATTCGCGATGCGTTCCGCCTGCGCATGCGCCACGATCCGCAGATCGCGCGTGCCGACTGGCACAACCGGCTGGGCGTGTGGACGGTGCCGTTCGTGCTGGCCGTGGCATTGACCGGCGCGTTCATCGGGCTTGGCAGCGTCGGGTTCAGCATGCTGGCCCGCGCTTATACCGGCGGCGACATGGAGCGCATCTATGCCCCGATCTTCGGCCAGGACCCGGCGCCCGACGCGGCAAAGGCTCCGCTGGCCGATGCCGCGACGGCGTTGCGCGTGCTGGGCAGGCGGGTTCCGTTCGCCGATCCGACCTATGTCACCATCCACGATCCCGGCACGCGGGGGCAACATATCCAGATCCTGGCCGACCATCCCCGGCGGCTGATCTATGGCGAAAGCTATGTCTTCGATGGGGCGGGGCGGTGGCGAGGCCCGATCGGGCTGTCGAACGGCGCGATCGGCAAGCAGGTGGCGGCGTCGACCTATAATCTGCACTTCGGCAATTATGGCGGACTGGCGGTCGAGATCGCCTATATGCTGCTGGGCGGGGCGCTGTGCGTCGTGACCGCAACGGGCACGACCTTATGGTTGCAGAAGCGCCGCCGCCGCGGCCTTCGCGGTGATCGGCTGGCGGCATGCTGGGACGTCATCCTGTGGGGCGTGCCCCTGCTGTTGCTGGCGATGCTGTGGCTTCGCGCGCTGGCCGGCCCGGATGCACCGCTTGCCGCCGGTTTCTGGAGCAGCCTTGCGGCGGCGATCATCGTGGCCGCGGCCCGGCCGGCCGTGATCGCCCGCGCGCACCTGCGGCGGACCGTGGCGGCGGCCGTGTTGACGACCGCCTGCCTGCACCTGATCGCGTTTCCCGATGCGCCGCCGGGTGTGATCGCCATCGATGCCGTCATCATCGTGCCGTTCGCAACCACCCTGGCGATCCGGTTCGGGCGTCGACGGCGCCCCGCAGCACCGGGCACCGTCCGCACGCTGGAGGAGGTCGGCGGAGCGGCCCGGTGACGAAGCGGCCCCGCGTCCGGCGATGCTATTGCGCCATGCGCATCGTGCCCAGAAAGTCGCGCTTGCCCAGGTTCACGCCCTGCGCCCGCAGGATCGCATAGGCCATGGACGCGTGGAAATAGAAGTTCGGTTGCGAGAAGGAGAGCAGGAAGTTCGCGCCCGTGAAGGGGAAGCGCACTTCGCCAAATTCGAAGCAAGTATCCTGATCGACCAAGGCATCGACCGCCGCCCGGTCCAGTCCGTTCAGATCGGTGATCGCCTGTTGCACGATGGCATGCAGGCTGACGAAATCGGTCGGCCATGGCGACCGGTCCGGGGCGAAGCGCCCCGCCTTCGTGCCGTCGATGGCACCGGCCGAGTGCGCGGCGCAGGATTTCACCTGGTAGCCGAACGGCAGCATGTCGGGCGCAAGCCGCGCATCGATCAGATCGGATGCCGCGCGGCCGCTTTCGGTGCAGGACGCCTCCGCCTTGTCCAGCATGGCGTCGACGGCGGCCAGAATCTGCAGGTTGGAAGGAACGACGGCGTCATAAAGGGACAGGGACATGGCAGGGCTCCGATAAGATCCCTGCGTCTATGGCGCGCCGTGGCCGTCCGGTCCATGCCTCCGATCCGCTTGGGAATCGCGGTTTCGCAGCCCCCGTTTGCGACATCATCCACCGGCTTGTGAGGGAATGGCTGCACGGGTACGTCTGGTCTGCATGACCATGGATCCAAAACGCCGCACCCTGTGTGCGATCATGCTGTTCCTGATTTCGTCGCCGGCCGCGGCGTCGCACCGGGGGTGGGGCAAGGCGAGCGGGATCGCGCGGGATGCGCTGGTCGGTGTCGCGCTGGGCGTGCCGGCGGTGCAGGGCGACTGGCATGGTGATCTGCAGGCGGCGGGAAGCCTGATTGCGACCGGCGGCGCGACCTATGCCTTGAAGGAACTGATCCCCGAGCGCCGCCCGGACGGCAGCGATCGCAAGAGTTTCCCGTCGGGACATACGTCCATCGCATTCGCGGCAGCGGGCACGCTGGAAAATCGATATGGCTGGCAGGCAGGATTGCCGGCGTTTGCACTGGCGACGTTCGTCGGTGTCGCGCGCGTGGAGGCGCGGCGGCATCATTGGTACGACGCGGTCGCCGGCGCGGCATTGGGTACGGGAACCGCGTTCGCCATCACCCGCCAGCGCACGTCCGACGTGCGGCTGGTGCCGTGGGGCGATGGCAGCGGCGGCGGCCTGTCGCTGGCGGCGCGGTTCTGACACGGCACCCGCCGATCCCCCTGACGTGACGTCGTGATGCGGTCGGCATAGCCGCCAAAGGACAGAGATTGACCGGGCGTCTGCGAACCAGGGTAGCCCGGCGGGCCAATGCCCGGCTATACATGATCATGCGACACGCCGCATGTCCGGGAGATCTGCTTTGCGCCTTGCCGTCCTGATCGATGCCGACAATGCATCGCCCAATGTCATCGGGCCGCTGCTGTCGGAGGTGGCGGCGCTGGGGACCGCGGTGGTGAAGCGCATCTACGGCGATTTCACGATGCAGAACCTGGCGGGGTGGCGGAACCCGTTGATGGAACATGCGATCCAGCCGATCCAGCAGTTCCGCAATACCATCGGGAAAAACGCCAGCGACAGCGCGCTGATCATCGATGCGATGGACCTGTTGCATCAGGGCAGCCTGGACGGGTTCTGCCTGGTGACCAGCGACAGCGATTTCACGCGGCTCGCGACCCGGATCCGGGAAAATGGGCTGACGGTGTTCGGATTTGGCGAGAAGAAGACGCCGAAGCCGTTCATCACCGCATGCGACCGCTTCATCTACACCGAATTGTTCCGGCAGAAAGGCGCGGCGGCCGCCGCAGTCGCCAGCGCCCCGGCGGCGGCGGTGAGCAAGCCGGCAAAGGCGCCGCGGACACGGGTGACGGAGCCGGAGCCGGAGGTCGCCGAACCGGTGGCCGCGACCGCGCAGACGCTGAAATCCCCCGCTGATTTTCGCCCGGCACTGGACGAGGCGTTCGATGCGGTGATCGGCGATGACAAGCGCGTTCCGCTGGGCGTGGTCGGCACGCAGATCCAGAAGCTGATGCCCGATTTCGACCCGCGCAACTATGGCATGCGCAAGCTGAGCGATCTGGTCGAGAACGAGAATGGCTATGACATCCTGCGCGAAAAGGTCGCGACCGGCGGCGACCGGCTGTATGTCGAGCGAGTGAGCGCGACGCCGGTGCGGCGGAGCCGCTGATCCCACGGCCGCGGCGGCGCTTTGCGCGATCTTTACCGGACGGCGTGCAGGGATGCCTTGCGCGCGGTGCGATGCGGCGCCAAGGCGAAGGGACGGCGATGACGGGCAGACGGTGGATGGAGCGGGGAATAGCGGGCGCGATCGCCCTGATCGGGCTGGGCGCCGCAACCTGGTATGCCGGAGTCACGTTGCGCCGGCCGGCGCCGGTTCCCGCGCCGCATGTCGTGGCGGCGACGGAACATCCGGTGCAGGCGGTCCGGCCCGTCGCCGCGCCCAAGATCACCAAGCCGCAAGCCGAACCGGCCGAAACGGGCATGGTCATCAAGCGGGTGCTGGACGTGCCGCATCCCTTCACCCACGGCGATTATGTATGGGACGAGGCCGGGGTACCGCCCGGCCCGGTGATCGTCACCGTCGACCTGATGGCGCAGACGCTGTCGATCTTTCGCGGGGGATATGAGATCGGGACCGCGGTGGTGATGTACGGCGCCGACGAGAAGCCGACGCCGCTCGGCATTTTTCCGATCACGCAGAAGGACGCGGATCATGTTTCCAACCTGTATGACGCACCGATGCCCTATATGCTGCGGCTGACCAACGACGGCGTGTCCATCCACGGCAGCAACGTGCGCTATGGATTCGTCAGCCATGGCTGCATCGGGGTGCCGACGCCGTTCGCGGCCAAGCTGTTCAAGGCGGTGAAACTGGGCGACCGCGTGATCGTGACGCGCGGCGAGATGTTGCAGCAGGGGCAGGCAATCACCGCGGCCTGAACCCGGCCGCGGCGATCAATCGGCGATGCGGGTATAGCGGCCGTCGAGATAGACGAGCGGATCGACATCGCCGAACGAGCGCACATCGACCAGGCGGCCGACGAAGATGCCATGCGTGCCATAGCTGAGCGAGACGTCGTTGTGGCAGACGAAGCTGGCCTGCGCATCGGCCAGGATCGGCACGCCGGATGGCCCCGCGATCCAGTCGCCCACCCCGAAGCGATCCTCGCCGCTCATGCCGCCGCCGCAGGCGCGGCTGACCGCTTCATGGCTGTGTCCGAGGACGTTGATGCAGAAGTCCGCACCCGCCGCGAGCGGGGCGTGCAGCGACGCCGACCGGTTGACCGACAGGATCATCGATGGCGGATCCATCGACAGCGCATCGACCGCCGTGGCCGCCATCGCATAGCGCCGGCCTTCGTGCAGGCAGGTGATGACGGTGACCGATTTCGCCATCCGGCGCAGTGCGAGCCGGACCGCGGCGGCCAACGTCGCAGTGTCGGTGGCGGGCGGTAGCGCAGTGGCGTCGGTCGTCGTCATTCGGCGCTCCAGTAGATATCGATCGCAGCCTCGGTCGCGGCCAGCACGCGCCCGATCGGCAGCGTGGATGACGGGCCTTCCTCGATCGCGCGTTCCAGCACCGCCTTCTTCGCATCGCCGGCGATGGTGACGATCATGGCGTGGCCGGCGGCAAGCGCGGGCAGCGTCAGCGTGACGCGGTTGGCGGGGCGATCGGCCGGCATCGGATCGGGACGGACACCGACCGCACGCCGGGCGGCGGGACCGGCGACGGCGTGCTGAAAATCGGGACCCGGGAAGATCGAGGCGGTGTGGCCATCCTCTCCCACGCCCAGCCAGACGAGGTCCGGCGGGAAATGAAGATCGGCCAGCCGCGCATCGGCGGCGCGACCGGCGGCGGCAACATCGTCATCGCGCGTCGCACCCTGCACCAGCGGCACCAGGGTCGCGCCGGTCTTGCCGGCCATGGCTTTCAGCGCGGCGAAATTGCTGAGCGCATCATCATCGGGAACGATACGGTCGTCGGTGAGGGTGATGGCCACCTTGTCCCAGGCGATTTTCCGCTTGCCGAGTTCGGCGAAGATCGCGGCCGGCATGCTGCCGCCGGTCACCGCGAGCAAGGCATGGCCGCGGCCGGTGATCGCGCGTTCGATCACGAATTCGATATCGTCGGCGACCTGTTGCGCGAGGCTCTTGCGGTCCTCGAACTCCCACCATTCCGCTTCGATCATCCTGTCAGGCTCCTTCGGGTGTCGCGCGCTCTTAGCGGAAGGGGGCAAGGGTGGCGAGGGGTGGTCGACCCGATCTGTGTTGGTCGCGGACGTTACCGGGGCAGAGCGTCAGAGATTGCGGACCAGGAGGCGCGCGACCGCGGCCCAGGGCGGATCGGCCAGCACCTGTTGCCGCATGCCGGCGCCGAGGGGGAGCATCTGAAGCTTGCCGGCTTCGCGCCCGATCAGGCGGCCGAACAGGAATCGTCCGGCAGGTCGGGGTACGAGGATGTCGCGGTTGAGCGCAGCGGGGAAGGCGTCCGCCGCGATGCGATCGCACCAGAGGATGTCACCGGCGCGGTAATCGCCAACGCCGGCCTCCACGATGATCGCGACCTGACCCGCGGCGGGACGGGGCGGTATGACGGCGTCCGATTGGCGCGGGGCGACGGCGCCGGTGCCGCCGAGGATCGCGGCGACGGGCAGATCGACCTGTTCCGGCAGGCGTACGAGATCGGCCGCGGGCACGCCCAGCGCAGCGGCGATCCGGTTGAGCCACGCGACCGAGACGGTGCGCATGCCCGTTTCCAGCCGCCCGATCGTCTGCGCCGTGGTGGGTGGGACGCAAGCATCGGCGACGTCCTGCAACGTCATGCCCCTGGACCGGCGAACATCGCGGATGATGGTGATCATAAACCCTCGCTAACCGATACGGTTATTCCCCTGTCCTACAAACCGGCGAATATGGCAAGTCATGGCCGGCAGCGAGGGAGATGGCGATGGGCGTGCAGTTGGACCGGCGTGGTCAGGCGGTGATGGCGGCGTTGGCGGCGGGACGGAGGCTGTCGGATACGCCGGCCGCGCTGGTGGCGGTGTTGGTGCGCCATGATCTGGCGCGGATCGAGGGCGGATGCCTGGTCGCGACCGCAGCAGGGCGCGGCTGGTGCGTGCGCGATGCGCGGCCGGACGGCGCGAACCGGATGCTGGCGGAGCGCACCATGCCCGCGCCCGGTGGCGACGGGCGGCGCGTGACCGTCAACCGGGGTGAGTCGACGCTCGGCTGGTTGCGTGCCCGCGGGCATGTGAGCGCACGGCAATATGAGGCGGGCGAGCGGGTGCGGGCGGATTGGGAAACGGCGCAGCTGAACCCGCGTGTCACGATGCGGTGGGACGCGGCGGCGACCCCGGGCCGCGGCGGGGCGCAGGCGATGGATCCGACCACGGCGCAGATCGCGGCCAAGCAGCGATTTTCGGACGCGGTTACGGCGGCCGGGCCGGGATTGTCGGACGTGTTGTGGCGCGTGGTGTGTGCGGGCGAGGGGCTGGAGGCAGCGGAACGGGCGCTGGCCTGGCCGAAGCGGTCGGGAAAACTGGTGCTGGGGCTGGCGCTGGACCGGGTGGCGGATCATTATGGTCTGGGATGAAGCGCGACAGCCCTGTCACTCTCACCCTCCCACCGCTTTGCGGCGGGGCCCTCCCTCTCCCGGTGGGAGAGGGATTTGAGGAGACGGCGCGTGATCCTGTATGGCAGTTCCTTTTCTCCCTTCGTGCGCAAGGTATTGGCGTTCGCGCATGAAAAGGGCGTGGCGATCGAACTGAAGCGGATCGGGCGGGCAAGCGAGGATCCGGAGTTCCGCGAGGCCAATCCGCTCGGCAAGATGCCGGCGTTGCGCGATGACGACTATCTGCTGCCCGATTCGAGCGCGATCGTGGCCTATATCGAAGCGAAGCATCCAGAGCCGGCGCTGATCCCCACCGCGCCCCGCGCGCGGGGCTGGGCCATGGCATGGGAGGAGTTCGGTGACAGCGAGCTGTTCGGCGCGATCGGGCCGATGTTCCTGAACCGCGTGGTGCGGCCGAAGTTCGAGCGGGTCGCCGGCGACGATGACGCTGCGGCGCGGGGTGAAGCGGCGTTGCCGCGGCTGCTCACCTATCTGGAGACGCGGATCCCGGACAGCCTGTTCCTGGTCGAGGACCGCTGTACCCTGGCGGATCTGGCCGTGGCGAGCCCGTTGCTCAACCTGGAGCATGCCGGCGGCACGCTGGACGCATATCCGCGGGTGACGGCGTTCCGGGACGCGATCCTGGCACGGCCGTCGTTCGCGGGCCTGGCGGAAAAGGAGCGGGCGTTCATCGCGCGGATGGCGTGAGCGATCGGTGAAGAGGTTGTTAACCTTGTCCGGGTAGGTTTCGTTCAATTATCTTGATCGGGGCTTAACCATGGATTTCCTGTCGGACGTCACCGAACCCGTCATCGACCCGATTGCGGAAGAAAGCCGACCCGCGCCGGCGGCGTCGTTGCGGCAGAACACCGACGAAATCGCCGACCTGCTGATGTCGATCCTGTCGGACGGCCTGGATCATCCCGAATTGTGGCCGGAGATTCCGGGCATTACCCAGGGCCTGCCCGATCTGCTGGCGGCATTGGGCGACCGGCTGGACCGGACAGCCGACAAGGGCGAGCAGCTGAGGCTGATCATCCTGATCGGGATGTACCATGCGGCGAACGGGCAGGTCGCAACCGTGATCGAAAGTCTCGATCCCGTCGCGGCGCGGTTCAGCCAATCTCCGTTGATGCAGGGTGCGCTTTTCTACCTGAACAGCCTGCTGGATCCCGATAATCCGAAATATGATCTGCAGGGCCGGGTCTGTCGCATGCCGTTCGTCAACCTGGACGTGCTGGAACGATCGGCGCATCTCTGCTGCTCCAGTTACCTGCCGAGATCGATCGGAAATCTGCAGACGCAGGCCTGGGAAGATGTCTGGAATTCCGATCAGGCGCGGAACATCCGGGCGTCGATCCATGACGGAAGCTACCGTTACTGCAACAAGATGACGTGCCCTTCCATCCAGTCCGCGCGCCTGTCGACCGCGGCCGACATGGCGGCGCAATCCGATTTCTGGCGAACCGTGATCCGCGACGCGGCCGTCAGGCTGAACCAAGGGCCGCAGGACGTGAACCTGGCCTATGACCGGACCTGCAACCTGAGCTGTCCGAGTTGCCGGATCGAAACCTATGCGGCGGATTCGGCGCAGCGGGCGGCGTTCGACCTGTTGCAGGAAACGAAGATCCTGCCGCTGTTGAAAGGCGCGACGTCAGTTTACGTCACCGGTTCGGGCGATCCGTTCGCCAGCAAGAACTTCCGCCAGTTGCTGACCGCGTTGGAGGACGACGCGTTCGCCAAGCTGAAGTTCAGGATCATGACCAACGCCATGCTGCTGACGCCGCGGCAATGGGCGAGTTTCCCGGTGCTGCATGGCCGGACATCCACATTGCGGATCAGCGTGGATGCCGCCACCGGACCGACGCACGAGCGGCTGCGCCGTGGTGCCCGGTGGAGCACGATGCTGGAGAATATGGCGTTTGCGGGCGAGCTGCTGGCGACGGGACAGGTCGACCTGTTCGGTCTGGCCTTTACCGTGCAGGTCGAGAACTTTGCCGAGATGGGCGATGCGTGCGACCTGGCCCACCGCGTGGGCGCCAGCGAGATCTATTTCGGGCAGCTGACCAACTGGGGGACCTATTCGGCGGCAGACTTCCAGAGCCGTGCGGTCTGGCTGCCGTCGCACCCGCAGCACGATCAGTTCGTCGAGGCGATGCAGGATGCGCGGCTTCGTGATCCGATCGTGCAACTGGGGGAATTCGGCGCGTTCGTGAAGAGCTGAACCGGCTGCGGCAGTCGGCGCAGGCCGGATCAGGAGTCCGCAGCCGGATCCGCGGGCGCCGTTTCGGCTTCAGGCCCTTGGTCGGTTTGCGCAGCGGTGTCGCGGAAATAGGGGATGACGGTGCCCTTCAGCGTGATCGTCATCGGATTGCCCTTGCGATCCAGCGTGCGACCGACCGCCATCTTCACCCAGCCTTCGGACACGCAATATTCGTCGACATTGGTCTTTTCGACGCCGTTGAAGACGATGCCGACGCCGCGCTGGAGATGTTCGGTCAGGAAATAGGGACTTTTCGGGTTGGTGGAGAGGCGATCGGGGGGCGTGTCGGTCATGGTTCGGGGCTTCCGTCTGGTCGTGTTCGCGCCCCGATAGCGCGGCGCGGCGTTTTGCGCTATCGGCGCGGCCATGCTGAACCTGAACGGAATCACGGTGCGTCTTGGCGGACGCACGATCCTGAACCGCGCCACGGCGGCGCTGCCCATGCGGGCACGCGTCGGGCTGATCGGCCGCAACGGCGCCGGCAAGTCGACGCTGATGAAGGTCATCTGCGGCCTGATGGATTCGGACGAGGGCGCGGTCGAGATGCCGCGCGGCGCCAAGATCGGCTATATCGCGCAGGAGGCGCCGTCGGGTACGGCCACGCCGTTCGAGACGGTGCTGGCCGCGGATACCGAGCGCGCGGCGTTGCTGATCGAAAGCGAGGCCGAGACCGATCCGGACCGGCTGGGCGAGGTGCATGAACGGCTGATCGCGATCGACGCCTATGGCGCGCCGGCGCGGGCGGCGCGGATCCTGGTCGGGCTGGGGTTCGACGAGGAGATGCAGGGGCGGCCGCTCGACAGCTATTCGGGCGGATGGAAGATGCGCGTCGCGCTGGCCGCGCTGCTGTTTTCCGGGCCGGACCTGCTGATGCTGGACGAGCCGTCCAACCATCTCGATCTGGAAGCGACGATGTGGCTGGAGAACTTCCTGAAGGGCTATCGCGCGACGATGGTGGTCATCAGCCATGAACGCGACCTGCTGAACAACGTCGTCGATTATATCCTGCACCTGGAGAACGGGCAGACCACGCTGTACGCGGGCGGATATGATTCGTTCGAGCGGCAGCGTGCGGAGCGGCTGGCGCAGCTGGAGTCGGCACGGGCGAGCCAGGCGAAGCAGCGCGAGAAGTTGCAGGATTATATCGCGCGCAATTCGGCGCGGGCATCGACCGCCAAGCAGGCGCAGTCGCGCGCCAAGGCGCTGGCCAAGATGCAGCCGATCGCGAGCGCGGCCGAGGACCCGACGCTGTCGTTCAATTTCCCGGACCCGAGCGAGTTGCGCCCGCCGCTGGTGACGCTGGACATGGCGGCGGTGGGCTATGCCGACACGCCGATCCTGCAACGGCTGAATTTCCGGTTGGACCCGGACGACCGCGTCGCGCTGCTGGGCCGCAACGGCAATGGCAAGACGACGCTGGCACGGCTGCTGGCGGCGCAATTGCCGGCGATGGAAGGCGGCATGACCGCGACGTCGAAGATGAAGGTCGGGTATTTCACGCAATATCAGGTGGAGGAACTCGACACGTCGGACACGCCGCTGGAGCATATGACGCGGATCATGAAGGGGATGTCGCCGGGCGCGGTGCGGGCGCAATTGGGGCGGTTCGGATTTTCCGGCGACAAGGCGCTGACCAAGGTCGGCAAGCTGTCGGGCGGGGAGCGCGCGCGGCTGGCGCTGGCGCTGATCACGCGGGAGGCGCCGCACATGCTGATCCTGGACGAGCCGACCAACCATCTGGACGTCGATTCGCGCGAGGCGCTGGTGCAGGCGTTGAACGATTATGCGGGCGCGGTGGTGCTGGTGAGCCATGACCGCCACATGCTGGAACTGACCGCGGACCGACTGGTGCTGGTCGATGGCGGGACCGCGACCGAATATACCGGGTCGCTGGACGATTATACCGAGATGGTGCTGAAGGGATCGGGCGGGTCGGGCAGCAACGACAATGGTGCCGGCGGCGGCAAGTCCAAGTCGAAGCAGGACCGCAAGGCGGCTGCGGAACAGCGCGAGAAGTCGCAGGGGCTGCGCAAGGCAGTGCAGGCGGCGGAGCGCGAGATGGCGCGATATTCCGCGATCCGGGGCGAGATCGACCTGGCGATGTTCGATCCGAAATCGGCGGGTGCGGCCTATGCGAAGCTGACCATGTCCGAACTGATGAAGGCGCGGGCGGAGGCGGAGGCCGGGCTGGCCGCAGCGGAGGCGAAATGGGTCGAGGCGAGCGAGGTTCTGGAGCAGGCGGCGGCTTAGGGCGCTCCATTCCTTTCCGGATGGCTGTTGGCGTAAAGATCGGGCGTTGAACCTTGGGGTGCTGTTGCCCCGCCCCAACCCCGCCCCTGACGGGGAGGGGCTTCGTTTCGGGATGATATCGATGAATTATCGCAGGATCGGACGGTGGGCCGCGGGGATCGGGGCGGTCGCGGTGGCGGGAGCCGGGCTGTACTGGCTGAAGGAGCGCGCGACCGAGAAGCCCGATTTCATCACGGTGGAGGAAGACGGGCTGTTTTCGGTACGACGATATCCGCCGATCCTGGTGGCGCGGACGGTGCAGCCGGGCGGGCGCGACCGGGCGCTGGGGCAGGGATTCGGCGTGCTGGCCGGCTATATCTTTGCGGAGCATCGCGAAGGCGACGAGATCCCGATGACGGCGCCGGTGCTGGCGGAGCGACGCGTCGGGCAGGGGTGGACCGTCAGTTTCGTGATGCCGAAAATCTATACGCGCGATACGTTGCCGACCGCCGATCCGGGTGTGGAGATCGCGATGATCCCGGCGCGGCGGGTGGCGGTGGTGGGGTTCGCCGGCAAGGTCGACGACGCGATCCTGGCGGCGAAGGCGGATGAACTGGCGGCGTGGATCGCGCGCCGGGGATTGCAGCCGGACGGCGAGGTCGTCCACGCCTTTTTCAACGCGCCGTTCATTCCGGCGCCGGCCCGGCATAACGAGATCTGGCAACCACTCGCCGACTAGCAATGTACCAGCGCGGTTATTAGTGCTTGACATCGGCGCGCTGATCTGGCACAAAACAGGAACGATGAGAAAGTCCGAAAGGGCCGGGGCGGGTGACCGCATCCCGGCCCTTTTCATGTCCGGAGGGCGGGAATGGCGGATGAGAAGCGGCCGGCGACCTGGTCGCCGACAATCGAGCGGCGGTTCCTGGAGGAACTGGCGACATCGGCGAATGTGACGCGGTCGGCGGTGCTGGCGGGTACGAACGACAAGCGCGCCTGGCAGCGGCGGCAGGTTGACGGCGTGTTCCGCACGGCGTTTCTGCGGGCACTTGCGGAGGGGTATCTGCGGCTGGAATTCAAGATGCTGGAACGCGCGCTGGCGCGGGCGTTCGGCGGGCCGGCGGAGGCCGATGCGCCATCCGTGCAGGAGGAGCGCGGCTGGCTGCAACTGTTGCGGCAGCACCGCGCCGCGGTCCAGGCGACCGACATCTTCGACGAGATCGAGGATCTGGCGGTGGTGCAGCAGCGGATCGGGGACAAGCTGGCCGAGATAAAGCAGCGGTTGGTGGCAGGGGAGGTTTCGGCGCTGGATACCACAAACGTCACCCCGGCGCATGCCGGGGCCCAGATGCGCCGCGATGGTCGCGCCGGTGACGTCCGTCGAGTCGGACCCCGGTAGGCGCCGGGATGACGGTGATCGGATGAACGGGGGAAGGAGGCGGATTGGATCGATCCTTGGGGGAGCGGCTGGCGTGTCTGCCGGCGGAGGAGCGGGTGCGATGGATCGCCGGGCTGGGCGAAAGCGCGCGAGCGGCGGAGCATCATTGGGACTTGTGGGCGCGGCCGGGACAGCGGGCGCCGACGGGAGATTGGCGGATATGGCTGATGCTGGGCGGGCGCGGGTTCGGGAAGACGCGGGCCGGTGCCGAATGGGTGCGGGCGCAGGTGGAGGCGACGCCGGGCGTGCAGGTGGCGCTGGTAGGAGCCACCTATGCCGAGGCGCGGGCGGTGATGGTGGAGGGCGAAAGCGGGCTGCTGGCCATTGCGCCGCCACCGGTGCGGCCGGTGTGGGAGCCGTCGCTGCGCCGGCTGCGCTGGCCGGGTGGAGGGCAGGCCTTCGTCTATTCCGCGGCGGAACCGGAGGCGTTGCGCGGGCCGCAGCATCATGCCGCGTGGGCCGACGAGATCGCGAAGTGGAAGGATGGCGACGCGGCGTGGGACAATCTGATGATGGGTCTGCGGCTGGGGCAAGATCCCAGGACGGTGGCGACCACCACCCCGCGCCCGGTGCCGCTGGTGCGCAGGTTGGTCGCGATGCCGGGGGTGGTGGTGACGCGCGGGCGAACCGCGGACAACCGTGCCAACCTGGCCGACAGCTTCGTCGCGACGATGGATGCGCTATATGGCGGCACGCGGCTGGGGCGGCAGGAGCTGGACGGCGAGCTGATCGAGGAGATCGAGGGCGCGCTGTGGAGCCGTGCGCTGATCGAGGCATGCCGGCGGACCCGTGCGCTGCCATCCGTACGGACGGTGGTGGCGGTCGATCCGCCGGCGGGAGCCGGGGCCGGATCGGACGCGTGCGGGATCGTGGCGGTGGCGCTGGGGGCGGACGGGATCGCGCAGGTGATCGCCGACGCCAGCGTGCAGGGGGCGACGCCGGACGGCTGGGCGCGGGCGGTGGCGGACTGCGCCGCGAGGCACGGGGCGGATCGAGTCGTAGCAGAGGCGAACAATGGCGGGGCGATGGTGGAGGCGGTGCTGCGCGCCGCGAACCAGGGCCTGCCGGTGAAGCTGGTCCACGCCAGCCGCGGCAAGGTGGCGCGGGCCGAGCCGGTAGCGGCGCTATATGAAGCCGGCCGTGCGGTGCATGTCGGCGCGTTTCCGCAGCTGGAGGACGAGCTGGCGGGGCTGCTGTCGGGCGGTTGCTATGTGGGGCCGGGACGATCGCCGGACCGGGCGGATGCGCTGGTGTGGGCGATGACCGAGCTGATGCTGGGGCGGGGCGTGGGGATGCCGGGGCTCAGGGTGTTGTGAGCCGCCTTTCTCCCTCTCCCGAGGGGAGAGGGTTTAGAAGAAGGAGAGGGAGGTGGGTATGCGGTTGTTCGGGCGGAGGTCCGGGCGTGCGGAGGCGCGTCCGGCGTTGGTGCGGGGTGGGATCGGCGTCGGCGGCCTGCAGGGGGATTGGCCGCGCGGATATGAGGCGCAGGTGCGGGATGCGTATCTGGGCAATGCGGTGGCGCAGCGATCAGTGCGGATGGTGGCGGATGCGTGCGGCAGCGTCATCGTGCTGGCGGGCGAACAGGGGCACGTGGCCGAGCGGATCGTGAAGCCCGTGCTGGAAACGGCGGCGGCGCAGATGCTGTTGCACGGCAATGCGTATCTGCTGGTCGGGATCGGCGCGGACGGGCGGCCGGATGCGCTGTATCCATTGCGTCCCGAGCGCGTGACGGTGGAGCCGGATGGGGGCGGGTGGCCGGTTGCCTATCGCTATCAGGCCGGGGCTGCGGTGATGCGGTATCCGCTGGCCGGTGACGGCGGTGCGGGGGTGATCCACCTGAAGGCGCTGCATCCGCTGGACGACCATTATGGCCTGGGATCGCTGGGCGCGGCGGCGGGGCCGGTGGCGATCCACAATGCCGCGACACGGTGGAACAAGGCGTTGCTGGACAATGCGGCCCGGCCTTCGGGTGCGCTGGTCTATGATCCGGGTGAGCCGGGCGCGGTGCTGTCGCGCGAGCAACATGACCGGTTGAAGGCCGACATGGATGCGAGCTTCGCCGGATCCGCCAATGCCGGGCGGCCGATGCTGCTGGAAGGCGGGTTGAAATGGCAGGCGATGAGCCTGTCGCCGGCGGACATGGATTTCGTGGGCCTGAAAGCGGCGGCGGCGCGCGAGATCGCGCTGGCGTTCGGCGTGCCGCCGATGCTGCTCGGCCTGCCGGGTGACAATACCTACGCCAATTATGCGGAGGCGAGCCGGGCCCTGTGGCGACTGACGGTGCTGCCGCTGGTGGCCAAGCTGCTGGACGGACTGTCCGCCGGGCTGGCGCCGTGGTGGGCGGACCTGGGCCTGGCGGCGGACCTGGATGCGGTGCCGGCCCTGGCCGGCGATCGCGCGGCGATGTGGAGCCAGGTGACGGGCGCGGATTTCCTGACGCGCGCGGAAAAGCGCGAGATGCTGGGGTTCGCGGCGGAGTGAGCGAGAGGGGAAGCAGCGATGACACAAGAGGCGAGGGGCCCCGCGCCGGTAACGGTGCGCGCGTTGATCGAGGAGGCGAGCAATGCGGGGGCGGAGCGGGTGCTGGAGCGGCTGGGGTTGAACGATCCCGGCGCGCGCGCGGACATCGGCGAACTGCGCGAGTTGTTGAAGGCGTGGCGCGATGCGAAGGTGTCGGCGCGTAACGCGGTGCTGGCCTGGATCGTACGGATCCTGCTGGCGGCGCTGGTGGTCGGGATGGCGGCGCGGGTCGGCTTGACCGCGCATCTGAAGCCGTGAGCGTCGTGCGGTTCGCGGGCTATGCCGCGCTGTTCGACGTGGTGGATCGTGGCGGCGATATCGTGCGGGCAGGAGCGTTCGCACGGACGCTGGCGGCAGGGCGCGGGCGGGTGCCGTTGCTGTGGCAGCATGGCGGGCTGCGCGCGGCGGGGGTGATCGAGACGCTGACCGAAGATGCGCGCGGATTGCGGGTGACGGGCCGGGTGGCGGCGCGGTCCGCGGCGGGCGCGGCGTTGCTGGCGGGGACGGTCGAAGGACTGTCGTTCGGGTATCGAGCGCGGCGGGAACGCCGTGGAACATATCGTGAACTGATCGATGTCGACTTGCTGGAGGTGTCGTTGGTGGCGGTGCCGATGCAGCCGGGCGCGCGCGTGGATGAGGTGGGTTTGGCGTGACCTTCGGTCGGCCTCGGCCCCCCCACCGCCGGCCGTGGTCAGCCCCTCTCCCTGTCAGCGGGAGAGGGGAAGGTTTTTCTTGGGAGACGCATATGTACGAAGTGAAGGCGGACGGGTTCGGGCGGCCGGCATTGCAAGGCGCGCGGGCGGAACATGGCACGGTGACGGCGTTCGTCGACGGATATCTGCGCGCCGGGCGCGAGGTGGGTGTCGAGTTGAAGAGCATGAGCGGCGTCGGCGATGCGGCCGGCGGCTATGCCGTGCCGGAGGAGATCGACCGGCGGATCGACGCGACGCTGGCGAATATCTCGCCAATCCGATCGATCGCGCAGGTGGTGAAGGTCGGGACCGCCGGGTACCGCAAACTGGTGGCGAAGGGGACGACGCCGTCGGGCTGGGTGGCGGAAACCGCCGGGCGACCGGAGACGGCGACGCCGCAATTCGCGGAAATCGCGCCGCCGACGGGTGAACTCTATGCCAATCCCGCGGCGAGCCAGGCGATGCTGGACGATGCCGCGTTCGATGTCGAACAATGGCTGGCGAACGAAATCGCGACCGAGTTCGCGCGGGCGGAGGGAGCGGCGTTCGTCGTCGGCAACGGCGTCAATCGCCCGCGCGGGTTCCTGGCCGAACCGGTAGCGGCGGACGGGGACGCGGCGCGTGCGTTCGGGACACTGCAATATGTCGCATCGGGTGCCGCGGGTGCATTCGGTAGCAACCCGCAGGACCGATTGATCGACCTGGTGCAGGCGTTGCGCAGTCCGTACCGGCAGGGTGCGTCGTTCGTGATGAACAGCGCGACCCTGTCCGCGATCCGCAAGGTGAAGACCGCGGACGGCGCGTTCCTGTGGCAGCCGGGGCTGATCGAGGGGCGACCGGACACGCTGCTGGGGTATCCGGTAGTGGAGGCGGAGGACATGCCCGACATCGCCGCGAACAGCCTGGCGATCGCGTTCGGCAATTTCCGCGTCGGCTATCTGATCGCCGAGCGGCAGGAGACGCAGATCCTGCGCGATCCGTTCACCAACAAGCCGTTCGTCCATTTCTACGCCACCAAGCGTGTGGGCGGAGCGGTGGTGAACAGCGAAGCCATCAAGCTGATGCGGTTTTCGGTGTGACGCCTGCGTCACCCCGGGCTCGACCCGGGGTGACGGGAGGGAAAGGAGGGGTGGATGGTCGGGACCGAGGAGGTGAAGGCGTATCTGCGGCTGGAGAGTACGGCTGAGGATGCGGTGCTGGCGACGCTGGTCGTGGCGGCGGAGGGGATGGCGGAGCGGTTTCTGGGGGCGGCGCCGGCGGAGGACATGCCGGCGCCGGTGCGGCAGGGGATCGTGCGGCTGGCAGCGTATCTGTACGCGCACCGCGACGATGATGCAGCGCCGCCCGCCGCGGTGGCGGCGCTGTGGCGACCGTTCCGACAGGTGCGGTTGTGAGCGGCGGGTTGGCGGGGCTGTTGCGGGAACGCGTGACGGTGGCGCGGGAGGGCCCACGCGATGCGCTGGGCGGGGTGGCGGGCGCGGCGGCGGCGGTGGGATCGGCATGGGCCGGCTGCGTACCCGACGGTCCCGGCCGCTGGCGGATCGCGATGCGCCCGTTCGACGTCCGCGCGGACGACCGGATCGCGCGGGCGGGGATGCAGTTGCGAGTGCTGCGCGTGCTGACCGACCCGCGGATGCCGGACCGGATCACGATCTATGCCGAGGAGGTGCCATGACCCAGGTGGAGCGGATCGTGCGGGAACGGCAGCGTGCGGCGATCGGGCGGGTGGCGGCGGTCGCGGCGGCGGTGCTGCCGGACCTGACGATCGAAACGCGCGCGGACGGCGTGGTGCTGGTCGGCCGGGGTGTGTCACGACGAATGCTGGCGGATGCGCGGCTGCGCACGATCGGCGTCGCCGTGCGGGCGGGGGTGGCATGAACGGCGCGGCGGCAGCGGTGCAGGCGGCGGTGGTGGCGGCGTTGCGGACGGGGTTGGGGGCGGGGGTCAGCGGTGTGTTCGACGGGGCGCCGGCGGACGCAGTGCCGCCTTTCGTCGAGATCGGCGAGACCGTGACAATGGCGTGGGGCGCCAAGGGGCTGGATGGGCGGGAGCACCGGATCGCGGTGGTGATCCGCGAAGAGGCGGGACAGGCGGCGCGGCTGCACATGCTGATGGCCGCAGCGGAGGCGGCGATCGCGGAGATGCCGCGGATGTTGCCGGGGCATGCGGTGGCCGGGCTGCTGTTCCTGCGCGCGCGCGTGGTGCGGGATGTGGGGCGAAGATGGGCGGGGATGGTGGAATATCGAGTGCGGACCGTCCCGCTGAGCTGAGCCCGTTCCCCCGAGGCAGACGGCTTTTCAAATCTTGGATCAGGAGTTTGGCATGGCGGTGGAGAAGGGAAGTGCGTTTCTGTTGAAGGTCGGGGATGGGGCGGCGAGCCCGGTCTATGCGACCGTCGCCGGGATGCGGACGACGCAATTGTCGATCAATGGCGAAGCGGTGGTCATCACCAGCAAGGCATCGGGCGGATGGCGCGAATTGCTGTCGGGTGCGGGCGTGCGATCGGTGTCGGTCAGCGGCGCGGGCGTGTTCACCGGATCGGCGGCGGAGACGCAATTGAAGGCGAATGCGCTGAGCGGCGTGCTGGACGATTACGAGCTGAGTTTCGAAAGCGGCGAGCGGCTGCGCGGGCGGTTTCTGGTCGCGCGGCTGGACTATGCCGGGGATTATAATGGCGAGCGATCCTATACGCTGGCGCTGGAGTCCTCCGGCCAGGTGGTGTCGTCATGAACGCCGCGCGGGGCGAGGCGGCGCTGACCGTCGACGGCCGCGGCGTGACCCTGCGCCCGAGTTTTCAGGCACTGGTGGCGGCGGAGGCGGATCTGGGGCCGCTGTTCGATCTGGTCGAACGCGCGGCGGCGGGCAAGCTGTCGCTGCACGAGATCGCGACGCTGTTCTGGCATGTCGTGGTCGAGCGCGACGACGGCCTGACCAGGGAGCGGATCGGCGAGGCGATCCTGGAAGTCGGGCTGGCGGCGGTGACGCCGGCGCTGCGCACGCTGATCGTGCAGATCCTGCAGGGGCGATGATGCGGTTCGCCGATGCCGCGGTGCGGATGGCGGGGCAGGCGGGCGTGCTGTTCGGTTGGGGACCGGACCGGTTCTGGCGGGCGACGCCAGCGGAACTGGCGGCGCTGGTGGCGGTGATTGCGAGCGAGGACGGCGCACCGCTGGGATCGCAGGACCTGGCGGCGATGCAGGAAAGGGATCCGGATGGAGGATGAGATCGAGCGGCTGGTGATCGGTGTGCGCGCCGATACCGCCGGGTTCGCGCGCGACGTGGCGGAGATGCGCGCGACGCTGACCGGCCCGTTGGGCCGCGATGCGACACAGGCGGGACGCGCGATCGAGACCGCACTGGCGCGGGCGGTGCGGACGGGCAAGCTGGGGTTCGACGATCTGAAGCGCACGGCCTTGGCGGTGCTGGGGGAGATTGCCGCGGCGGCGGTATCGGGCGGGATCGGATCGGTGCTGGGTGGCGGCGCGCCCCGCAAGGGCGGAGGCCTGGCGTCGGTCGCGACCAGCCTGATCGGGGCGGTGGCGGGGTTGCCGGGGCGGGCGACCGGCGGACCCGTGGCGCCCGGTGCCGCCTATATCGTGGGCGAGCGCGGGCCGGAACTGTTCGTGCCGACAACGAGCGGGCAGGTGCGTGCGGCGCAGCCGGCCGAGCCCGCCCCGCGCGAGGTGCGCGTGGCGATCATGGTGAACGTGCCGGCGGGGACCGCGCCGGATGCGCTGACGCAATCGTCGCGGCAGGTGGCGCGGGCGGTGCGCGCCGCGCTGGCCGGGGTGGATCGGTAGGGAGCATGCGATGGGCTGGCGACTGGCGAGCGAGCGGACCGAGACGGCGCATGTGAAGCGGTTCGACCCGCGGTTCTGGACGGTGGATTTTCCGCGGCCGATGATGGCGTCGGTGGTCACGACCGGCCCGCACGCCTTGCGCGTGGAAGCGGTATTCTATCAGCAGGGCGATCTGGCGGGATTGATCTGGGCGGCGGAGGACCGGTGGGATCATCCGTTGCTGGGCTATGCCACGGATCGCGATTTCCGCGACTGCGTCTTGCGATTCCGCTGGCGGTCGGGCGGTATCCTGCCGCTGGACGCGGTCAACGGTCCGACGCTGACCATCGAGGGACGCGACGCGGCGGGGCAGCCGCGTGCCTGGTATGTGCGGTTATGGAATTATGCGGCGGGGACGCCCGAGGATGCGGTCGTCGAACTCCATTTCGCGGCGCTGGATGGCGGCTATCTGCTGCCAGACGAGGCCGACCGGGTGTGGGCGGGCGATATCGACCGGATGTTCCTGTCGCTGGTGGCGCCGGGCTATGCGACCGGCGGCGGCGCGTTGCCGACGGCGGTGGAGGGGTGGGCCACGCTGTCGGACATCGCCTGCGACGGGGCGGGATCGGTGCTGGCGCTGGGCGATGCGATGGTACCGGCGCATGGCCTGCGCATCGCGACGGGATATGACGATGCCTATCATCTGACGCCGGAACGGGTGCTGCGCGGCGCGCTGATGCTCGGCTACCGCGCGGTCATCAACCATTATGTCGGGATGAGCCATTATTTCCGGCTGGAACGGGCCGGCGACCGCTGGCTGGTCAGCCTGGCCGGTGGCGTGTTGAACGGACCCTGCGCGGCATGGCACCGGGATTTCGCGGCGCGGGCGGCGGCGCTGGAGTATCGCGTGATCCTGTCGCTGAGCTATGAGCTGTTCGATGCGCATTGCTGGGACGACTGGAAGCAGCGGACTGCGGACGGCGCCCCCGCGCTGACCGGATGGGTGCCGCCGTCGACCCTGCTGTCGCCCGCCCATGACGGGGCCATGGCCTATTTGCGGACGGTGGCGCGGGCGTTCGTGGGGCTGGGGGTGGGGGCGGGATTATCGCCCTGGTTCCAGATCGGGGAACCATGGTGGTGGGTCGCGCCGGGCGGTCAGCCATGCCTGTATGATGCGGCGGCGCGTGCGGCCTTCGGGGCGACGCTGGTGCCGATCGCCGACGTTGCGGGGGCGATGAGTGCCGCGCAGATCGCGATGCTGGACCAGGCCGGGCAGATGCTGACGGCGTCGACGCTGGCGCTGCGCGATGCGGTGCGGGCGGAGGCGCCGGGCTGTCGAGTGGCGGTGCTGGTATATCTGCCGACCGTATTGGACGGTGCGGCGCCCGAACTGCGCCGCATGAACGTACCGGTCGGCTGGGCGCGACCGGCGTTCGATATCCTGCAGCTGGAAGATTATGACTGGGTGACGACGCGGAATGCCGGTGCGACCGCGCGCGGCGTGGCGGCGATGACGGCACGGCTGGGCTATCCGGTGGAGGAGCAGCAGTATTTTTCCGGGTTCGTGCTGAACCGCGAAGCGGCGCCGCAATGGCGCGCGATCAACGCGGCGGCCGAAGCGGGCCGGGCGCGGGGCGTGGCCGACGTGTTCGTGTGGGCGCTGCCCCAGGTGGCGCGCGACGGATATGTGCACTGGGACATGGAAGGAGAGGCGATGCGGCCGTTCGACGATGTGGATTTCCCGATCGCGCTGGGCCGGCAGGTGAGCGTGAGCCCGAGCTTCTCCACCGCCATCTTGACCAGCGCCGCCGGGCATGAGCAGCGTAATGCGGATTGGGCGGAGGCACGGTTGCGGTTCGACGCCGGGCCGGGCGTGCGATCCGAAGCGGATGCGCAGGCGCTGATCGCGTTTTTCCGGGCGCGGCGCGGGGCGGCACAGGGGTTTCGCCTGCGCGATCCGTTCGACGACAGTTCGGCGGGGATGACGGGCGTGCCGGGTTTCGGCGATCAGGCGATCGGCACGGGGGACGGCGTGGCCACGCGCTTTGGCTTGACCAAGGCCTATGGGACCGGCGGTGACGCGGTGCCGCGCCGGATCACACGTCCGGTGGCGGGCAGCGTGCGGGTCGGACTGAACGGGGTCCAGGCGATCGGCGGCTGGACGCTGGAGCCGGGCGGCGTCGTGGCGTTCGAGCGGGCGCCGGCGGCGGGCGTTGCCGTGACGGCGGGGTACCGGTTTGACGTGCCGGTGCGGTTCGCCGAGGACCGGATCGATATCGGGCGCGCGACCTTCCTGGCGGGTGACATCCCGTCGGTGCCGCTGATCGAGATCCGCGAAGGGGAGGGGGCGGCATGAGCGACTGGCTGACGCCACAGCTGACCCGGGTAGCATTTTGCTGGCGGCTGGACCGGCGTGACGGGGTGAGCCTGGGCTTTACCGGCCATGATCGCGACCTGGAGGTGGATGGGCTGCGCTATGCCGCGGCGCCGGGGATGGTGCCGTCGGCGGTGACACGGAGCGAGGGGTTTGCGGTGGAGTCGCTGGATATCAGCGGTGCGTTGACCGACGACCGGATCGCGGCCGCGGACCTGGACGCCGGGCGCTGGGACGGGGCGGCGGTGCGGCTGTTCGCGATCGACTGGGGCGATCCGGATGCTGTGCCGGTGCCGCTGGCGCGCGGTGAGATCGGCGATGTCGACCGACGCGATGCGGCGTTCGAGGCAGAATTGCGCGGGCCGACCGCGGTGCTGGAGCGGCCGGTGGTCGAACGGACGTCGCCCGAATGTCGCGCGGACCTGGGCGACGCGCGGTGCCGGGTCGACATGGCCGGCCTGATCCGGGTCATCCGGATCACGGCGGTGGTGGATGCGCAGACGGTGATGGTGGCGGCCGGCGAGCCGGTGGCGAACGGCTGGGGCGGCGGACGGGCGCGCTGGCTGGAGGGGCCGGGCGCGGGTCTGTCGATCGGGATCGCGCGGTCCGCCGGGGCGATGCTGGTGCTGCGCGATCCGCCGCGCTGGCCGGTGGCGGCCGGGGACCGCATCCTGCTGACCGAGGGATGTGACCGGAGCCTGGCGACCTGCGCGACGCGGTTCGGCAATGCCGTGAACTTTCGCGGGGAACCGCATCTGCCGGGCAATGACCTGCTCACACGGTATCCGGGGGAATGACATGGGTGAGGCGGTGGTGGCGCGGGCGCGCGCCTGTATCGGCGTGCGGTTCCGGCCGCAGGGGCGGGACCCGGCGTTCGGGCTGGACTGTGTCGGGCTGATTGCGGTCGCGGGGGCGGTGCCGCCGGGTCGGGTGCCGGCACGCTATGCGATGCGTGGAGGAACGGCAGCGGCGATCATCGCGACGATCGGCCAGGCGGGGCTGCGGCGGATCATGGTGGCAGAGCCCGGTGACGTGATGCTGGCGGAGGCGGGGCCGCGACAGTTCCACCTGCTAATGAGCACCGACATCGGGTTCGTGCATGCCGATGCAGGGATCGGCCGGGTGGTGGAAGTGCCGGGCGCGGTGCCGTGGCCGGTACTGGCGATGTGGCGGTTCGGGGAGGATTGAACGATGGCGACGCTGGTGCTGACGACCGTCGGGACGCTGGTCGGCGGACCGGTGGGCGGCGCGATCGGGGCGCTGATCGGCAACCGGATCGATGCGCGCGTGCTGGCGTCGGGGCGGCAGGGGCCGCGCCTTGGCGACCTGAGCGTCCAGACGTCGACCTATGGCAGCGCGATCCCGAAGCTGTTCGGCACCATGCGGGTGGCCGGAACCGTGATCTGGGCGACGGACCTGAAGGAGACAGGCACGCGCGGCGGTGGCGGCAAGGGACAGCCGAGGACGACCACCTACAGCTATTCCGCGTCGTTCGCGGTGGCCGTGTCGGCGCGGCGGGTGCGGTCGATCGGTCGGATCTGGGCCGACGGGATCCTGTTGCGGGGCGCGGCCGGTGACTGGAAGGCGGCGACGGGGTTCCGATTTCATGACGGCGGGGAGGATCAGGCACCCGATCCGTTGATCGCGGCGGCGGAGGGCATCGGGCAGACGCCGGCTTATCGCGGGATCGCCTATGTCGTGTTCGAGGATATGTCGCTGGCTGCCTATGGCAATCGGATCCCGTCGCTGAGTTTCGAAGTGGAGGCGGACGCCGCCGCAGCGACGGTGGGGGCGATCGCCCGTGAGGTGTCGGGCGGCGTGCTGGCGGATGCGACGGCCACGACGATCGTCGGCTATGCGGCGAGCGGGGACAGCGTGCGGGCGGCGATCGAGACGCTGGCCGCCGTCGTGCCGCTGACGCTGGTCGATGGCGATCATGGCCTGGTGCTGCGCGAAGGGGAGGGAGCGGCGGTGCGGTTCCCCGACCATGCGCTGGGCGCGGCGGCCGGTGAGCGTGGCGGAGTGCGACGGACGCAGGCGCGGCGGGCGGCGGGTACGGTGCCGGACGCGGTGACGCTGGCCTATTATGACGTGGCGCGTACGTACCAGACGGGGTTGCAGCATGCGCGGCGGGGTGGCGTCGGACGGCGGGTGGCGATGCTGGAACTGCCCGCGGTGCTTTCCGCCGATCTGGCCAAGAACCTGGCCGAGCGGCGGCTGGCGGCGGACGTGGCGGCAGGGCGGACGGCAGTGATCCGGCTGCCGTGGCGGTGGATGGCGGTGCGGCCCGGACAGGCGGTGACCCTGTCCGATGGCGCCGAGCCGTGGCGGGTGGCGTCGGTGACGCTGGACCGGATGGTGGTGGAGTTGCAGCTGGTCGGCAGCGACGGCGCCGGATCACGGCCCCTGCCGACCGCGGTCGCCGGGCGCGCCATCACGGAGACGGACGAACCGCAGGGGCCGACGACGATCGCGCTGTTCGAGATGCCGCCCGGCCCCGACGCGGCCGATGGGAGCGTGCGATTATGTATCGCCGCGGCAGGAACACCGCCCGGATGGCGGCAGGCGCGGCTGGATGGCAGCGCCGATGCAGGCGGGACGCTGACCCCGATCGGGCGGACGGCGCCGCCCGCGACCATGGGGCGCGTGTCCGGCAGCGTGCCGGCGGCGGGCGGCATGATGTTCGACGACCGGACGGAAATCGAGATCCTGCTGTTGAACGACCGGATGACGGTGCAGGGCTGTTCCGATGCGCAGTTGCTGGCGGGCGCGAACCTGGCGTGGCTCGGCGCGGAACTGGTCCAGTTCGGCCGGGCGGAGCAGATCGGCGTGGCGCGGTTCCGGATCGGACGGCTGTTGCGGGGGCGGCGCGGCACCGAGGTGGCGATCGCGCAGCATGGCCCGGACGAACGGTTCATCCTGATCGACCCGGACCGGATGGTTTCCGTGGCCGCCGATGTCGGGTCGGTGGCGACGGTGCTGGCGCAGGGGATCGGCGATCCTGCTCCGGTGGTCGCGACGCACGAGATGGCTGGGTTGGCGGTGCGGCCGTTGTCGCCCGTCCACCTGCGTGCCGCCAGAACGGCGGATGGAGCGGTCCGGATCAGCTGGACGCGGCGGAGCCGGATGGGGTGGGGATGGGCGGACGGGGTCGACGCGCCGCTGGGCGAAGAGACGGAGCGGTACCGCCTCCGGATCCTGCGGCCGGGCGGGGCGCGGACGGTGGACCTGACGGTTCCCGAGTGGCGCTACCCACCCGCGTTGCAGGCGGCCGACGGATATGATGCAGCGGGGATGCTGCGCGTTTCGGTGGTGCAGGTCGGGACGGCGGCGGCGTCGATCGCGGCCGAAGCGGAGGTCAGGGTTTGAGGCGGAAGGGTGGGGACGATGACGGACGCGACGGAACGATTCGAGTTGCCGTGGATCATGACGGGGCAGGCGCAGAAGGAGGTGACGCACAATGAGGCGCTGGCGCGTGTCGACATGCTGCTGCACCCGGTCGCCGAATCCATGGTGCTGGCGACGCCGCCGGCCGATCCGGGCGCGGGACGGACATGGATCGTGGCGGCCGGCGGGACCGGTGCGTGGGCAGGACGAACCGGATCGCTGGCGATCTGGACCGAGGGCGGGTGGCGGTTCGCAGCGCCGGTATCGGGCATGCTGGTGTGGCTTATCGATCAAGGCCGGCATGTGCGGTGGACCGGATCGGCATGGACGGCGGGGCCATTTCCCACCGGCGGCGTGCTGTGTGACGGGATTCCGGTGGTCGGACGGCAACAGCCTGGAATCATTGGGCCTACCGGTGGTCCTATCGCCGATATCGAGGCACGCGCGACGATTTTTGCCATTCTGGACACCCTTCGCAACCATGGTCTAATTACCACTTGAGTGTTTTTTTTCGGGGGGTGCGAAACCGCAAGCCGATTGCTGTGTTAAGGGCTGCGTCTGCAAATCGGAGGCGTGGCACGATTGGTGCCAACGTGGCCTTTATGCAACGCTTCCGAACCCAGTACGCTTGCGTGGGGGGGGCGGGTTAGTTTAGGTAAACTGCGGTTCCTTCCGGAACACGAACGAAAGGGGATTTCTATGCGTAAGCTGACCATCTTGGTCGCGCTTGCTACAACGGCGCTCGCGACGCCGGCCATGGCGCGTGACAACGCCTGGTATGTGGGTGTTGAAGGCGGCGGGTTGCTGGTCGAAGATTCGAACTTCGACATCGGTGCCATCAACAATGGCCTGAAGGTCGACCATGATTATGGTTTCGACGTCGACGGCATCATCGGTTATGATTTCGGTCCGATCCGGATCGAAGGCGAAGTCGGCTACAAGCGGGCCGAAGTCGAAGCACACACGACGACGGTCGCCATCAACGGCACGCCGGCCGGCCGTTACGAGAGCAACCGCAGCGGTTCGACCGATGCGCTCAGCTTCATGGTCAACGGCCTGCTCGACTTCGGTTCGAACGAAGGCTTAAACGGCTATGTCGGCGGTGGTGCCGGTATCGCCCGCGTCAGCGCGAACATCTATCGCCTCAACGGCGGGCCGGTGATCGTCGACGACAGCGACACGCGCTTTGCATGGCAGGCGATTGCCGGCGTCCGGTATCCGGTCACCGACAATGTAGACATCGGCCTGAAGTATCGTTTCTTCAACGTCGACAACCTGAAGTACACCACCAGCGGTGGCGCACAGACGGACGGTCGTTTCCGGTCGCATTCGGTTCTCGCCAGCCTGGTGTTCAACTTCGGTGAACCGGCAGCGCCGCCGCCGCCGGTCGAGCCGGCTCCGCAGCCCGCGCCGTTGCCGCCTGAGCCAGCCCCGACGCCGCCGCCTGCGCCGGTTCCTGCTGGTCCGTTCATCGTGTTCTTCGACTGGAACAAGTCGGACATCACGCCGGAAGCCGCCACGATCCTCGACAATGCCGCACAGGCATTCACGACGTCGGGTTCGGCTTCGGTCATGCTTGCCGGTCACGCCGACAAGTCCGGTTCGGACTCCTACAACGTCGGTCTTTCGCAGCGTCGTGCCGACGCGGTGAAGTCGTACCTGGCCGGCAAGGGCATTGCCGACGGTTCGATCACGACCGAAGCGTTCGGCGAAAGCCGCCCGCTGGTGGAAACCGCCGATGGTGTGCGCGAACCGCAGAACCGTCGCGTGGAAATCACCTACGGTCCGGGTTCGGGCATGTGATTGTCCTGGTTCCGCCTTCGGGCGGGACCGACGCAACGAAGGGGTCGGCTTCCGCAAGGGAGCCGGCCTTTTTCGTGTGTGCGAAACTGTGTTGATCGTCCTGCAGGATCGGCACCGGAACGAACCGCGGCGCGTTCATCGACCGGGAACAGGCAGGAGCAAGACATGCGTGATGTTTGGGTGAAGGTGACGACGCTGGCGATGCTGGGCGCGACCGCCTGTGCGATGACCGCCTGTACGATGGATGTCGGCGGGACCGGCACTGCCGGCGGTGGCGCGGCGATGCCCCGCGCCACGGCGACCTTGATGGATGCGACCGGCGCGGCCAAGGGCAACGCCACGTTCGAGCAGACCGCGAGCGGCCTGCGCATGAGGGTGCAGGCGACGGGCATGGCGCCGGGCCCGAAGGGGCTGCATTTCCATATGATGGGCAAGTGCGACGCGCCCGATTTTACCACGGCGGGGGGCCATTGGAACCCGACCGGCATGAAGCATGGCAAGGACTCGGGCGCAGGGCCGCATCTGGGCGACCTGCCCAACATCGAGATCGGTGCCGATGGCCGGGGTCAGATCGATACGGTGGCAGCGGGCGTGATGCTGATGTCGGGCGCCACGCCGTTGCTGGATGCCGACGGCGCGGCGATCCTGATCCACGCCGGCCCCGACGACTATCGCACCGATCCGTCGGGAAACAGCGGCAGCCGGCTTGCCTGCGGTGTGGTGACGCCGGCCTGAGCGATCAGCGCGTGGCGGCCAGTTCCGCCACGCGCGCCTCCGCCGCGGGTAACCGGCGTGCGGCGAACAGGAACAGCGCGATGACGAGCGGGATCGGGACCAGCGCCGAGAGGATCGCCAGCCGCAGGTCGCCCGTGATGTCGCTGATCAGACCGACCCAATAGGGGCCGAGACCCAGCCCGATCAGGTTGATTCCCAGAAACTGGACCGCGGTGGCAGTGCCGCGCATCCTTGGGAGAACATGATCCTGGCCGGTGGCGAAGACCGGGCCGAGCCACATGGTGAGGCACAATGTTCCCAGAAAGTTCAGAATGAAGAAGGTGGTCCGGTCGGTGGTCAGATACTGACCGATGGTGAGGATACAGCAGATGCCGGCGGCGGCGGCGGCAACATAGAGCCGGCCGCCGGGGTGACGCCGGCGCGCCGCATCGGCGATGACGCCGCCGAGCGTCGTCCCGATTCCGCCGGCAACGGCGGCGATCGCGCCGATGGTGAAGCCATCCGCGGGCTTCATCCCCAGATGGGCGACCCCGTAGAGATAGATGAAGGCGCTGAGTGCGTAGCTGCCGAAGCTGAGAAATCCGCCGGCCACCGCGAGTGCGAGGAAGCTGGGAGTGTCCAGCAGCAGTTCGGAGACGACCGGATCGCGCAGGCGGATCGACTGGATCCAGGACAGGACGGCGTAGGCACCGACCGCGATCGCCGTCCACTGCACCATGTTGGTGGTGACCGCGGTGGTGCCGATCCAGAAGATCGGCGCACGCTTGGCCGGTGCGAGCAGCGCGTCCGTCAACAGGATCATCGCGACCGCGACCCCCGCGATGGCCAGCAGCCGCAACAGGTTGCGCCGGACCATGGCCGGCGACGCACCCAGCCGCCGGAGGGACAGCAGGCTGAAGGGCGGAAACAAGGTCCCCAATTCCCGGAACGCCGCGCGGAACGGATGCGGATCGCCGGGGTGAGGATGGCCATCAATCGCGCCGCGCACGGGTTCCCGCACCGTGATGACCACCAGCAGCGCGAGCAGGACGCCGGGCAGCCCGACCGCCATATAGGCGGCCTGCCACCCGACGAGGCCGAACGGAGCGGTGCCGATCGGATAGAGCCGATCCCACAAGGCCACGATATGGCCACCGATCATCAGCGAAGCGCCGGCACCGAGATAGATGCCGCTGGAATACAGGGCGAGCGCAGTGGCGCGCTGTGCCTTGGGAAAATAATCCTGCAGGATCGAGAAGGCGGACGGACTGGCGCTGGCTTCCCCGACCCCGACCCCGACGCGGGCGAGCGCGAGTTGCCCGAAGCTGCCCGCGGTTCCGGACAGAGCGGTCATCGCCGACCAGAGCCCGAGGCCGATCGACAGCGTGCGGACCCGGTGCCATCCATCCGCCAACCGGGCGAGCGGCAGGCCGAACAGGGCATAGAAAAGCGCGAAGGCCGTGCCGAACAACAGCCCGACCTGCGCATCGGTCAGTCCAAGATCGGCCTTCAGATAGGGGGCGAGGATGGTAACGATCTGGCGATCGATGAAGTTGAACGCATAGACGATCGTGAACAGGGCGAGAACATACCAGCGATAGGCACCGGGGGGCCGGGCGTCATGATGCATGGTTCTGCTCTCCTGCCGGCGATCATGGTCGTCGCCCTGTCCGAAGATGTGCAAGAGATTGACGGACCCGTAAAGTGGCGATTGGATGACCGACACGCTTTGTAACGTCTGTGGCAGGCGCGCGCTCCGGCGGACGCGGTGCAGGTCCGTCGCCCACATACAGGCAGCAGTGTCCGGTTACCGGCTAGATGCTTAGCCGGCAGCGCCCAGCGGATAGCGTGCAACCTGTTCGTAAAACGCGCCGTCGGGGCCGAGATGGCTTTCGAACAGGGTGAAATCCGTCACGGGCACAGCCAGGCCTGCGAGACCGGCGGCCGCGAACAGGAAAGGCGCGGGATCGCCCCCGTGCCGGCCGAAGCGGGCGAGCGTGACATGCGGCAGATAGGCGCGACCCTCCGGCGGAAGGCCGAGGCCGGTCAGGACATGATCCACCTTGCGATGGAGCGCGGTCAGCCGGTCCGCCGGGCCGGCGGCGATCCAGAGGCTGTCGATCCGACCACGCCGATCGAAGCGGCCGGGCGCGCCCAGCGTGAGAGCGAAGCCGGCGGCCCGGATGCCGCCAGCGCGGCGGCGATATCCTCCGCCAGAGGACGTTCGACCGAGCCGATGAAGCGCAGCGTCACATGCAGGTGATCATCGTCCTGCCAACGCGCACCGTCGATGTCCGGCGCTATCGCGAGCATGGCGTCGCGCAGTGGCCGCGCAGGGCGGATCGCCACGAAGAGCCTGTGCATGCGTCGATCCTTCCAGCAACCTTTTGAAACATGACGCTCCCGTGTGCGCCGCTTGAAATCGATACGCTTCGGGATGATATTGGCGCCAGAGGAACGCGTATTGCGTTCCGACCTTGGAGAATGATCGCGATGGCGAATTGGTCTGACCCCCGTACGACGGCCGTGCCGCGCTCGGCAGGCCGGGATGCGTCCGCGGCCCGGGATGCGGGGCTGCGCTCCTACATGCTTTCGGTTTACAATTACATGGCGTCCGGCGTGTTGCTGACCGGCATCGTCGCGCTGGGTTTCGCGTCGAGCGGCCTGGCGCAACAGGTCATGATGACGCCTCTGCGCTACCTCATCATCTTCGCGCCGCTGGCGTTCGTGATGGTGTTGAGCTTTGGCATCAACAAGCTTTCGACGACCGCGGCGCAAGGCCTGTTCTGGGCGTTTGCCGCGGTCATGGGTCTGTCGATGTCGACGATCTTCCTGGTGTATACGGGCACGTCGATCGCGACGACCTTCTTCGCGACCGCGGCGGCATTTGCCGGGCTCAGCCTGTTCGGATATACGACCAAGAAGGATCTGTCGGGCTTCGGCACGTTCCTGATCATGGGCGTTGTCGGCCTGCTGGTGGCGATGGTCATCAACATCTTCCTGCGGTCGCCGGCGATGCAGATGGCGATCAGCGCGATCGGCGTGCTGCTATTCGCGGGCCTGACCGCCTATGACACGCAGAAGATCAAGAGCATGTATTTCCATGTGCAGGGCTCCGACTTCGTCGGCAAGTCGGTGGTGATGGGCGCGCTGACGCTCTATCTCGACTTCATCAACATGTTCACGTTCCTGCTGAGCTTCATGGGCGATCGCCGCTAAACGATCCGCAACGACGTTCGAACGGGCCCGGCGGAGCGATCCGCCGGGCCTTTTTCGTCAGCCCGCCGGCCGCGGCGGCATTGCGGCATCATCGAGCGAGGCGGCACGGTGGAACGCCGGGCGGTCTTGAAGCGCGGATTGATAGCGCTGGAAGGTAGGGCGGGCTTCGATCGTCCCGAACATCATGCCCCAGCCCAGATGCGAGCCGACATAGACATCTGCCGCACTGAAGCGGTCACCGGCGATGTAATCACGATCGCCGATCGCGGCCTCCAGCGTATCGAGCGTCGTCGACAGCGTTCCATAGCCCAGCGTCGCCGCGCGTTCGGGCGGAAACTCCGCGCCCAATGCCGTATTGGTGACGGCGGCCTCCAACGGTCCGGCGGCAAAGAACAGCCAGCGATAATAAGCCGCGCGGTCCGGAAGCGGCGGCGCCAAGCCCGCATCCGGAAACGCATCCGCCAGATAGGCGCAGATTGCCGCAACCTCGGTCACCACCGCGTCGCCGTGGCGCAGTGCGGGAACCTTTCCCATCGGGTTGATCGCCAGATAATCGGGTTCCTTCATCGCGCCGGTATAGTCGAGCAGCACGACGTCATAGGCGGTGCCGATTTCCTCCAGCATCCAGCGGACGATACGGCCGCGGGACATGGGATTCGTGTAGAGCGTGAGCGAGCGGGTCATGACAGGCGATCCTTCAGAAAGGCCAGCGTGCGATCCCAGGCGAGATCGGCCGCGGCCTTATCATAGCGGTCGGCCGACGTGTCATTGTTGAACGCGTGGTTCACACCCGGATAGTCATAGGCATCCACCGGAACGTGCGCCGCCTTGAGCGCGTCGATCCATGGCCGCGCGGTCCTGTTCACACGATCGTCCAGCCCCGCATAGTGAAGCAGCAGGGCGGCGCGGACCCGTAAGGCCTCGGCCGGATCGGGCGCCGGGCCGTAGAAGGCGACGCCGGCGGTCAGCAGATCCCCCGCGGCGATGGCGAGGCGGTTGACCATCGCACCGCCCCAGCAGAAGCCCAGCGCCGCGACCTTGCCGCTGGCGAACCGATTATTCCTCAACCAGCGGGTGGTGGCAACGGCATCCGCAACGGCCTGCGTCAGATCGAGCTGACCGATCAGGGTGCGGGCCGCATCCGGATCACCGGGGGTGCCGCCGTTGCCGGACAGAAAATCCGGCGCGAGCGCGACATAGCCAGCCAGAGCGATGCGGCGGGCGATATCGCGGATATGATCGTTGAGCCCGCGATTTTCATGGATCACCATCACCGATGACTGGCGGCCACGCGCGTTGGCGGGCAGCGCCATATAGCCGTGCATCAGGCGAGTCTCGGACATCTTCCAGCGGACGTTGCTGGTCTTCAGCCGTTTGTCATCCGGCGCCACGATCGCCGCAGCGGCAGGATCGGCCGCGATCGTGGCGAGCAGGGCGCCGGCCGCAGCGGAGCCGCCGGCCAGTTTCGTCAGGTCCGCCATGAAGGCGCGGCGATCATGCGTATCGTGGGTGAAGCGATCGTACAGTGCGATCGCGCGCGCCGTGATGTCGTCGGGGTGCATGGTGCCTCTCCGCTATACCGGCCGCAGCATCGGCGTTTTGCGGCGGACCCGCAAGCTAGCCGCGGAGGGCCGCGGGCTCGGGCCAGCCGGGCGCGGTGAGGGCCAGGACCTTGAACAGACGCCCCATATCTTCGGCCGCGGTCAGGCGGCGATAGGCGGCGACAATCGCATCCGCCTGATCGGGGGCGGCGCGGGCGAGGGCCGCCGCCCGGGTAGCGATCCCCAGGCGAAGCAGCCATTCGCCCTGATCGACCGGGCCGGACGCGACCAGTGGCACCGCAGCGGCGGCCAGCGCCGTGAAATCGACATGGGCGGTGATATCCGCCTCGCCCGGATCCTGGAACGGATCGACGAAGCCATGCGCGCGCACGGCCTGAAGCGTGTCGCCCGATGCGGGACCGGGATAGCCATAGTCGATCACGAGCAAGGTGCCGCCCTGCGCCGCGATCCGTGGCGCGAGTTCGGACAGGAGCGTATCGGCGGCGGGGCGGCGTTCGGCGATCGTGCCTGGCGGCGCGTCCGGGATGGGGGCGTCGGTATCGACGCGCGGCCCCGGAACCGGCAGGAAGCGGCCCGACTGATGATCGACATGGCGTTCGCGCCAGCCGTCGTCCGTGCGCAGCCATTGCCGGATCGGCAGCGCGTCGAAGAACTCGTTCGCCACGATCAGCAGTGCGCGATCGGTGGGGAGCGAGGCGACATCGTCATGCCAGACCGCGTCGGGCAGGCGAAGCGCCTGTGCGTGGCGCAGGACCGGGCTGGTTTCGACGAAGTGGATTTCCGGGGCGAGCCCGGCGCTGCGCATCGCCCGCCGCGCGTCATGCGCCAGCGTACCGCGGCCGGGACCGAGTTCGACATAGGCGGCGGGCGGGCGACCGGCCCGGTCCCAGATGTCCGCCAGCCACAGACCGGCCAGTTCGCCGAACATCTGGCTGATTTCCGGAGCGGTGGTGAAATCCCCCCCGGCACCCAGCGGATCGCGCGTGGCGTAATATCGCGCGATCGCCGCCATCATCCAGGCGTCGAGCGGCATCGGGCCGGCAGCCGCAATCTGCGCCGCCAGCCGATCGGCAAGGCTATCAGGCGACGCTTTGCCCCCCGGCGACCGGTTCGACGCGGACGCGCCGGCCGTTGGCAGTCGCGATCAGATAGAGCCCCGCCGCCAGCATCGGCACACTGAGCGTCTGGCCCATGGTGAGGCCCCAGCTGAGATGTTCGAGCCCGGCATCCGGCTGGCGCACATATTCGAGCAGGAAGCGGATGATACCATAGCCGAGCAGCCCGCTGCCGACGAGGAGACCGGGCTTGTAGCGCGCATCGGTGCGCCAGAACAGGATGTTGAGGATGATGAACAGCAGAATGCCCTCCAGCGCCGCTTCATAGAGTTGCGACGGATGGCGGGGAATACCGTCTTCCGTGCGCGGGAAGATGATGCCCCATGGCAGGGTGGTCGGCCGGCCCCAGAGTTCGCCGTTCACGAAATTGGCGATGCGCACCAGGAACAGCGCCGGCGGCGTGCAGACCGCGACATAATCGCAGACGCGAAGTGCGTTCAAGCCGTTCTTCCGGGCCAGCAAAAGGATCGCGATGATCGTGCCGAGCAACCCGCCGTGCAGCGACATGCCCCCCTGCCAGAGATACAGGATCTCGATCGGGTTGCGCAGGATTTCGGGTTTGTAGAACAGCACATAGCCAAGCCGTCCGCCCGCGAGGATGCCGATGGTGGCGTAGAATACCAGATCCTCCGCATGGCGTTTCGCCATCGGGGCGCCCGGTCGGGCCAGCAGCTTCGTCAGGTACCAGTATCCGAACAGGATGCCGACGATATAGCCGAGCGAATACCAGTGCACCTGCGGGTGCAGAGTCGTGCCGCCGATCCGCCACGTCCCAAGATCCAGCGCGATCGGGGAAAGCCCGAGCGTGGAGAAATCCAAGGCTGCCGTAGCGTCGGCGAGGAGGTTCAGGATCAAGGCTTTTCCCCGGCGATTTCGGCCTCCATAAAGGGCGCAACGACAAACGAAAAGATAGCGAGAGAATGTTATGGCCAGCGAGCTCGACCTGCGCATGGAAGCCGCCATCGGCGGCGTCACGGGTGCCCAAGGACCGCTGATCGCCGGATCTGCCGATGGCGGCGATGTCATCGTGCCCGGTCGCGCGATCGTACCGGGGGCACCGGGGACATTGGCCGCCTTCTTCGATTATTTCTGCGCGGCGCACGGGGACAAGCCGGCGGTCGTGGCCGGTGCGGAGCGGTTGAGCTTCGCTGAACTGGCGCAATGGTCCGACCGGCTGGCGCGTGCCTTTGTCGGCGGGTGGGGTGTCGCCAAGGGCGACCGGATCGTGATCGCGATGCGCAACTGCCCATCCTGGATCCTGGTCTATATGGCGGTGGTGAAGGCCGGTGCGGTCGCGACGCTGGTCAATGGCTGGTGGCAGCCGGACGAGCTGGCGAGCGGGATCGGATTGGTGACCCCCACGCTGATCGTGGCCGACGCCGAGCGTGGGCGGCGCGTGGCCGCGGCGGGAATCGAAACCGCGATGGTGATCCTGCCGATCGAGGCCGACCTGGCCGAAGCGTTGCAGCCGTTGCTCGACGGGATCGCAGAGGGGGTGCGCCCCGTCGTCGCGCCGGAGGATGATGCGACCATCCTCTACACGTCGGGATCGACCGGCCTGTCGAAGGGCGCGGTATCGGATCACCGGGCGGTGGTGACCGCGACCTATTCCTTTCTCGCCTATACGGCTTCGTTGCTGAAGCTGATGATCGATGACGGCCAGCCGCCGGCGGACCCGCCGGCCACGCTGGTGGCGGTGCCGCTGTTCCATGTCACCGGCGCAGTCCCCGTGATGCTGAACAGCTTCGCGATCGGGCGCAAGATGGTGCTGATGCGCAAATGGGATGCGGGCGAGGCGCTGCGCCTGATCGAAGCGGAGAAGATAACCTATTTCGTCGGGGTTCCGACGATGAGCCTGGAACTGATGCAGCATCCGGATCATGGCCGCTATGATACGTCCTCCTTGCTGGATATCGCCGCGGGCGGTGCCGCGCGGCCGGTGGCGCACGTCGCGCGGCTGATCGCGCAGTTTCCGAAGGGCTCCCCCATGCTGGGCTATGGCCTGACGGAAACCAATGCTGTCGGCTGCACCAATTTCCGCGCCAATTACGTCGCGAAACCGGCATCGACCGGCAAGGCGCAGCAGCCGTTCGTGGATGTCGCGATTTTCGGGGAGGATGGCACGATGCTGCCACCCGGCGAACGCGGGGAGATCGGAATCCGCAGTCGCGCCAATTTCCGGGGTTATTGGAACAACCCCGCGGCGACGCAGGCGGCGTTCCGCGGCGACCATTTCCTGACCGGCGATATCGGCTATCTGGACGCCGACGGCTATCTGTTCATCGTCGACCGGGCCAAGGACATCATCATCCGCGGCGGGGAAAATATCAGCTGCCAGGAGGTGGAAGCCGCGATCTATGCCCATCCGGCGGTGGCGGAAGCGTCGGTATTCGGGCTGTCCGACGACCGCCTGGGGGAAGTACCGGGCGCGGTCGTCCATCTCGTCGAGGACGGGGTTCTGTCCGACGACGTGCTGGCCGCGTTCCTGACCGAGCGGCTGGCGCGGTTCAAGCTGCCGGTTCGGACATGGTTTTCGGCGGATCCGCTGCCGAAGCTGGGAACCGGCAAGATCGACAAGAAGCTGCTGCGCGAAATCTATCGATCCGTCCCGGCCGAGGCGTGACGGCTTCCTTGCCGATCAAGCGGGCGCTATCGCCGCGCCATGGATGAGGGGATCAGCCGGCGGAAGATGTTGGTGGCCGGCGGCATCGGAGCCGGGTTGCTGGTGGGTTGGGGCGTTTGGCCCCGCAGCTACGCCAACAACCTGGTCGCCGCGCCCGGGGAGACGATCTTCGACGGGTTCGTGAAGATCGGCGAGGACGGTCACATCGCCGTCGTCGTACCGCAGGCGGAAATGGGGCAAGGTGTGTGGACGGCGCTGCCGCAGATGCTGGCGGACGAGCTGGGTGCGGATTGGCGTACCGTGTCGGTCGAGCCGGCGCCGATCAACCCCCTTTATGCCAATGATTTCCTGTTGCGCGAGGGCGCGGCGGAAGCGGTGCCGCATGCGCTGGCGGGCGTGGCCGGGCGGGTGGCGACCGAAGTAGCGGCGCGGACCACTTTTCTGCTGACCGGTGGATCCAGTTCGGTGCGCGGATTCGAAGCGCGGTACCGGGCCGCAGGGGCGGGTGCGCGGGTGCTGTTGTGCATGGCGGCGGCGCGGCGGTGGAAGATCGACTGGCAGGCATGCGACACGCGCGACGGCTTCGTCATGCGCGGCGACGATCGGCTGCGGTTCGGGGAACTCGCGGCGGAAGCGGCGGCGCTCGATCTGCCCGCCGGCGTGGCGTTACGGACGCCGGGCGCGGGCGGCATTTCTGGGCGAAGCGTCCCGCGCATCGACCTGCCGAGCAAGGTGGATGGATCGATGCGCTTTGCCGGGGACGTGCGGTTGCCGGACATGGTCTACGCCGCCGTCCGCGGGGCGCCCGCGGGTGGCGCACGGCTGACGGGCGTGACGCTGGCGGCGGGCGACGGCGTACCCGGCGTGATCGCGGTCGTGCAGAACCCGGCTTGGGTTGCTGTCGTGGCCCGCAACTGGTGGGCGGCCAACCGGGGTCTGGACGCGATCGACCCGGCGTTCCGATCCGGTGGCGCGGCACCGGACGCGGCATCGATCGACGCGGCGTTGACCGCCGCCCTGAACGGCACGGGGGGCAAGCGCTTTGCCGAGACGGGCGATGTAGCGGCGGTGCTGGGCGCCGCCGCGCCGATCACCGCGGAGTTCGCCGTGCCGTTCGCCGCCCATGCGCCGATGGAGACGCTGACCGCGACGGCGCGGGTCAGTGGCGATCGGCTGGAAATCTGGATGCCGACGCAGGCGCTGGTCGCGTCGCGGGACGCGGTGGCCCGAGCGACGGGGTTCAAGCCGGCGCAGGTGATCGTCTATCCGATGCCGATCGGCGGCGGGTTCGGGCGCAAGGTGGATCATGACGCGGCGGTGCAGGCGGCACTGATCGCGATCCAGGTGAAGCGCCCGGTGCAACTGGTCTGGTCGCGGGAGGAGGAGACGATGCGCAGCCGCAATCGCCCGCCCGCGCGCGCACGGATGTCGGCCCGGCTGGGTGCGGGCGGCGCGATCCTGGACTGGCAGGCGCGGATCGCGACTCCGTCATCGGCGGGCGAAATGACCGCGCGGCTGCTTCCGCGGTTCGCGGGCGACCCCGGCCATGCGGAACGCGCGGCCGTCGAGGGGGCCGTGCCGCCCTATGCGATCCCGGCGGTCGCGGTCGACCATCTGCCGGTTGAGGTCGGGGTGGAAACCGGGATCTGGCGCAGCGTGGCGCATAGCTACACCGCCTTCTTCACCGAATGCTTCGTCGACATGCTGGCGGCGCAGGCCGGTATCGATCCGTTCTCCCATCGCATCCGTATGCTGGGCGGGCAGGCACGGCTGGCAAAGTGCCTGTCGCTGGTGACCGCACGCGGGGAATGGGAGGGCGGCGGCGCGGGATCGGGACAGGGGATCGCGATTCATTCCAGCTTCGGATCGCACGTCGCGATGCTGGCGGACGTCCGGGTCGATGCCGGCCGGATCCGGGTGGTGAAGATCACCGCGGCGGTCGACGCCGGACGGTTGATCCATCCCGATCTGGTCCGCGCGCAGATCGAGGGTGGCATCCTGTGGGGGATGGCGGCGACGCTGGGTGGTGCGGTCAGCTATGTCGCCGGCGTGCCCGAACAACGCAATTTCGACGCGCTGGGCCTGCCAATGCTGGCCGATACGCCGGAGATCGCGATCGAGCTGATCCGCAGCGATGCGGCACCGGGTGGCGTGGGGGAGATTGCGGTTCCGCCTGTGGCGCCGGCGATCGCCAATGCGGTCGCCACCCTGATCGGCCGGCGGCTACGGACCTTGCCGTTGAAGCTGTGACCGCACGACGGGGTCGCTCACTCTGATCGGCTATTCGTGCTTCCTTCCTGATACAGAGCGGCTAGGACGGCGCATGGCTACGCTCCCCCCCGACCATCCCGTCATCGTCAAGCCGCGGATCGGCGTGCTGCTGATGAACCTTGGCACGCCCGATGCGCCGGATGCGAAGGCAGTGAAACGCTATCTTCGGCAATTCCTGTCCGATCGCCGCGTGGTCGAGATCCCGGCTCTGCTGTGGCAGCCGGTGCTGCGCGGCATCATCCTGAACGTGCGGCCGAAGAAATCCGCCCACGCCTATGCGCAGGTGTGGCGTGACGACGGATCGCCGTTGCAGGCGATCACGACCGCCCAGGCGAATGCGTTGAAGGGGCGGTTCGGACCGGACGTGCTGGTCGATCACGCCATGCGCTATGGCAATCCGTCGATCCCCGACCGGCTGGCGGCGATGAAGGCGGCCGGATGCGAACGCATCCTGCTGGCGCCGCTCTACCCGCAATATTGCGCGGCGACGACCGCCACCGCGAACGACCAGGCGTTCGCCGAACTGGCGAAGATGCGGTGGCAGCCGGCGCTGAGGACGATGCCGCCCTATCATGACGATCCGGACTATATCGGGGCGCTGAAGACGGCGATCGAACAGGGGCTGTCGGATCTGGATTTCGTGCCAGACCGGATCATCGCCAGCTTTCATGGCATGCCGAAACGGACGCTCGCACTGGGCGATCCCTATCATTGCCATTGCCAGAAAACGGCGCGGCTGTTGTCGGAAGCCATGGGGCGGCCGATCGCGATCGCGTTCCAGTCGCGGTTCGGACCGGCCAAGTGGCTGGAGCCGGCGACCGACCTGATGCTGGCCGGATTGCCGGAACAGGGCGTGAAATCCGTCGCCGTGGTCGCGCCCGGCTTTTCCGCCGATTGTCTGGAGACGCTGGAGGAAATGGCGATCCGCGGGCGCGAAACGTTCGAGGCGGCGGGGGGCGAGCGTTTCGCCTATCTGCCGTGCCTGAACGACAGCCCTATCGGAATCGCCCTCCTTGAAAAACTTGTCGCGCGCGAACTTGAAGGGTGGATGCGAGCCGCTTAACGTAGCGGCAACGAAAATCGGAGAGTGAGCTTATGGCACGCGTGGCAATCGTTACCGGAGGAACACGCGGCATCGGCGAGGCGATCAGCCTGGCATTGAAGGACGCCGGAATGACCGTCGCCGCCAATTACGCCGGCAATGCGGAACGGGCGCGGGCCTTTACCGAGCGAACCGGCATCCAGACGTTCCAGTGGGATGTGTCGGATCATCAGGCCTGCATCGACGGCGTGGCGGCGGTGACCGAGGCGCTTGGACCAGTCGACGTGGTCGTCAACAATGCCGGCATCACGCGCGACGGCACGCTGATGAAAATGAGCTATCAGGCGTGGAAGGAAGTGATCGATACCAATCTGGGTGGCTGCTTCAACATGGCGAAGGCGACCTTTTCCGGCATGAAGGACCGGGGCTGGGGCCGGATCGTCAATATCGGATCGATCAACGGGCAGGCCGGGCAATATGGCCAGGTAAACTATGCCGCCGCCAAATCGGGCATCCATGGTTTCACCAAGGCGCTGGCACAGGAAGGCGCGCGGTTCGGGATCACGGTCAACGCGATCGCGCCGGGATATATCGACACGGACATGGTGGCTGCGGTACCGGCGGACGTATTGGCCAAGATCGTCGCGAAGGTGCCGGTCGGCCGTCTGGGCCAGGCGAGCGAAATCGCACGGGGCGTCGCCTTCCTGTGCGGCGAGGATGCGGGCTTCGTCACCGGATCGACGCTGTCGATCAACGGCGGCCAGCATATGTATTGATGGCAGCCGGCCGGAGCGGTCGATGACGGGGCCGGTGAAGCGATCGGTGACGATCGCAGGTCATGCGACGTCGATTTCGCTGGAGCCGGTGTTCTGGGCGGCGCTGGACCGCGCCGCCCGCGATGACGGGCTGCCGGTCAACGCACTGGTGGCGCGGATCGATGCGATCCGGATCGGCGCGAACGATCCGCCCAATCTGGCGAGTGCGGTGCGCGTCTGGCTGTTCGAACGCGCGGTCCACGCGGACGGGGAAACGGTCAGCGCGGAGCGGCCGCCGTCCTGAACAACGCCGCGGACGCGACCCACAGCGCGGTGAACGCGATCGTGACCGCGACCACGACCACATACTGCGGTTGAGGTGCGTCGGCGAGCGCGATCCCGCCGCACAGCAGTTGCGCCGCCGCGACCGCGAGCAGCGTTGCGGCCATGCCGGGGGCACGAAAACGCGCCACGAGCGCGCCGATGATCCCGATGACGGGCGGCGCATAGAACAGCCGGTTCGCAGGATCATTGTCCGATCCCACGATCCCCACCGCCAGATTGGCCCAGATGAGCAGGAAAGCGGCGACGATCGCGATCCCCGCAGCGGCGCGGTAGGCGATATTCTCCACCCGGGCCGATAGACACTCATAGGCTCCGGCGGCCGCGGCAAGCATGGCCGCGAACAGCGCGAAGTCGGCTCCGTCCCAACGCACTTCGGTGGTGAACTGCATCGCGATCAGCGGTAGCAGCAGGAGTATAGCGGCCCCACCGCGCACCGTGTGCCTGACCTTCAGCGATCCTGGTTGCACGGCCTGCATCATCTGTCCTCCGCTCTCCCCGTGACTGTATCGCATGGGATGCGGCGCGAAAAGGCGTCTGAAGCACGCCGGGCTGCACGCGACAGGACAACGACTTCGCACCGGACCCGGTGGTTAGGCGTGGAAGTGCAATGACTTGGTCGGCGGATCATTTCGGCGGGAATGAACCGCGCCGGTGTTCGTCCGTTCAAGAGCGACACGCCCATTGCCGACGACTTTGGATCAAGGAAGCCTTTTCATGGACGAAGGAACTTCACGCCGGACCGTGCTCGGCGCGGCCACGATCGGGCTGGCCGCGACTGCGGTGCCTGCTGCCGGGCAGGCGGCCGGCACCAATACCGCCATGCTGCGCGATCCGCAGAGCAAATATCGGCGCGCGCCATTTCCCGAACAGCGTCAGCCATGGCCGGCACTGGCATCGAAGATGACGCCACGGCCGGATCATGGCGAGACGAGCTACAAGGGTTCCGGGCGGCTGACCGGGCGCAAGGCACTGATTACCGGCGGAGACAGCGGAATCGGGCGAGCGGCGGCCATCGCTTTCGCCCGCGAAGGCGCCGATGTCGCGATCAATTACCTTCCGCAGGAAGAGCCCGATGCGCGCGAGGTGATCGCCCTGATCCGACAGGCAGGACGCAAGGCCGTGGCCATTCCCGGCGATATCCGGACGCTGGCCTTCTGTGAGCGGCTGGTCGCGTCGGCGGCCAGGCAATTGGGTGGGCTCGACCTGCTGGTCAACAATGCGGCCTATCAGCAGAGCAAGGCCGATATCTCCGAGATCAGCGACGAACAGTTCGATCAGACGTTCAAGACCAATGTCTATGCCACGTTCCGGATCAGCAAGGCCGCTGTTCCGCTGATGCCGCCGGGATCGGCGATCATCAACACCATCTCGGTCAATTCCTACGATCCGGGCGAGGAACTGATCGACTATGCCGCCACTAAAGGAGCGTTGCTGATCCTGACCAAGGGCCTTGCCAAGCAGCTGATCAAGAAAGGCATTCGCGTGAACGCGGTGGCACCGGGGCCGATCTGGACTCCGTTGCAGGTGGCTGGCGGGCAATTGCCGGGCAAGATGGGCGAATTCGGCCAGGATACCCCGATGGGCCGCGCGGGCCAGCCGGCCGAACTGGCGCCGCTTTACGTGCTGCTGGCGTCGGAAGAGGCGAGCTACAGCACGGGAACGGTCGTCGGGGCGAACGGCGGCCGAGGCAATCCCTGATCGCGCAGCCCGGCCGGCACCGTCAGGGTTGCTGGCCGGGCGGACGGTAGCCGGCAGCCGCCAAGGCGTCCGATCCGATCCGGAACTTCGCCCAGGTCCACCAGAGACGATATCGTAGGTCTTTCAGCATCATGGGCATGGCTCCGTTTGGGCCAGGTTCATGGAAAGGACGGCCTGGCCGCTTCCGCGGCGCGCCCGGCTTCCGTTGCGATGATGATCGCCTCGGCGCGGTGGGCGGTGGCGTTGCGCAACGCGATCTGACGGTTGCGCGCCCAGGTAATCCGGGTCCGGGCAACATCCGCCTGCGCGGCGAGGATCGCCTGTCGCGCGTCGTGCATGGCGGCCGCAACCTCGGCCGCGATGGCGTTGCGGTCGATCGTGGGCGCTTCCAGAGCAGGCAGCGGTGGCGGCGGGCCGAAGGGCGCGGGTGGAAGGGCGGGCAGGGGTGGCGCAGGAGGGCGCGGGAGATTCGCCAAGGCACGCTGCGCGCGGCGCATGGCGGTGTCGGCATTGCGCCGCGCCCGCGTCGCGGCGTGGGTGGCCTGTTCCACCGCGCGCTGCACCTGTCGCTGCTCCGCCGGCGTCGTCGGGCGGATATGGCCACGTTCGCCGAGCGATCTGCGATCGTCTGGGCCATCAACGTGGATCGATCGGCCACCGCCCTGCGAGGCGGCGGAGGTGGATGCGGTGCCGATCAGGCCGGCAGTGACCAGAAGCAGCGCCAGCCCAAGGCCGGCAATCCGCAGGGGCCGAGGCTTGCGTCCGTCGATCATGATGTGGATCCTCCGTTTCAGCGCACCGGCGTGATTGAGCGCGCAAGCCGCGCCGGGCACGCGGCAGCTGGCGGATTTGAGGATGGCGGTGCCGTAGGCGTGGCGGCGATCGGCGGCTTCGGCGTCCAGTACCGTCGCGTCGCAGGCTGTTTCCTGATCGTCGCGAAACGCACGATAGGCGCGGTGCGCGACCGGATTGAACCAGTGTAGCGACAGGATGACGAGCGCCAACAGGTTCGCGACCAGGTCGCCGCGCACATGATGCGCGGTTTCATGCGCCAGGACGAGCCGCCGTTCGTCCGGATCGAACCGACTGGTGAAGTCGGCCGGCAGCAGGATAAGGCGCCGCAGGATGCCGGCCGCGACCGGGCCGGGGAGTTCAGGGCAGGTCATGACCCGGATGCCCGCGGCATGCGTCCATTGGACCGCACGGCGCAGCGCCCGACGCAGGAACAGCCGATAGGCGATGACATGCCAGAGCAGGTGGCACAGCGCGCCGGCGGCCCAGATCAGTGCGGCGATCGCCAACCAGTCCGGACCGGTTGCCATGGGTGCGGGTAGGATCAGCGCTTCGCCGGGAGGCGGCGAGGCGGGGCCCCAGCCCACCAGCTGTCGCGTGAAGACGATGCCGCCCGGGGTCGGCACCCACCGTGCGGGCAACGACGGCAGGATCATGCGGAGCGCGGGCAGCAGCCACAAGGCATAGGCGACCTTTGCCCCGAACAGCCGGGCGGCGGGCGCACGGACGATCAGCACCGCCAGCATCAACAGGGTGGCCGCCGTCATGGTCCCGCCGAACCAGGCGATAGCGGCATTCATGCCTTCAACCCCCGCAACAGGGATTCGAGATCGGCGATGTCGTCGTCCGACAGCCGGTTCTGTTCGGCAAGATGCGCGACCAGCGATGTGGCGCGCCCGCCGAACAGCCGATCGACCAGCCTGCCGGATTCGCGCGCGACATAGTCCTGCCGCGCGACCAGCGGCCGGTACAGATACCGACGGCCATCTTCCTCATGCCCGATCACGCCCTTGGCAAGCAGGCGGCCGAGCATCGTCTTGACCGTGCGGTCGTTCCAGCAGCGATCCGAAACCCGCTCGGTGACCTCCGCCGCGGTCAGCGGCGAAGTGTCCCACAAGGCTTCCATGATCGCCAATTCGCTTTCGCTGATCCGCTCAGTCATCATGTGACCCCTGTGACTACATACGTAGTCTTATGAGGATTACAGCTGTGGTCGTCAAGCACGATCATGCGGAATTGGTGGCCATGAACAGGTGCGCGAATCAGGCGTTCAGCAAGGATGGCTTCCCCTTATCCCGAAATATCGCTGCCGCGGCCGTGGATTCCGCGGCGCATCATGGTGACGGCGTCGGCCCGGACATGGCCGCATGGCCGTCGGATCATGGAACGGGCGGCCGCGCTGGGCGTGCCGGTCGTCACCCTGCCGGGTGATCGCGTGCTGCTCGACCTGCCCGATGATCCGCGGCGTGCCTATGCCGAGGCCAAGGGGACGCTGGCCGTGGTCGTGGCGCCTCCGTCCAAGCGCAAGTTGCAACCCATCGCCCCCAGTGCCGACTGGCGGCTGGATCTGGCGGAGGGGTGCCCCGCCCATTGCAGCTATTGCTATCTGGCGGGATCGCTCAAGGGGCCACCGATCACGCGGGTCTATGCCAATCTCGACGAAATCCTGCACGGCCTGCCCGATTATCTCGGCCGCGGGACGATCACGTCGCGCAGCATGGCGCGGGTTGCGGAGGGAACGACGTTCGAGGCGTCCTGCTACACCGATCCGCTGGCGCTGGAGCATCTGACCGGCTCGCTGTCGGCAACGATCGCCTGGTTCGGGCGGTGGCAGGCGGAGACGCAATTGCGCTTTACCACCAAATTCGCGGATGTCGCGCCCTTGGTCACGCTGGACCATGGCGGCCGGACCCGGATGCGCGCGTCGATCAACCCGGCGCAGCATCGCGGGCACGAAGCCGGAACCGCACCCGTCGCCGCACGGCTTTCGGCCCTGCGCCGCATGGCGGAGGCGGGCTATCCCATCGGGCTGACGATCGCGCCGATCATCGCCGCGGACGGATGGGAGCAGGCCTATGGCGACCTGATCGATGCGGCGGCGGCGGCGCTGGCCGGGCTGCCCGACCTGGACCTGTCGATCGAACTGATCACACACCGGTTCACCGCGGGATCCAAGGCGACGTTGGACAGCTGGTATCCAGGGTCGTCGCTGAATATGACCGACGCCAACCGTATTACAAAACGTACGAAGTTCGGGACCGAGAAGCAGGTGTATGATGCGGATACGATGCGGCGGCTGCGGACCTATTTCGAAACGGCCATCGGACGATCACTCCCGCAGGCGCGGATACTCTACTGGACCTGAACATCGCGATCTTGTCGGCTGATGGCGCGCCGAGGGGTTGCCTGCATCTTTAGTCTAGCGGTCCCTTTGTTAACGAGCGCCTGACCATAAGGCCGGGAGTGGCGCGGCGCATCGACCGGCGCCGCGAGCGGGAGGTCTTATGCTCACATGGTTCGAGCAGCACGCGCCGATCAGGACGAAGTTCCAGGCGCTGCTGGTGACATATGGCGTGCTGGCGAGCGTGATCGCAGGCGCGGCCTATCATGCAGCGACGCATGCCACCGGCATTGACACGACGCTGGTGATGGGGGTGGCCGGCGCCGGCGTGGTCGCGATCCTGGCGGTGACGATGATTGCCGCAAAGCTGATCTGCACCCCGTATGTCATGACCGTCGTCCGCATGGAGGCGCTTGCCGCCGGCGATCTCGACAGTCCGATCCTCTACCGCGAGCATAGAGACTGCGTCGGTCGCATGACGCGGGCGATGGAGGTGTTTCGCGAGAAATCCGAAGCGGCGGTCGAATGCGGGACGCAGCGCAGCATGGCGTCCGTCATGGGCGACAGTCTGGGACGCCTGGCCGCCGGCGACCTGACCTGCCGGATCGAGGCGGACCTGACCGGGCCATTCGCGCAGTTGAAGACCGACTTCAACAATGCGGTCGAATCGCTACGCGCGACGGTGACGACCGTGGCACAGGCTTCGTCGGGGATCCGCACCGGATCGGGCGAGATCCTGTCCGCGGCGGACGACCTGTCGCAACGGACCGAGCATCAGGCCGCGAGCCTCGAAGAAACCGCAGCCGCGATGGACGAGATCACCAACGCCGTGCGCAAGACTGCGGACGATGCCGGACGCGCCCGCGGCGTGGTGGGCGAGACGCGGACGGATGCGGAACAGGGTGGGGATGTCGTGCGCCGTGCGGTCGATGCCATGGGCGGGATCGAGCGGTCCTCCAGCGAGATTTCGGAGATCATCGCGGTGATCGATGGCATTTCGTTCCAGACCAACCTGCTGGCGCTGAACGCCGGTGTCGAAGCGGCGCGCGCCGGCGATGCCGGCAAGGGCTTCGCAGTCGTGGCGTCGGAAGTGCGCGCCCTGGCACAGCGATCGGCGGAGGCGGCGAAGGATGTGAAGAGCCGCATTCTCCGCAGTTCCGAACAGGTCGGTAGTGGCGTGGCGCTGGTCAACCAGACGGGCGAGGCGTTGCAGCGGATCATCGGGCGGATCGGCGCGATCAGCGAACTGGTGTCCAGCATCGCGGCGTCGGCCGAGCATCAGGCATCGGGCCTGAGGGAAGTGAATATCGCGATCACCCAGATGGACAATGCGACGCAGCAGAATGCGGCGATGGTCGAGGAGTCCACCGCCGCCGCCCGCAGCCTGTCCGGTGAAGCCGAAGCGCTGGCGCAGGAGATTGCGCGGTTCCAGACGGGTCCCGGTCATGTCGAACGGGCGGCCCCGGTGGTCCGCGCTTTGCAGGCGAAAGCGGCCACCGCCGTGCGGCGTCCGGCCGGGGCGGTCCGGCGCAGCGGGGGTGCGGCGGCCGCGGCCGCCCCCGCCGACGACTGGTCGCAATTTTGAGGCCAAACAGCTTCGACCAAGGGTTTCCCAGCGTAATCAGGGATGATGACAATGCATGACGGGATCGATCAAGGCGGCAACGAGGCCATCCGGCTGGCGACGCTGAAAAGCTACGACATCATGGACACGCCGAACGAAGCGGAATTCGACGAGATCGTTGCGGAAGCCGTCGTGGCGATGAATACGCCCATCGCCCTGATTTCACTGGTCGACGGAAACCGACAGTGGTTCAAGGCGCGGATCGGGCTGGACCAGTCGGAAACGGATCGGTCGCTGTCCTTCTGTGCCCATGCCATTGCGGGTGCCGAAATCTTCACTGTCGAGGACGCGACGCATGATCCGCGGTTCCAGCACAATCCGCTGGTGACCGGGGATCCAGGCATCCGCTTCTACGCCGGTGCGCCGCTGACCGCCGCCAACGGGATGCGGATCGGGACCTTGTGCGTCATCGACCGGAAACCGCGCCCCCCGCTGGATATGGAAGAGGCGCGGCAATTATCCTGCCTTGCAGAACGGGCGATGACGGCGCTGGAGCGTCGCAAACCCCGAACCTACACGATCCTGGACCAGCATCCCTGTTACGGACGAGATCGGTAAGGGGCCGATCGCACTGGCGTCACAGGGTGTCGATCACGCCGCCATCGACGCGGACCGACGCGCCGGTGGTGGCGGAGGCCAGCGGGGAGACGAGATAGGCGACGATGTTCGCGACCTCTTCGACCGTCGCGGCGCGTTGCAGGATCGAGGTGGGGCGATGCTGCTGCACGAAACGGGCGGCGACCTCCTCGATCGATCCGCCGCTGCGGGCCTGTTCGTCCTTCAGCATCTCCGCCACGCCTTCGGACAGGGTCGGGCCGGGCAGCACCGAATTGACGGTGACGCCCGTCCCCGCCATCCGCTTCGCCAATCCGCGCGCGACCGCGATATCTGCGGTCTTGCTGACGCCGTAGTGGATCATTTCGACCGGGATGTTGAACCCGGATTCGGAGGCGATGAAGATGACGCGGCCCCAGCCGGCATGCTGCATTCCCGGCAGATAGAGGCGCGACAGGCGGACGCCCGACATGACGTTCACCTGCCAATGCCGGTCCCACAGCGCATCGTCGCTTTCGAAGAAGTCGACCGGTTGGAAGATGCCGGCATTGTTGACGAGGATATCGACCGTGGGCAGCGCGCCGAACAGCTGCGTGCAGCCGTCGGCGGTGGCGACATCCGCGGCGATGCCGCGGACGTCGCCGTCCGCGTGAAGCCGGGCGACCGCGGCATCGACCTTGTCCGGCGTTCGCCCGTTCAGCACGACGTCCGCGCCGGACCGGGCGAGTTGGCGGGCGATGCCGAAGCCGATCCCTTCGGTGGAGCCGGTCACGAGCGCGGTCTTTCCGGACAGGTCGATCAGCATGGGGGAAATTCCAATCAGCACGGGATGAGCGGGGGGCGCGATGTCAGGGTTGCCAGGTCGGGGTCCGGCCCGGCGTCAACTGACGATCGAGGAAATAGGCGGCGCTGATGAAGGCGAGATGGGTCAGCGCCTGTGGGAAATTGCCGAGCGGTTCGGCGCGGACGTCCAACTCCTCCGAAAACAGGCCGAGCGGGTTGGCGTAACGCAAGCCCTTCGCCATCATCAGCCGCGCCTCGTCCAGCCGGCCGGCGCGGGCGAGGCATTCGACATACCAGAAGGTGCAGGTGGTGAAGGCGCCCTCTCCGCCAGCCAGGCCGTCGGTGTTGCGATAGCGGTAGACCATGCCGTCATCGCGCAGTGCGACACCGATCGCATCGAGCGTCTTCAGCCAGACCGGATCGGTCGCGGAGACGAAGCGGACGAGCGGCATCATCAGCAACGCCGCATCGAGATCCGTCCCGCCGCTTGCCTGCACGAAATAACCATGGTCGGGGTGACGGAAATTGTCCCAGATATCCTGCGCGATGCGATCGCGTCCTTCCGACCAGTCGACCAAGGGGGCCGGCAGCGAGCGTTTGACCGCGAGCCGGATCGCACGATCGAGCGCGACCCAGCACATCAGCCGGGAATGCAGAAAATGGCGCGGTCGATCACGAATTTCCCAGATACCGGCATCGGGTTCCTGCCAGTGCGCCAGTACATAGGTGACCATGCCGCGGACATGGTCCCACCCGGCATGGCTGATCGCCGCGCCATATTTGTTCGAAAGATACACGCTGTCGAGCAGTTCACCGAAGATATCGAGCTGACTTTGGTGATGCGCGGCGTTGCCGATCCGGACCGGCCGGCTGTCGGCATAGCCGGCCAGGTGCGACAGCACGCTTTCGTCCGCGGCTTCGGATCCGTCGAGCGCGTACATGATGCGGATCGGGTGGGTGGCATCTGCGGCCATCACGCGTTTGGCGGCCCAATGGCGGAACTGCTCGGCCTCTTCGAGATGGCCGAGGCGCATGAAGGCATAGACGGTGAAGGACGCATCGCGGATCCAGGTGGCGCGATAGTCCCAGTTGCGGCCGGCGCCGGTCGCCTCCGGCAACGAGAAGGTCGCGGCCGCCGCGATCGAGCCGTGGCGGGCGGAGGTCAGCAGCTTCAGCGCCAGCGCGGAGCGCGTCACCGCCTCCCGCCAGCGCCCGGCATAAGTGGAGCGGGCGGTCCAACCCCGCCATGCCGCGATTGTTTCGGCCACCAGCGCATCGACGGTGGCGTCGTCGGACGGCGGCAATGCCGGGTCACCGAGCAGGAACCACGCGGTGTCACCGGCGGATAGCGTGAAGGTGGTGGTGGCGGCGTCGTGATCGGGCGTCAGCGGAACCGAAGCGGACAGCCGGATCGTCAGCGCATCGGTTTCAAACGCCACCATATCGGCGACGCAGGTCACCCGAGGTGTGACGCGCGCATAGTCGAACCGTGGCGCGCAGCGGGCAGCGAAGGTCATCGTGCCCCGCGTGACCGTGATGCGGCGGAGGATGCAGCGTAGCCCCGGTTCCTCCGGGCCGCCCAACGTCTTCGGATAGGGCATCAGGTCGAGCATCTCGGCCGCACCGGTGTCCGCCATCCAGCGCGTCATCAGCACATTGGTGTCGGGCACATAAAGCTGGAGCGTGCGGACATCATCGGCCTGCGGTGCGATCGTGAATGCGCCGCCGTCCGGATCGAGCAGCGCCGCGAAGATCGTCGGGCTGTCGAGCGCGGGCCAGCAGAGATAATCGATCGCCCCATCCCGTGCGACCAGCGCGGCGGTTTCAAGATTGCCGATGATGCCGTGATCGGCGATCGTGCGACCTGGCAATGGGTTGAGCGCCGGGCCGGCGGCGTCATCCATTGTCGCGGAAGCCGGGATAGAGCGCCATGCCGCCATCGACGAACAGCGTCGTACCGGTAATGTAGTCGGCTTCGTCCGAGGCCAGCCAGACGGCGGCGCGGGCGACATCCTCGGGTTCGCCGATGCGGCCATAGGGGATCAGGCGCAGCAGCTTCTCCAACGCTTCCGGCGTGTCCCAGGCGTCCTGGTTGATGGGCGTGCGGATGGCCCCGGGGGCGATGGCGTTGACGCGGATGCCGTCGCCCGCCACCTCCTGCGCAAGGGAGCGAACCATCATGCGGATGCCGCCCTTGGCCGTCGCATAGTTGACGTGCCCGGCCCAGGGAATGATCTCGTGGACCGAACTCATCGAGATGATGACCCCGGCGCTGCGCGCCGGGCGGGTGTCGGCCGGTTGCGATCGGAAGCGGCGCAACGCTTCGCGGCTGCAAAGGAACTGGCCGGTCAGATTGACGTCGATGACCGCGTTCCAGTCGGCCAGCGTCATGTCGGCGATGGCGGCATCCTTCTGGATCCCGGAATTGGCGACGAGGATGTCGATGCGGCCAAAGGCGGAGACGGTTTCGTCGAACAGCCGGGCGACGTCCGCTTCGTCGGAGACATCCGCCGCGATCGCGACCGCACGGCCGCCCTTCCCGGTGATCCGCGCGACGAGATCGTCGGCCGGTTCCCGGTGCGAGCGATAGTTGATGGCGACCGCGGCGCCGGCATCGGCCATCGCTTCCGCTACGCCCAGGCCGATGCCGGAACTCGCGCCGGTCACAAGAACGACATGTCCGTCCAGTCTTCCGCTCATGCTCGCATTCCCTTGTGAATCAATCCGATGCGTGAACGCATGGGAGGGGCAACGGAGCCGATCGGATCGGGTGGCGACGTCGTTCGTTGATCGCGCACCTCAGAAAGGACGCATTCCATGGCAGGCGAACCCCTAAACCCCGGTGATCAGGCCGCGCCCGGTACCCCCGGCACCGGTGAAAATCTCTGCCCCCGTTGCGACGGATCGGGGGTGCTGAACGGACGGCCCTGTGGCGAATGCGGCGGTACGGGCAAGGTGATCGAGGGCATTGGCGGAGCGTGAGATCCTGGCGATGATCGCACGTCCCGACCGCGGGGCATCCGCCGCCGCGGCGGTCAGCCGGAGACCGCGGACTTCAGCTTGCGGGCAGCGCGGCTGACAAAGCCCTCCTCCGCCGCTTCGGCCTCGGCCTTGGTCTTGTGCGCGACACCGGCCGGTTCGGCGGGCGGCGCGTAGACGGAAAACAGCTTCAGCGCGCCGGTGCCCTTGTTGATGATGTTATGTTCGGCGCCCTTCGGGATCACGATCATGTGGTTGGGCGCAACCTTCGTATGGCTGCCGTCGATGATCGCCTGCCCCTCGCCCGCGACGAAGAAGGTGGTCTGGTCCGCGCGGTGGGTTTCCATGCCGATATCCTCGCCGGCGGGGATGCTCATCAACACCAGCTGGACATTCGCGTCGCGATACACCTCTTTCTGAAAGAAGTCGTTCGCGGTCGCGAGCTGGATCATGTCCTTGTTGAAAACCGTCATGGCGATTGCTCCTGTCGTTCGGCAGGATAACCGCTGGACATCATTTCGGTGCCGCGGAGTGGCGCACTCATTTTCGGCCGATAAGAATGATGATGGACATTTAACGACAAAATCATCATCGATCCCGTAGGGTTGCGGGGTGGGGACAACGCTGATCATGATCTGGAACATTCTGCGCCGGGGCCGGTGGCTGAACCCGTGCCTTGCGGGGGCTGTATTCTTCGCGGCCGCCTGTGGCAGTCTGGCGCTGGATCGGGGTACCGGCGGGCTGGCAGCCGCCTGGCCGGCAAATGCCATCCTGCTGTCGGCGCTGTTGCTGGATACCAAACGGATGCGTCCGTGGCATGTCGCCAACTGTGCGCTGGCGAGCTTCGGGGCAAACTATGCGAGCAGTGGCGACCTGCCGGATGCGGTGCTGTTCACGCTGGTCAACGCGGCCACGCCGGTATTGACGCTGGCCGTCCTGAGGTGGTTCGGCACCGGCGCCGCCGCGTTCGAATCCTTTCCGGGCATCCTGCGCTTCATCGGTGCATTGATGCTGTCGGTGATCGCAGGCGCCACGGTTGCGGCAGTGTGGATGGCGTCGCGCGGCACGGACCTGGTGACCGCCTGGTCGGCCTGGGTGAGCAGCGATTTTCTCGGAACGCTTCTGGTAACGGCGACGATCCTGACCTCGGTGCGCCTGCTGGCGGCACAGCGTAGGGGTGCGCGGCTGCCCAGGCTCACGACGGTTGCCTGGCCGCTGCTGATGGTGTTCATCGCCGCTGTGGGCACATTCGGGCAAGCCCGGTTCCCCGCGCTGTTCGTTCCCTTCGCGTTTCTGTTGGTCGCGACGTACCGGCTCGGGCTGTTCGGTGCGGCGATGGGGACGATCATCATCATGGCCGTGGGCACGACCTCCATGGCATTGGGACTGGGGCCGACGGCGCTGATCAGCGGGCCGATGATGGTGCGCATCCAGTTCTTCCAATTCTATCTGGTGACGCTGCTTGGGACCTGTCTGCCGCTGGCCACCCTGCTGGCGGACCGACGTCGGTTGGCGCAGGATCGCGAGTCAAGCGAGCGGCAGCATCGCTGGATCGTAGAGCGGGCCGGCGAAGTTATCTTCGAAACGAATGTGTCGGGACGCTGGACCTATCTGAACCCCGCCTGGTCTAACGTCACCGGCCATGATGTCACGTCGACGATCGGGCGGTCGTTCCTGAGCGTTATCGTGCCCGAGCATCGTTCCGACGCCCTGGAGCGGCTGGCGCCGCTGTACAGGCTGGAAATGCAGGAATGTCAGCAGGAACTCCGGTATATCCATGCCGATGGAAGCGAGCGCTGGGCTTTCGTGCGCAGCCATGTCCTGATCAACAACTTCGGAGTCGTGACCGGCACCTACGGCACGTTGCATGACATCACGGAGCGGGTGGCCGCCGAGGCGGCGCACCGCGAGAGCGAACATCTGTATCGGCTGCTGGCGGAAAATTCGAACGACATGATCGTCCGGTTGAGCCTGACCGGCGTGCGGAAATATGTGTCGCCGGCGTCGATGTCGCTGCTGGGGTATGAGCCGCGCGAACTGATCGGCGAAGTTGCGGCCGGCGAAATCCATCCGGACGACCGCGCCGGCGTGATCGCGATCTGCAAGAGCCTGCTTGCCGGCGCGCCCAACCCGATCGCGGTGTATCGCCAGCGGCGCAAGGACGGCAGCTATTGCTGGCTGGAGGCGAGCTACCGGCTGATCGAGGACCCGGTCACCGGCGCCCCGCGTGAGTTCATCGCCAGCGTGCGCGACGTGTCCCGGCGGGAGGCGGCCGAACTGGAAACCGCAAAGGCGATGGCCGAACTGCGCGAGGGGCACCGGCTGCTCAGCATGGCGGAGTCGGTGGCGCAGATCGGACATTGGCGGCTCGATCTGGCGAGCGAGTCGCTCTTCTGGTCCGATATGGTTTGTGCGATCCACGGCCGGACCGCAGGCTATGTGCCCGAACTGGCGTCGGCCATCGATGCCTATCATCCCGACGACCAGCGCATGGTGCAGGATCTGGTGGAAGGGGCGATCGAAACCGGGGCCGAATTCGATTTCGAGGCGCGGCTGATCCGGGTTGATGGTTTGTGCCGGCGCGTGTCATCCCGCGGGCGGGCCGAAATGGCGCCGGACGGCTCCGTCGTCGGGCTGTTCGGCGTTATCCAGGATGTGACGGAACGGTATGAAGCCGGTGTGGCCTTGCAGGAGGTCAGTCGCAGCCTGGCCGACAACAACCGCCTGCTGACGATGGCGGAGGCGGTCGCGCATCTCGGCCATTGGCGCGTCACCGACCTGAACGGCAATCATTACTGGTCGGATGAGGTATATCGTATCCACGGCGTGTCCAAGGACCAGCTGCCGAGCTTTGCCAGCGCACTGGAAGCTTACCATCCCGATGATCGCGCGCGCATCGATGTGATCGTTCGCGATGCCCTGGAGGCGGGGAAAGGCTATGTCTTTCGGGCGCGCATCTTCAGACCCGATGGGACGCTGGTCCATGTTCTGGTTCGCGGCGAAGCCGATCGTGCCGCGGATGGGTCGGTTGCCGGCCTGTTCGGTATCGTTCAGGACATCACCGAGCAGGCGGAAGCGGAAACGCGGCTGCAGGAGCGCGAGGCGCGGTATCGCCTGATTACCGAACAGGCCAGCGACATGATTTCGCTGCACGACGACAAGGGGCGCATCCTGTTCATGTCCCCGTCGGCGCAGACGATCCTGGGGTATGACCCGGCGACGATGCAGTGCCAAACGGTCTACGACTATGCCCTGCCCGAGGATTTTCTGGTGCTGGACGCATTCCGGGCGCAATTGCTGGCGGGTAGCCCCGGTGATGTCCGATCGCTGCGGTGTCGACTGCGGCGACACGACGGCATGACGGCGTGGATGGAGATTGCGGCACGCCAGGTCGACTATCAGGGACAGATCTGCACGATCGCAGTCTGCCGCGACGTGAGCGACCGCGTGCAGGTGGAAATGGACCGTGATGCGGCATTGGCGGCGGCCGAGGTCGCGGCCGCCGCAAAGTCTTCGTTCCTGGCGACGATGAGCCACGAGATCCGGACGCCGATGACCGGCGTGCTGGGAATGATCGAGCTGTTGCGGACCGATGCCGATCCCGCACAGCGCGACCGGTTCTTCGACACGCTGGAACAGTCGGCACGGACGCTGATGACGGTTCTGGATGACGTCCTGGATTATTCCAAGATCGAAGCCGGCAACCTGGTGCTGGAGACGGCCGATTTCGATCTTGGCGCACTGGCGCGCAGTGTCGGCGATCTGTTCGGCCATGGCGCGTCGGCCAAGGGATTGATGCTGCGCACGATCCTGCCCAATGCCGACACGCATGTGAAAGGCGATGCGACCCGGATCCAGCAGGTGCTGTCCAACCTGGTCAGCAATGCGATCAAGTTCACGGAAGTGGGCGAGGTCGCCATCACGCTGCAGGCCGGGGCATTGGAAGATGATGCCCGCCGCTGGCGGATCGAAGTGAGCGACACCGGCATCGGACTGGACCCGGAAACCGTCGACAGGCTGTTTTCACCGTTCACGCAGGCCGATCCATCGACGACCCGCCGGTTCGGCGGAACCGGGCTGGGCCTGTCGATCAGCAAGCGGCTGGTGAACGCGATGGGCGGCGAAATCGGGGTCGAACCGCGCGCGGACGGGGGGTCGATATTCTGGTTCGACCTGCCGCTGGCAGTCGGTGAGGCGGGCGTGGGGTCGATCCGGCTGGCGGCGCCGGTCCGGGCGGCGGACGGCACGACCCTGAACGTCCTGCTGGCGGAGGATAATGGCGTCAACCAGCTGCTGGTCACGACGCTGCTGCGGCGCATGGGACATGATGTGGTATGCGTCGGCAATGGGCAGTTGGCCGTCGAGGCCTGTAAATCGGGATCGTTCGACGTGATCCTGATGGACATGCAGATGCCGGTGATGGACGGTGTGGCGGCCACGCGGGCCATCCGCAACCTGGATGCGCGGGGGGCGACCATTCCGATCGTGGCGTTGACCGCCGACGCCCTGCCGGAGCGCAGGCGCTTTTACGAAAATATCGGGCTGTCGGATTTCCTAACCAAACCAATCGATTTCGCGCGGCTGCGCGCCGTGCTGGACGGCATCGCCCCGTCCGAGACCACGGTGCAGGCCGCGCGACCGCCATCGGACGCGGTGCTGGATGCCGACCAGATCGGCGATCTGCGCTGTGCGCTGGGTGAAGAAACGGTGACGCTGTTGCTCGACATGCTGGTGGAAGAGGCCCGGGTGCGGCCGGCACGCGTGCAGGCAAGCCTGGCCGAGGGGGCCCTTGATGCGGCTGGGCGGGAGGCGCATGCCTTGCTGGGTGCGGCGGGCAACGTCGGGGCGACCCGGCTGGCGCAGGCCGCCAGAGCCGTCGAACATGCGCCCGACCTGAAGACGGCACAGGAGGCAGCGCGTGATCTGGACAAGGCGGCGGCAGCGTTGATCACGTTTCTGGAAGCCATGCCGGCCAAAGCAGGTGGACACGGATGATGCGTCCCAAGATCTTGATCGTCGACGATGTGAAGATGAACGTCGTCATGTTGCAGGCGCTGGCCAGCAAGCTGGGCGACTGTGACACGACGTGCTTTACCTCCTCCCCGGACGCGCTGGCCTGGTGTCGGGAGAATGAACCGGATCTGGTCCTGCTGGACTATCTGATGCCTGAGCTAGACGGTGGCGAGTTCCTGACGGCGTTGCGGACGATCGAGCATTGTCACGATGTGCCGACGCTGATCATCACCGGAAGGCAGGAACGCGAGTTCCTGTTGAAGGCGCTGGAGGCGGGCGCAAACGATTTCCTCTGCAAACCGGTCGACCCGGTCGAATTCCATGCACGAGCCCGCAACGCCCTGCGGCTGGGCGTTGCGTTGAAGCGTCTGCGCCATCTGGCAATGACCGATGAATTGACGGGATTGATGAACCGGCGGGCGTTCATGACCCTGCTGGCGGAGGAGCAGCAGCGCGCGATGCGCTACGGCCAGAGCCTGTCGGTCGCGATCATTGACATCGATCATTTCAAGAGCATCAACGACCGCTTCGGCCATGCCGCGGGCGACGCGACCCTGGTGCGCGTGGTGGATCTGTGCCGGGGTGCGCTGCGCAATTCCGACGTGATGGCGCGGTTGGGTGGCGAGGAATTCGGTGTGCTGATGCCCGGTACTGCGGGGCAGGGCGCGCATTATGCCGTGGAGCGGTTGCGGCTTGCGGTCGACCAGAGCCCCTTTGCGCACGGCACGATGCGGTTCCCGGTGACGATCAGCGCCGGCGTGGCGAGCTACAGCGACGGACAGGACGGGATCGCCCTGCTGTCGGCCGCCGACATGATGCTGTACCGGGCCAAGGCCGACGGCCGGAACCGCACGATCGGTTTTGACGATGCGCTCTGTGCATAGCCCGATCCTGACTGGCGAGATCGGCGCACCCCGTCGGGATTGAGGCCGCCCGGGATCAGCGAACCGCGTCGGTAAAGGCAAGGCAGCCGGCGAGCGCGGGCGAGCGCGTCACGAAGATCGCGCCGGCGCGGTAGAGCGCGCGCGTCGACCGGCCCTTGGCGAGATCCACGACGGCGAAGGCACCCTCCGGATCGAGCATCACGATCCGCCCTTCCACCGCGCGGATGGCGTTGATCGCGGCCGCGGGGCCGGCATCCGTCCGAAACACAATCAGGGTTGCGCCGTTCGCGGACGGAATGTTCGCGACGGGAACCGCCAGGCCGAGCAAGACCACCATCGTTGCCGCCGTGGGACGGCCATCGGGGCGGCGCGTGGCCGGGCCGGCCGGGCCACCGCGGTGCAGGATCCACCAGCCCATCAGCATCACCGCCAGCCCCAGGCCCACGATCCACCCGATATCATAGATCATCGGGTTGGGTACGTTGACCCGGATGCGGTGGATGCCGAGAATCCAGTGGAAGAAGCCGACGTCCACGACGTTCCAGACGCCGAAGCCAAGCAGCACGCCCCCGATGAGATGCGACCGGGCGCCCGGCCGGTCGAGTTGCCGGCGCGCACGCCACAGCAGCGCGAGCCCGATGCAGGCGATGGCGTAGACCGCGACGTGGAACAGCCCGTCCGCATAGATTTGCGTGCGCAGGTCGCGGTAAGTTTCGCCGGGCACGAGGCTGAGGAAATGATGCCATTGCAGCACCTGGTGCAACAGGATGCCGTCAAAGAACCCGCTGAGCGCCAGCCCGATCACGAACGCTGCGATGGTCGTTCCCCGGAAATCGCGACGCGTTGGTGGATGGCCTTGCATGATGATGGTCCCGGCTACAGCGATCGACGGGTTGGTTGTGACGCGGTACGGGATCGCGCGCGTTAGACTAGGTTGGAAATCCGCGTGCTTATTTCCGGTCGCGGCATCTGGGTTCGCGTGGCGGTGCCGACGTAGCGTTCCATCCGGGCCAGCGTGTCGGCGCCGAGCGGACGATCGAGGAACGCGTAGATCGCGCGGATTTCTCGTCGCCAATCCTGATCCATGGCCGCGAACGTCACGTCGTGGCGCGGGGCAGGAAGGGCGCGCGATGCGGCGATCCGGGCGGTGCGCAGCGCGACCTTGCGCCGCCATTCGCGCATGATCCAGTCCCGATCGGTGCGGTTGGATTGCAGCGCCATCTGGTTATGGACCAGCCGGACCGACGAGGCGACGACGCGTTCGGGATCGCGCGTGGTGCAGATCAGGCGCGCATCCGGGAAGGTGGCGAGCAGGGCGGGAAGATCCTGCGTGAACTGCGGAACCTTCAGGATCCAGGGCCGGGGAGTGGCCTGCCGCCCCGGCGGGGTGCGGAGCCAGTCGATCGTCTGAAGCAGCCGGCGGAACTCCCGATAGATTGGCAGCGTGTCCATGGATTCGCACAAAGCCGCAAAGCTGGGGATGCGCCACTGCGCCTCGAACACCGATCCGAACAGCGATACGGCGTGAAGCCCGATCTCTTCATCGGGTGCCTGTGACCGCGTCGGATGAAGACGGGTGAAGGGTGGGTTCAGCAGGCGCGCGCAAGCCAGGCCGGCGGCGCCGCGCCACCGGCGGTCGTCAACCCAGCGTGGTGGCGCCCCGCAGAGCGGAAGCGGCGCCCAGCTTTCGTAGAAGCGCGTATGACAAAAGCCGGGATCGCAGGCCAGCAGGCGGTGCAGACGGGTGGTGCCGGACCGCATCTGGCCCAGCACGATCACGGGTGCCGGGATCGGGCGATCGAGAATTTCAGGATGGCGGTTCCACAGCGCCTGTGCCCGCAGGCGATTGCGGAGCGCGCCGACCAACTGACCGAAGGCCATGACGCGGCCGAGCGGCGACAGGTCCGCTTCCCGATCGAGCGCGGTGGTGAGCGCAGTCAGCCGGTGCCGCCACCCGTCGTCCGTGCCGAAATCGGCGAGCGCGGTGCTGCGAACCGCGGTGTCGACCAGCGCGGCGGGGGCAAGCGTCGGTTCCGGCAGCCAACCGGCGTCCCAGGCGGCGGCCAATGCGGCGTTGATCGCGCGCACCCGACGAGGTGGAGCCGATTCGCCATCGGCGGCGGTTGCTGCGGTTGTTGGACGCCGGCCGAGACCCGGCATCGGCGATGGCATGTCCGCGCTTACCGGAAATTCTCCGCATAGCTCTGGATCTTCAGCTTGGTGCGGTTCGGCGGGGCGACCGTGTACGCAATCCCTTCGCGTTCGCAATGCGCGATGGCGCTGTCCAGCGTCGGAAACAGCATGTCGATCTGCGACTGGGTTTCCGCGCCGCCGGTCCACCCGGTCAAGGGATCCGGCCGCTGCGCACGGTCGGACCGGAAATCGAGTACCCATTGCTGCCCGCGGGCCCGGCCGCCTTGCTGACCGTTCTTCGGTTGCTGGTACAGATAGGCGTGCGTCATCCGAATCTCCCCGTCGACCTGCACCTGCCATGCCCACCCCCGGCAGGAAATCACCTATGTTCAGATAGACTTGGCGCGACCAGCCTTGCGCGACGATCCATGATCGGTGGGAGCGATCCGGGATGCGGCACGTTATTCCGTCAGACAGTGAAGGAGACATGGCATGGCCAACCCGTCCGACGCGGATCAAACGCCGAAGATCATCGATATACGCGACCTGATCGGCGATCCCGAAGATGCCGCCCCCGAAGACAGGACGGCGGTACAGGACAGCCCCGGGACGCCGGGCGGTACCGCCGGCGCGGGCGGGACCAACAAGCCGCAGGACGATCTCGACCTCTGAACACGAGGAGCGCGTGGATCAGCCGGCGTCGACCCGGGCGAGCCGTGGGCTGAGCAGGTGGATGACGGTGACCGCGATCAGGTAGGTGCTGCCGGCGACCGCAAAGATTGTGGTGTAGCTGCCGGTGGTCTGAAGGATATAGCCGGTGAACTTCGCCATGAGCATGCCGCCGACCGCACCCATGGTGCCGCCGATGCCGACCACCGATCCCACGGCCGTGCGCGGAAACATGTCGGACGGGATGGTGTAGAGATTGGCGGAAAAAGCCTGATGCGCGGCCGCGGCCACGCCGATGATCAGCACCGCGACCCACAAATGGCTGACATATTGCGCGAAGAAGATCGGCATGACGAGAAAGGCGCAGGCAAGCATCGTGAGTTTACGCGCCACATTCGCCGTCAGGCCGCGCCGCATGAGGCGCGACGACGACCAGCCGCCGATCACGCTGCCAAAGTCCGAGATCAGGTAGATCACGACCAGCGGCGGCCCGAAGCTGACGATGTCGAGCCCATAGGTCTTGGCAAGGAAGTCCGGCGTCCAGAACAGGAACAGCCACCAGATCGGGTCGATCAGGAACTTGCCAAGGCCATAGGCCCAGGTTTCGCGGTAGCGCAGCAGCCGGCGCCAGCCGATGACGCCGACGGGATCGGCGGGATCGGATTCGATATGCGCCAGTTCCGCCGCCCCGATCCGGGCATGTTCGCGGGGCCGACGGTAGATCGCGACCCAGGCGACCAGCCATAGCAGGCTGACCACGCCGGTGGCGATGAACGCCATGCGCCAGCCGAACGCAACGGTAATGGCGGGCACGATCAGCGGCGTGATGATCGCGCCGACATTGGCGCCCGCATTGAACACCCCCGTCGCCAACGCGCGTTCGCGGGCGGGAAACCATTCCGTGACGGCTTTCAGGCCCGCGGGAAAATTGCCGCTTTCGCCGATCCCGAGGATGAAGCGCGCGACCGAGAACTGGAACGCGGAGGTGACGAAGCCGCAGAGCGTATGCCCGATCGTCCAGATCACGAACGCGATCGAATATCCGACGCGAGCGCCGACGAGATCGACGATTCGTCCGAAGCTGAGATAACCGAGCGCGTAGGCGGCCTGAAACCAGAAGATGAGATCGGCATAGGTGGTTTCCGACCAGCCGAGTTCCGCGGAGATGGTTGGTTTGAGCACGCCAATCATCTGGCGATCGACATAGTTGATCGCGGTGGCGGCGAAAAGCAGCGCGCAGATCGTCCAGCGATACCGGCCGACCCGGTCGGCGGCGGCCACGACCTCAGATGATTCCTGGCCTGTCATCATGCCGCTTTCCTCCGTTGACGATCTGTTCCGACCTTGGCGAACAGTCTATTGGACACCGGTGTCATTGGCAAGCGCAGACGGGCTGGCGAGCACGGCACGCGGCGGCTATGCCAATGACGAGATGATGAAGACCAACCAGCCCACGATCAACGATGTCGCGCGTCTGGCCGGCGTATCGAAGAAAACGGTGAGCCGCGTCATCAACCGATCGCCCTTGCTGGGGGAGGATACGCGCCGCCGGGTGGAGCAGGTGATCGCCGACATCGCCTATATCCCCAACCCGCAGGCGCGGGCGTTGGCGCTCGGGCGGAATTTCCTGATCGGGCTGGTCCACGACAATCCGAATGCGCAGACCGTGATGAATGTGCAGCAGGGCCTGCTGGAGGGCCTGCACGGCAGCGAGTTCGAGCTGGTGGTGCGGCCGGTTGACCGGGCGTCGCCGACGATGCTGGAGGATCTGACGCATTTTCTGGAGCGGCAGCGGCCGTTCGGCGTGCTGCTGATGCCGCCGATCAGCGAGGATGACCGGATCGCAGCGCTCTGTACCGAGATCGGATGTCGCTATGTGCGCATGTCGTCGGCGATCATCGACGCCCCCGAGCGGATGGTGGCGTCCAACGATCGCGATGCGGTGCGCGGGGCTACAGACTATCTGCTGGCGCAGGGGCATCGCCGGATCGGGCTGGTCGCCGGGCCGCAGGGGTTTCGCTCCGCGCAGGAACGGCGCGAGGGGCTGGAACAGGCGTTGAGCGCAGCCGGCCTGACCCTGCCGCGTAGCTTGGTGGCGGACGGCGCCTACACGTTCGATTCCGGGATCGACGCCGGCGCACGGCTGCTGGATCAATGGCCGCGCCCGACCGCGATCTTCTGCTGCAACGATGCGATGGCGGCCGGTGTGTTGCATGCCGCGCGCGAACGCGGGTTGGACGTGCCCGCCGATCTGTCGATCATCGGTTTCGACGATACGCCGATCGCGGCGCAGATCTGGCCGCCGCTGACGACGGTGCGCTGGCCCAGCGTGTCGATGGCGCGGGCCGCGGCACTGAAACTGACCGGGGCCGCCAGCGATGACGTGACGGCGGAGCCGTCATTTTTGGCATCCAGCCTGGTCCGGCGCGGGTCGGTGGCGCCACCGCGCGGCTGAAAGCCCGGTTGAAAAGTCGTTTGACACCGGTTACCAAGATGGGCCGGCCAAGCCGGGACGTGAAAAGGACATGCGATGGCGAGGCTCCTGGAACTGCATCCGGACCGGCTGTTTCCCGCCGATCCCACCACGCGCACGATCGCGCGCGCGCTGTATGCGGAAATCGCCGCGCTGCCGATCGTCAGCCCGCATGGCCACACCGATCCGAAATGGTTCGCGACCAACGCCGCCTGGACCGATGCGACGACCCTGCTGCTGGCGCCGGATCATTATCTGTACCGGATGCTGTACAGTCAGGGTGTCGATCTCGACGCGCTGGCCATTCCGCGGCGTGACGGCGTGCCCGCCACCGATCGCCGCAGTGCATGGCGGCTGTTCGCGAATCATTACTACCTGTTCCGCGGCACGCCGTCCCGATTGTGGCTGGATCATGTCTTCGTCGACGTCTTCGGGATGGATGTCGCGCTGGAGCCCGGGACCGCGGACCGGTATTTCGACGCGATCACCGAAAAGCTGGCGACCGAGGCGTTTCGCCCGCGCGCGCTGTTTGATCGGTTTCGGATCGATTTCCTGGCGACGACCGAGGGGGCGGAGGCGGATCTGTCGGCGCATCATGCCATTCGCTCTTCGGGCTGGAACGGCCGTGTCGTCACGACCTATCGCCCGGACGGCGTGATCGACGTCGAGCATGAGGCATTCGGGCCGGCGATGACGCGCTTTGCCGAGCTGACCGGCGAAGATGTCTGGAGCTGGAACGGCTATCTCGCCGCGCATCGCAAGCGGCGGGCGGATTTCCGGGCGGCGGGCGCGACCGCCACCGACCACGGCCATCCGACCGCGGCCACCGCCAACCTGTCGCCGGCAGAATGCGAGGCGTTGTTCGGGCGGATCGTGGGTGGCGGCTGGACCCCGGCGGATGCCGAGCTGTTCCGGGCGCAGATGCTGACCGAAATGGCGGGAATGAGCATCGAGGACGGCATGGTGATGCAGATCCATCCCGGATCGTCGCGCAATCACAATGCCGGGCTGTTCGCCAGCCATGGCCGCGACAAGGGCGCCGACATCCCGACTCGCACGGATTATGTGCACGCGCTGAAACCGTTGCTGGATCGGTTCGGTACGTCGACGGCGCTGTCGGTCATCCTCTTCACGTTGGACGAGAGCGTCTACGCGCGCGAGCTAGCGCCGCTCGCGGGGCATTATCCCTGCCTGAAACTAGGTCCGGCCTGGTGGTTCCACGACAGCCCGGAAGGCATGCGGCGGTTTCGCGAAACGACGACCGAGACGGCCGGCTTCTACAACACGGTCGGCTTCAACGACGACACCCGCGCGTTCCTGTCGATCCCGGCGCGGCATGATGTGGCGCGGCGGGTGGATTGTGCCTTCCTGGCGCGGCTGGTCGCCGAACATCGGCTGGCCGACTGGGAAGCTGCGGAGCTGGCGCAGGAACTGACCAGCGGACTGGTACGGCGCGCCTACAGGATCGACGGCTGAGCGGCGTTACCGCAGCGCGGCAAGGCTGGCGTAAAGCCCCGGCGGGATGGCGATCATGGTGCCGTGATTGGCCCCGGCGGGGATCGCGATCCGCGGGGTGACATCGTACCAGTGTCGCATGTCGCGGGTGGCGACCGCGCCGAACGTCTTTTCGACATAGCGGTCGTAGAACAGGACCAGCTCGTCCCCCACCATGATCGCGGTCGGCCCTTCGGCCCAGGCCGGACTGATCGGCGGAGACAGCGGGCCGAACGGTCCGGTGGGGGATGCGGCCTCGCACCACTGGATGACCTTGCGCAGGGGGTCTTTCCGTTCGTCCTTGATCAGGAAATACAGCCTTCCGTTCCGGCGTACGAACGTGGCGTCGATGACGCTGTAGCCGGGATCGTAGAATATGGCGGTCGGCGCGAAGTCGTGGAAGTTGGCGGTCGACGTCGCATAGATCCGGTGATCGCGCGGTTTCGGTCCGACGCCGCCGACGGTGCTGGACCAGAACAGGATGAAGCGCCCGGTGCGATCGTCCCAGATCAGCTCCGGCGCCCAGCAATTATGGCAATCGGGATAGGCGGCCATGACCGGAATCGCGGTCTGCGCGGACCAGGTGACGAGATCGGGCGACGTGGCGTGGCCGATCGTCCGGCCCGTCCAGCCGGTGGTCCAGACCATGTGGTATCGTCCGGTGCGCGGATCGCGCGCGACGCAGGGGTCGCGCATCAGTTTGTTCTCCCCGACGTGCGGCACCACCATCGGCATGCCGCCGCGCACCGGGGAGAAGGTGAATCCGTCCCGACTGATCGCGAGGCGCATGCCCGCCCCGCCATCATCGGCGTTGTGGAAATAGGTGAAGGCGTAGAAACGCGCGCGGCTGGCGAAGGCCGGCGTGGCGAGACCGGCGGCCAGCGCGGCGCAGACCAGGCGGCGCGACGGCATCATCCGAGCGTCCGCGGGGTTGGCGCGTCAAGCCGGGCGTCGGGCAGATCGCGGCTGCCAGCCTGGCGGAAGGCAGTGACACGGTCGAGCCGGAACGCGGGACCACGCGGAATGCGCAGCGCGGTGGCATCAAACCCGTCGACATCCTGCAGCCAGAAGGCGGGGCGGGCGTCCGGCGTCCGCACCACCACTTCGACATGGCTGAAATCGATGTTGCGCGCGTGGCGAACGAAGAAGCCGGTCGCCGGCAGCGGACCGAACATGTCGGGTTCGGGGTAGCCGGCCTCGTTGGCGGGTGGGCTGAGGCCGGCGGTGTCGGATGTGCCGCCGCCCACCTGTTCCAGGAAGAGGTTGGCGATCTTCACATCCTCCACCGGGTGATCGGCGACGCCGGCGATGATCGACGGCATCGGCGCCGCGCCGGACGAGGTGATGCCGTCGATCAGGATGCGTTTCAACGTACCGGGCACGGCGTCCGCCGGCCCGCGCATCCGGCGGCCGAGGCGCAGGAAGATCGGCGCGGTGGTCACGTTGCGCATGGTGATGTTGCTGATCGTCACGTCCTCCAGCCGCGCGCCATCGACGGTTTCCAGCGCCAGCCCGCGGCAGGTGTCGAACACGCAATTGCTGATGGCGATATTGCGGAAGCCGCCATTCGATTCGGTGCCGAGCTTGATCCGGCCATGCGTGCTTTTCGGTGCCGGTGGAAACGGGCGGAAGCTGGCGTCCAGTACCGATCCGATCGCGTAGGACCCGCTGACCGTGCAGCCGGTGATCGTGACATTCTCGGTCGCGCGCGGATAGCCGAGCGCGAACGAGGATTTCGGGCAGATCGCATCGTCCCAGGGCGAATTGATCGTGCAGTTGCGGACGTGGACATTGCGACAGCAATCGATGTCCAGCCCGTCGCGATTGGTGTCGATCAGCAGATTGTCGATCGTCATATTGTCGCAGCCCGTCGCCAGCAATGCGAACCAGCCGCCTTGCAGGACGCGGAAGTCGCGCAGCGTGACGTTGCGGCACAGCTTCAGCGCGATCGTCTTGTCGCCCACGCCGGGGCGGCCGGAGATCGGCATGCCGACGTCGTAATCATGCCCGCGGCCCAGCCCCTTGCCCCAGATGAGGCCCGGACCCTCGATCGTGACGTCCTCCAGCCCCTCGCCCCAGATCAGCGCGTTGCGCCAGTGGCTGTGGCCATGATCCTGATAGGCGCGGTAGCCGGGCGGCAGATCGGGTGCGGCGTCATAGCCGCCGGCCACGGACCCATCGATCGGGCTGGGGGCGGCAAGCAGCACCGCGCCGGCATCGAGATGGAGCGTGATATGGCTTTTCAGGCGCAGGCTGTAGGAAAGATAGGTCCCCGCAGGCAACCAGACCGTCCCGCCGCCGCGGGCCGCGGCATGGGCGATTGCCGCGTTGATCGCGGGGCTGTCGAGCTGTCGTCCGTCGGCCTTTGCACCGAAGGCGCGGACATCGAGGATCGTACCGCCCTTTGCCAGCGTCGCGGCCAGCGCATGGCCCGGCGCCAGCGCGGCGAGCGCCGCCGCCCCGGCCAGCACCGCGCGGCGATCGAGCAGGATACCGGTCACTGCGCCCAGACGGTGGGTGTGGCGGAGACGGTGAGATCAAGCCGCCCGCCGGCGACGATATCGGCCTGACGCAGGAACGGCGTCGTGAGCGCACGTCCGTTCAGCCGTGCGGAGGCGATGTAGATGCGCCCGGGTTTCCAGTTGCGGGCCGCGATGGTGAAGGTCTTGCCATCCTCCAGCGTGATGACGCTCAGCGGCTGGTGCGGAGCGTGGAGGTAGAAGAGGTCGGTCGTCAGCTTCGGAAACAGGCCGATGCGGTTGAAGACATAGTGCGAACTCATCGCGCCATTATCCTCGTCACCGGGATAGGCATTGGCGGTGAAGCGGCGGAAGATCCGGTCGGCCCAATAACTGGCGAGATCGGGCCGGCCGACATCGCTGAACAGCCAGGGCGTGGCAAAGCTGGGTTCGTTGGTGATATCGATCAACCCGGTTTCCAGCGCATGGCGGAGGCGGGCGACGAAGCGGTCGCGACCCCCCATCGCCATGACCATGCAGGGCAGGTCGTGCAGCATCGTGTAGGAATAGATCCAGGACGTCCCTTCGTAGAAGCCGACATTCTCGTATTTCTTGCCGTCCCAGCCGAGTTTTGCATCGATCGGCTGGAACCGTCCATCGGGATAGCGAGGCATGATGAAGCCGGAATAGCCGTCGCTTTGCGCCGACGGGTTCCAGACGTTCCGCCAATTCCCCGAACGCCGCAGCAGCCGCGCGGCATCCTGTGGACGGTCGGCGGCGGCGGCAAGCCGCGCGGCGTAGAAGTCGTTCAGCGCGAAGCCGAGCGTGGAGGATCCGGACCGGGCGCGTTGATTGTCGGGTTCGGGGCTCTTGTCGCCAACCGCGAAATAGCCATCGATCAGATAGCGGGGCCGGCGTTCCTCATCGGCATTGTGCAGCGCGACCTCCGCCGCCTTCGCCCAATCGACACCGGGCACGCCGCGGATCAGGCCTTCGCCCAAGATGTTGTCGACCTCGTCCCCGCCCTGGCCGACATGATAGTTGCGGCCGGCGATGAACGCGGTATGCGCGACGCCGAAGCGTTCATAGGTGCGGACGATCGATCCGACATTGCCGGCATAGACGCTGGGGCGGAGCAGCGACATCAGCGGAAAGCCGGTGTGATAGGTGTCCCACAGCGTGTAATAATCGTCCCAATGCGGGGTCGCCCGGTCGGCCGCCGGCTGATCGCGGGTACGATCACGGGGCTGGATCGCACTGTGGTAGAGCGCGGTGTAGAAGCGGCGCTTGTCCGCAGCGGGAACCCCGGACAGCGTGATCCGCGACAGTTCATGGTTCCAGGCCGACCGGGTGCCATCCCGAACCCTGTCGAAATCCCAGTCGGGAATGTCCTCCGCCAGCAATTCCGCGGCACGGTCTGCGCTGGTGAAGGAAACCGCGAGTTTCAGCCGAACCGGTGTCGCGGCGTCGAACTGCCACCATGCGGCGAGCGGTGTATCGGCGGGAACGATGGCGCGGGTGGCCCCGTCCTGCGACACCGTGCCCGAGCGGACGCCCCAGCGGGCCGGCTTGCGATCCAGTTGTGCCACGAACCAGATATCGACCTTCGCCGGGCTCCAGTACGTCTTGGTCCGTACGCGACCGACGATGCGACCCTGTTCCGGGAACAGCGTGACGTCCGCACCGTCGCTGGCCAGTTCGCCGCGGATCTTGCGGGTGACGTCGAACAGCAGCGTCGCGGGCGCGCCCGTGGAATAGGTGAAGCGGTAGAGCGCCGCATGATCGGCCGGCGTGACTTCCGCCCGGATGCCGTAGCGCGCAAGCGTGACGGCGTAGGCATCGGCGCCGGCGCGTTCGTCGGCCTTGGGCGAGAGATGCTGCGCCTCGTCAAACTGCGGTTCGCCGGTCTGCGGTGAAACAAGGAAGGTGCCGTAGGTGGTACGGCCACCGGATCCCTGTGTATGCAGTTGGGCGAAGCCGCTGATCGGTGCCGTCGCATCATATCCGGCATTGCTGCCCGTCAGGGTTTCGGGGCTGGGGTGGATCGATCCTGCCGGCCGAGTGGGGCCCGGGATCGTATCGCCCTGATCGTCGTTGCCGGTGCCGATCAGCGGATCGACATAGCGGTAGAGCGGTTCGGCATCGACCGCCGCACCTGCCGCGGTGATCATCAGGCCGGCGAGCGCGACGGTCAGGACCGGACGGCGGGAAGCGCTTAACATGGGCTCTCCTGATCGGGCTGTAATTCGCCACACGGGTTGTGCGCTCGACCTGACGCGATGGAAGTGGTATGACCAGAACACGCATGATGCGCAAGAGTGGCTGACCAATTTGAGGGGGCATGATGCATAGGCGGCGATGGCTGATCCTGTTAGCCGCTACCCTGTCGATGGCCGGGGGAGCGGCCGTCCGGGCGGCGCCCGTCGATCTTGGCGCGGTCGGGATCGTGGCTGACGATGCCGGTTCCGGGGCGACGATGCCGTTGGCGGCGCAGATGCTGTCGGAGGATCTGGTCAGCCTTGGCGCGCGAACGCCGGTGATCGTGTCCGATGTCGCAGCCTGTCCGAAAACCTGCATCATGATCGGCCGCTATGACGCGCCGGCGATCGCGGCCACGGCGCGCGCCGCCGGTATCGACCTGTCGATGCTGGCGGGTGGATGGGAACGCTATGTCCGCAGCGTGGCCCGCACCGGCGGACGGCAGATCGTACTGATCGCCGGATCGGATCGGCGGGGCGCCATTTATGGCGCGGTCGACCTGACGCGGGCGTTGGGGGTATCGCCCTGGTCCTGGTGGGCCGACGTCGCCCCGCGCCGGCGCGCGCGGGTGACGATGAACGATGCGACGGTCGTGTCGCGTGCGCCATCGGTCCGGTATCGTGGCATTTTCCTGAACGATGAGGATTGGGGGCTGCTGCCCTGGGCGGCGAAGACCCTTGATCCCGCCCGCGGCAATATCGGGCCGCGGACCTATCGCCGCGTGTTCGAACTGATGTGGCGGTTGAAGGCGAACACGCTGTGGCCGGCAATGCATTCGGTGTCCGACCCCTTTTACGGTGATCCGGAAAATGCGGCGCTGGCGGACCGCTATGCCGTGGTGGTCGGTACGTCCCATGCCGAACCGATGATGCGCAACAACCTGCGCGAATGGGACGAGGCGAAGCGGGGCGCATTTGATTTCACCCGGCGGCCGGCCGCGCTGCTGGACTATTGGCGCGAACGGGTGGCGGCGACGCGCGGACGGGAGGCGATCTACACGGTCGGCCTGCGCGGCATCCATGACGGCCCGATGCAGGGGGCGGTCACGACGGAGGGCCGGCGATCGATCCTGGAGACGGTGATCGGATTGCAGCAGCGCGTGCTGACCGACATGTTGAAGCAGCCGGTTTCGGTGACGCCGCAGGTGTTTGTGGCGTATCACGAGTTGCAGGAGGCCTATGATGCCGGCCTGTCCGTGCCCGACGACGTCACGCTGATGTGGGCGGACGACAATTACGGATATCTGCGGCGGCTGAGCACGCCGGCCGAACAGCGGCGACCGGGTGGGGCAGGGGTCTATTATCATCTCTCCTATTGGGGGCGCCCGCACGACTATCTGTGGCTGGGGACGACGCATCCCGCGCTGATCCGCGAGGAGATGGAGCGCGCGTGGACCACGGATGCGCGGCGGATGTGGGTCGTCAATGTCGGCGATATCAAGCCGATCGAATATCTCTCGCAATATTTCCTGGACCTTGCGTTCGACGCCGACCTGTTGCGGGGCAGGCCGCAGGACCATCTGCGCGCGTTCATGCGGGAGCAGTTCGGGCGCGGGGACGCGGATGCGATCGCCGCGATCATGACGGACTTCTACGATCTGGCCTGGGAGCGAAGGCCGGAATTCATGGGATTCGGCCAGACCGAATGGGTGACGCCGAACCGCCCGAGCGATTATGTACAGGCCGACGGCGAGGAGGCGCGGGCGCGGCTGACGGCCTATGCCGCGCTGGTGGCGCGGGCCGAGGCGGTCGCCGCGCGGATGCCGGAAGATCGGCGCGACGCCTATTTCGAACTGGTGCTGTATCCCGTGCGGGCGGCGGCCAGGCTGAACACCCGGATCTTGTCGCTGGATCTCGCCAATCTCTATGCGCGGCAGGATCGTGCCGGCGCAAACGGATGGGTCGATGCCGCACGGGCGGCGCATGCCGCGCTGGTGGCGGATACGGCGCGGTACAATGCGCTGGCGGGTGGCAAATGGCGGTACATGATAGACATGGCGCCACGGAAACTGCCGGTGTTCGACGAACCGGCCTGGCCGCGCTGGGCGGCCTCCACCAAGACCGGGTGCGACCTGGCCTATTGGGGTGACTGGATCGGTGATGAGAACAGCCTGACCTTTACCAGCGGCCAACCGGCGGAACGGACGGTGACCCTATATGGGCATCAGGCGGCAGCGACGCCGTGGCACACCGTTGCGGCGACCGGCGGCCTGACGCTGTCGGCCGAGGCGGGCATGCTGTCCGCCACCAATCGCTATGAGCAGCGTATCGTCGTGCGATATGACGGGCGCGGCGCAGCCGGGCCGGTGGCGCTGTCGTGCGGTGGGGCGACGGTGCAGGTGCATTCCGCGCTGATTCCGGCAGCGGCGACAGGCCCCGGCGTCATCCTGGAGGACCGGCGGCGCGTGCTGATCCCGGCGCTCGCGGGAACGGCCGGTCCGGATTGGGAGGTGGCGCCCGATCTGGGAAGCCAGCATGGGGCGCTGCGATCGCGGCTGTCGCTGCCAAGCCGGCCGGCCGATGCGGTATCGACGCTGGTGCCCGTGCGCTACCGTTTTGCCAATGTCACGGCGACCGGGGCCGTGGTGCGGGTGGTGGCGTTGCCGACGCATCCGCGCGATCCGGTGCACGGCGTGCGCATTGCGGTTTCGGTGGACGGTGGCCCGCCGGAACTGCTGGACCTGGCGACGACCGGGCGGAGCGACGTGTGGCGGCGCAACGTGCTGGCAAACAGCGCGGTCGCCACGCTGCCGCTCCGGCCGGTGGCGGCGGGCATCCACGACATCCAGGTCTATGCGCTGGACCCGGGTGTGCTGCTGGACCGGATCGAGGTCCTGTTCGATGGCGCAAGACCATTATATGGGGGCGGCCCGGCACCGCAATGACGCGCTGACCCGGGCGGACATGATCCGGCACGGGGTCGAGCCAGACGCCGTCCGGGCGGAGTTCAATCGTCCGCGCGGACCGACCGCCGGCGCGGGCCTTCGGAGTCCTCCCGAACGCGGCGCGTGGCGGCATCGCGATCCTCCCTGGC
>NZ_DASVTO010000005.1:0-39079 GCF_036387535.1 Sphingomonas sp.
GTCCGGCAAGCCGCGCGACATGATCGCTCCCGGCCCGGACGCCGATCAACTGCGGACGATCCTGTCGGCTGCGATCCGGACGCCGGATCATGGCAAACTCGCCCCGTGGCGGGTCGTGGTCGTGGCCTCGGAACAGCGTCCGCGCTTCGCCGCGCTGCTGCGCGACGCCTATCTTGCGGAGAAACCCGCCGCCGGCCGGGCCGAGCTGGAGGCGATCGACCAGTTCGCGCATCAGGCGCCCACCCTGATCGTCGTCCTGTCGGCGCCGGCGCGCGCCAGTCACATCCCGATTTGGGAACAGGAACTGTCCGCGGGCGCGCTCTGCATGAACCTGCTGGCGATCACGCATGCGACCGGGTTCGTCGGCGGCTGGCTGACGACCTGGGCGGCATATTCCGATGCGGTGCGCGATGCGTTCGGGACCGAACATGAACGGATCGCCGGCTTCTTCTTCATCGGCACGCCGTCACGCGCGCTGGATGAGCGGCCGCGTCCCGAATTCACCGCGGTCGTCTCCGACTGGGCGCCTTGACCCCTCTGCCGTATTAGAACAGTATGACGGATGGCCGAACAGGATCGCCCCGTCTATCTGCGGCTTCGGGACCGCATCGCCGACTCCATTCTCGACGGCCGCTATCGTGACGGGGATCCGCTGCCGTCCGTCCGGGCCTTCGCCGCCGAACAGGGTGCAAACCCGCTGACGGTCGCAAAGGCCTATCAGAGCTTCCAGGAAGACGGGCTCGTCACCGTGCGGCGCGGCGTCGGCATGTTCGTGGCCGATGGCGCCACCGAACGCCTGCGCCGCACCGAACGCAAGCAGTTCGTGGAGGCCGAATGGCCGCAGATCGCGGCGCGCATCCGTCGCCTGCGGCTGGATGTGCACGATCTTCTCGGCCGCGTCGACGCCTGAACCCGCTCCGGCCTGCTGGACCGAATCGGGTTTGGACGGTCTGTAATCATCGTATAAAGGCAATGGGCTGGAGCCGGGTGGTCCCGTTCCTGCGACAGGGGGGACGATGGAGATAGAGGCTGCCCCCGACCCCTATCCTGCATTCCTGCGTGGCGGCGGCGAGATGGCGGACCGGATCGCCCGCCACGACTGGCCGGCGACGCCGCTGGGTCCGATCGCGTGCTGGCCCGCCGCATTGCGCACCACGCTCGGGGTCGTGCTCGGCAACCCGTTTCCGCAGGTCGTCATCTGGGGCCCGTCCCGGATCATGCTCTATAACGATGCCTATGGTCAGGTGCTGGGCGACAAGCCGCCGGCACTCGGACGCCCGTTTCTGGATGTCTGGGCGGATGCGCGCGACATCATCGGCCCGCTGATCGAGGACGGGTTCAGGGGGAAGGCCTGCCTGTTCGAAAATGGCCGCTTCACCCTGCTGCGCGGCGGTCGGCTGGAGGAGGCGTTCTTCGATTTCACGGTCAGCCCGGTCCGCGACGAACAGGGCATGATCGTCGGCGTGCTGAACATCGGCATCGAAACCACGGCGCGCGTTCGCGAAAAGCGGGAACGCCGTCGTGACGCCGCCCGTCAACGGCGCCTGTTCGAACAGGCGCCGGGCTTCATCTGCGCGATGCGCGGCCCCAATCATGTCTTCGAATTCGTGAACGACACCCATCACAGCCTGTTCGGCAGTGAGGATTGGGTCGGCAAGCCGGTCCGGGAGGCGTTTCCCGATATCGTCGGCCAGGGATTCTACGAACTGCTGGACCAGGTCTACAATAGCGGCGAACGCGTGGTCGCCCGCGCCGCGCCGGTCCGCTATCGCCGCACGCCGGATGCGCCCGAAGAACTGCGCTATCTCGACTTCATCTATGCGCCGGTGGTGGAGGCAAGCGGCCGCATTTCCGGCGTGTTCTGCGAAGGGCAGGACGTCACCGACCGGCGACAGGCGGAACAGGATCTGCGCAGGAGCGAGGAACAGCTGCGTCTGGCCGTGGAGGCCGGACAGATCGGCCTCTGGGATATCGATGTTCCGTCCGGCACGCTGTTCTGGCCGGCGCGGATGAAGGCGATGTTCGGCATTTCGCCCGATCGCGACGTCACCCTCGCGGATTTCTACGCGGGTCTCCATCCCGACGATCATGACGCCGTGGCCGCGGCGTTCGCAGCGGCGCTCGATCCGGCGCGACGGGCGCCTTATGACGTGGAATATCGCACCGTCGGCAAGGAAGACGATGTTGTCCGCTGGATCGCGGTGCGCGGTCAGGTCCAGTTCGACGAACAGGGGACGTGTGTCCGGGTCATCGGCACCGCGATCGACATCACGCGGCAAAAGGCGGCGGAGGCCGCGGTCCGCGCCAGCGAGGCGCGGCTGCGCGAACTGAATGCCGATCTGGAACGCCGGGTCATCGAACGGGCGCAGGCACGCGGCCGTTCTTGGCAGGTCAGCCCGGATCTGATGGGCGCGCTCAACGTCAACGGCTATTTCGAAACCTCGAACCCAGCTTGGCAGACGATATTGGGATGGACCGAGGACGAAGTGGCAAGGCTGCCGATCTTCGATCTGCTGCATCCCGACGATGCGGAACCGTCCCGCAGCGCGTTTGCCCTGCCGCGCTGGGACCAGCCGGCCGTCAATTTCCAGGGCCGCTACCGATGCAAGGATGGCACCTATCGCTGGATTTCCTGGGTCGGGGTGCCCGATGAAGGGCTGATCTACTGTGTCGGTCGCGACATCACCGCCGACAAGGAACGGGAGATCGAGCTGGAACAGACGCAACAAGCCCTGCGCCAGGCCCAGAAGATCGAGGCAATCGGCCAGCTGACCGGCGGGATCGCCCATGATTTCAACAATCTGCTGATGGTCATTTCCGGCGGACTGGAGATGCTCGATCGCCAGAAGGATCCGGCCCGGCGCCAGCGGCTGATGACCGGGATGCAGCAGGCGGCGCAACGTGGCGCCGGCCTGACGCGCCAGTTGCTGGCCTTTTCCCGCCGCCAACCGCTGCGACCAGAACCGCTCGACGTCGCAGGGCGGATCGGCGGCATGCGCGAATTGCTCGATCGGTCGCTGCGCGGCGACATTCATGTCGATATCGCGTTTCCGGACGGCCTGTGGCCGGTGCTCGCCGATGCGGGCGAACTCGAATTGGTGATCCTCAATCTCTGCGTCAACGCGCGCGACGCCATGCCCGCCGGCGGCACGATATCGATTACTGCGGAAAATCGCCCGGGCCTCGCGATGTCCGATGCCGACGGCGACCATGTTCGCGTCACCGTCTCGGACACCGGCACCGGGATGCCGCCCGAGGTGATCGCGCGCGTGTTCGAACCCTTCTACACCACCAAGGAAATCGGCAAGGGGTCCGGGCTCGGGCTGGCGCAGGCCTATGGCTTTGCGCAGCAATCGGGTGGCACGATCGCGATCGACAGTGTGGTCGGCCAGGGTACCACCATCGCAATCTCTCTGCCGCGATCCCGCGTAGCGCCGATCGACATGCCCGAAGGCGCGGGGAGGTCCGTATCGCAGGACGGGCGGCATGCGGGCTGCTGCCTGCTGGTGGAGGATGATGACGAGGTCGCCACGCTCGTTCAGGAAATGCTTGCGACCCTCGGTTTCAACGTGGTGCGCACCGCCAGCGCGGAGGCGGCACTCGGCGCCCTGGCGAACGGTCGTGCGGTCGATTTCCTGTTCTCCGACATCATGATGCCCGGGACCATGAACGGCGTTCAGCTTGCGCAGGAGGTCCATCGCCGTCGGCCCGACCTGCCGATCCTGCTCACCTCCGGATATGCCGACGCGTCCATTCGCGATGTCGAGGCAGATCGCTTTCCGATCCTGTCCAAGCCTTATGAAATGGATGCGCTGAGTGCTGCGATCACTGCGGCGATGCATGCGGAACGCGGGCCGGCTGACCGAACATAGATTGGCGCAAAAATTATGGCGTCCGCTACCGATCGCGAACCAACGCCGCACTCTGGCGTTACGTCTATAGCTTCGACAAGGATGACCAGATGTCCGACGACCAGGAAGACCGTATCCGTGCACATGCCTATGCATTGTGGGAGAAGGAAGGCCGACCGCAGGGACGCCACGACGATCATTGGAGCGAAGCCATGGCGGCGGTCGGCGGTGACGGCGACACGGAGCACGGTATAGCGCCCGATGATGATATGACCGCGTCCCTGATTGATCACGATCCGCAGGTCGAAACGCCCGCGGCCGAACCCGACATGCTGCCAGACATCCTGCCGCCCGAGCCTGAAGGTTCGGAACAGACTGCACCCCCTGCCGCCACCGACGCAGAGACGCAAAGCGAAGCGCCCGCCGTCACGCCCGAGCCCGCGGCGCCGTTATCGCCCGTGTCGGCAATCAGGAAATCCAGCGCGCCGCGCAAACCGCGCGGTCGCAAGCTGGGCGGCTGACGCGCGCCCGCCTTCGGCGCGTCCCAGCAACGGCATCCAGGGCATCGATCCGGCAATCGATGCCCTTCTCGCGATCAGAACCGAAAACGCACGCCGGCGGACACCACCGATTCTTCGTACCGGATCGCGCGCGGCAACGTCACGTTCGCGCCGGCGTAGGGGCTCGCCGGGCCATAGGTATAGGTCAGGTCTGAGCGATACGGTTTGGCAAGAATGTTGGTCCAGTCGGCGGTCAACGTCAGATTCTTGACGATGTCGTAGCTGGCCGACAGATCCAGCCGGCCGATCCCACGGACATTCTCGGTAAAGGTATCGGGCGCGCGAAACTGCAGCGTCGATCGGTATCCGCTGCGGTAATTGTACGAAAGCCGCGTCGAAAAGCCGCCATTTTCATAAATGCCGGCGATGTTGTACGTCCATTTCGACACGCCCAGGATCGGCGTCTGTGCGATGCTGCCGCCCAGTTCGCCTGGTACCCCCGTCTTGGCATCAAGATAGGTGACGTTCGCGTCGATCCCGAACGCCTTGGCCCAGGTTGGCAGGCCGTCGAAATCCAGGAAGGTCGTGAACAGCGCCTCGGCACCCTGGATACGCCCGGCGCCGCTGTTGAACGGCGTCGTGATGTTCAGCGTATAGCCGTTTTCGTCCGTCGCCGGCACTTGATAATTGGAGATGAAACCGTTCAGGTCACGCCGGAACGCGGCCACCGCAATCTGCCCCGACCGCGACAGATAATATTCCAGCGAAATGTCGTAATTGTCCGATTTCAGCGGCTTGAGGTTCGGATTGCCCGAACTGCCGTTCCGGATGCAGCTCGATCCCGCCGGATTTTGCGACGCCGGCAGGATCTGGCTGGTCACCGGATCGAATTCGCATCCCGGGATCGATCCCGCATTCACGGCCGGATTATATTGGCCGAAACCCGGCCGTGACCGCGTCTTGGTTGCGGACAGACGGAGCTGCAACGTGTCGGTCAACCGGATGCGGGCGCTGGCATTCGGCAACCAGTCCGTATATTTGGTCGTCGCATTGATCGGCGTCGCGGTCGTGCCGCTGATCGATGTGCCGGTCAGATCCAGCGTCGTTGCGACCACGCGAACGCCGATCGCGCCATCGACGCGTATGCCCGTCCCGAACGCATAGCGCACCTGCCCATAACCCGCATAGGATGTCTCGTTCGATCGGTATGTTGCCGCCGGGTTGGGCGGCGGCGCACCCTCCGGAAATCCGACGAACGCGCGAAGCGCATCGACATTGCCGCGGATACTGCCGTAGGTCGGCGTGTAATAGCGCCTCAGACCGTTACCGGCATCGTCGGGAAAGCCGCTAGGTCCGACCGCATAGGATACCGGCACCGCGCTCAGCGGCAGGCGCTGACCCTCGACATACGCATAGCGATCGCCATCCTCATAGCGGGCATTGCGATCGACATAGCGAAATCCGGCTTCGATCTTGGTCAGGATATCGTTGCCGGTATCCCACGACCCGTCGACCCGCGCCTGCCAGTCGCGGCCGCGCGCGATCTGCTGCCGATCGAAGAACCCGCGGAAGATATAGGTCGACGCGCTGGCAGGATCGACGCCGGCCAGCGTGAAGCTCGGGGTGCCGCTGGTCAGCCCTGTGTCGAACGCCACGGTCGTCGGCGCGGCATAGGCCGTATCGAACGAGAAGATGGAGTTGGTAAAAGTGCTCGCCGTCCGCGCGATATCGGCCGACAGATGGAACGCGTCCCCGTCATATTTGCCGCCCACGGCATATTGATAGGTATCGGTCTTGCCATAGGTTGCGCCCTGGAAACCCTCCGGCCGATTGGGGTTCACCACCGTCGCGCGGTCGACGACATTGCCGGTGCCGTAGACGACATCGGTATAGGTCGTCAGCGGCGCGCCCGCCGCATCGGTCCCGCGCGAATAGAGCGGCACGCTCGTCTCGCGATCGGATACCTTGTTGCGGAACCCCTGCCACAGTCCCTCCGCATAAAATTCCAGCCCCGGTTGCGGACGCCATTGCAGGGCACCGTTCAGCGACGGGCGCGACCGCCGGCCTTCGCCAAAGGTGATCCGCTGGATATCCGGGAACCGCGCCGCTGCGTTGCCCGGCTGGATCGTGGGGGCCGCGATGAAATCCGTGTTCGACTGGGTCGAGTCCAGATAATGAAGGCTGGTGTAGCTGAAGTTCAGCAACGCGCCGACTTCGCCGATGCCGGTGTCCCAACGATCGGTCACCAGCAGGTTGCCATTCGGGGTCAGGTCCTTGGACCGTGTCTGATATTGCCCCCATGCCGAACCCGCGACCTCGAACCCGTCGAAATCGAAGGGCTTGCGGGACCGAACATTGACCTCGCCGGCCAGCCCGCCTTCGACCATGTCTGCGGTGGTCGTCTTGAACACTTCGATCGCCGCGATCGCGCCTGCCGGAAAATCCTGAAGCGCGACGGCGCGGGACTCGGCGGTGAAGATCTCGCGGCCATTATAGGTCGTCGCGAAATCGGGCAGGCCGCGGATCAGCACGCGGTTCGCCTCGCCACCGCTGCGGTCGACCTGCACGCCGGGGATGCGGGCGGCGGTGTCGGACAGCGCGACGTCCGGCAGTTTGCCGATGTCGGACGCTACGATCGAATCGACCTGTTGCACGGAATTGCGCTTGATCGCCTGCGCCGATCGCAGGCTTTGACGCAGGCCGGTCACGACGATGTCCTGCGTGCCTTCGGCGTCGGGGTTGTTGACCGGCGACTGGTCGTTGGTCACCGCGGCGTCCTGTGCCGCGGCGGGAGTCGATCCGGCGATGTTGGTCTGCGCGCCCTCCGGCGGCGTGGCGGGCGATGCGGCGGTCTGCGCCAGGCTGGGCGATGTAGCGAGCGCAAGCACCGACGACGTTGCAAGAACGACAAGTTTCCGACGCATGACACACTCTCCAGACCGGGCGGCTTCCTCTTGAAAGCTCGGCGGCGGTTTAGCCTCAGCGAAGCCAGGCAACAAGCATTGATGATATAAATCTGTGTTGGTAGGCGGGGGTGCCCCGTCGGCGCCGGCGACAGCGGATGACCCTTGTTATTGCTCGCGATACGGATAGAATCTTTCCTTGCGGGCAATCTTCAGCCGCTTCTCGACCAAAGTTCTAATTATATGATATAAGCATGGGATGCGTGTGGTTATCGCGATGTTTTCGGGAGCCATCCAATGCGTGGAAGAGAGTCATGGCGATATCCGCGCGACCGCCGGTCCGGATAGGCGGCACGCCGCACGGCCATGACCCGTCATTCCGTCACCAGCCATCATGGCTTCATTTGCAAGGACCCCCGTTCATGATCCGCAGCATGTTGTTGTTCGTCACGGCCAGCGCCGTGGCATTGACCGCCGCCACGCCCGCCGACGCGCGCGAACAATGGACCAAGGCGGAATCCCATCGCTGGTACGCGGCACAACCCTGGCTGCTCGGCGCCAACTACGCGCCCGCGACCGCGATCAATCAGCTGGAGATGTGGCAGGCGGACAGCTTCGATCCGGCGACGATCGACCGGGAACTCGCCTGGGCCGAACAGCTGCATATGAACACGATGCGCGTGTTCCTCCACAACCTGCTTTGGGAACAGGATGCGGCGGGGTTCAAGCGGCGCATCGATACCTTCCTCGCCATCGCCGCCAAACACGGGATCCGCCCCGTGTTCGTCCTGTTCGACAGCTGCTGGGATCCCAATCCCAGGCTGGGGCCGCAACATCCGCCGATCCCCGGCGTGCACAATTCCGGCTGGGTCCAGGGTCCCGGCGCGGCCCGGCTGGCCGACACCGCGCGCTACGGCACGCTGCGCGGCTATGTGGAGGATATCGTCGGCACCTTTGCCAAGGACCGGCGCATCCTGGCGTGGGACGTGTGGAACGAACCCAACAATGGCGGCGGCGGCGGCGGCTCCTATCCCGAAACGCCCAACAAGACCGCGCTGGTCGCCGGGCTGCTTGATCAGGTTTTCAGCTGGGCCCAGGCCAAGGACCCGACGCAACCACTGACCAGCGGCGTATGGACCGGCGATCATTGGGACCAGCCCGGCACGCTGGATGCAGTCGAGAAGATCCAGATCGCCCGGTCCGACGTCATGACGTTCCATGACTATAGCTGGCCTGAGACCTTCCTGCGCCGCGCACGCCAGATGATGGTCTATGGGCGGCCGGTGATCTGCACGGAATATATGGCACGCGGCGCCGGATCGACCTTCGACGGATCGCTGCCGATCGCGAAGACGCTGAACATCGGCATGATCAACTGGGGCTTTGTCGACGGCAAGACGCAGACGCGGATGCCCTGGGACAGCTGGAAGAAACCCTATACCTATGAGGAGCCGACCGTCTGGTTCCACGAGGTGCTGCGCGCGGACGGCACACCCTACCGCGTGGCGGAAACCGACCTGATCAAGCGGCTTGCCACCGCGCCCAAGGGCGTGGTGCCGGCGACCCCGATCCGCCCGTGATCCGCCGCAGGCTGGCGCTGCTGGCGGCGTTGCTGCTGGCCGGCAGCGTCCACGCTACCGATACGCCGTCGGTCATGCGTGGTGCCGATCCCGATGCGATCTTTGCCGACGGTCGGATGTGGATCTACCCGACCGGTCCCGGCGATCGGCTGGAGGCATGGTCGTCGCAGGATCGGACGCAGTGGCACGACCGCGGCACGCTGCTCCGGCTCAAGGATATCCGCTGGGCGGATGCGGATCATGCCCGCCGCCACTATCTGTGGGCGCCCACGATGGTGGCGGCCGGCGGACGCTATTATCTCTATTACTCGGTCGGTCCGCAGGGCATTACGCCCAGCCGGCTGGGCGTCGCGTCCTGCGCCGCTCCGGCTGGACCCTGCCGGGACAGCGGAAAGCCGCTGCTCACCGGGGGACGTGGGTATGAGGCGATCGATCCCATGGTCTTCGTCGATCCGCGTTCGGGCCGGCGTCTGCTCTATGCCGGCGGCAGCGCCGGCGCGCGCTTGCGCGTCTTCGAACTGGCGGCCGACATGCTGACGATCACGCGCGAGATCCCGATCGAACAGCCGCCGTCCTTTACCGAGGGTGTGTTCATGCATGAACGGCACGGTATCTACTATCTGTCCTACAGCCACGGCCACTGGAACCGGTCCGACTATTCCGTTCATTATGCGACGGCGCCCTCGCCCACCGGTCCCTGGACCTATCGCGGCATGCTCCTGTCGACGCAGGGCCGCTACAAGGGGCCGGGCCATCACGCCTTCGTTCGCGACCCCGCGACCGGGGAATGGCTGATCGTCTATCATCGGTGGGAGAACAAGGCGGGCGACGGCCCGTATGGCGACGATCGCAGCATCGCGATCCAGCGGATCACTTATGCTGCGGATGGCGATATTCTGCCGGTCGACATGCTGCACTGACGTCCGGTGCAGGCGGGCGTGTGCTCATGCCGCCGCGCGCAGGCCGATCGGCTTGAGTTTGGACGTCTGCGGCATGCCGTTCATCTGGTCGATCTGTTCCTGACCGTCCTCGATCAAAGTGCTGATCTTCAATGCCGCATCGCTGGCCTGTCCCGCCAGCAGCCGGATTTCCGTGGCGACGACGGAAAAACCGCGTCCGGCCTCGTTCGCGCGCGCCGCCTCCACCGCCGCGTTCAGCGCGAGCAGGTTCGTCATCCGTGCAATGCTGCCCAACGTATCGACCATGGCCGACACGCCGCCCAGCATGGTCTGCATCGCTTCCGACGATGCCAACACCGCCCGCTTTCGCGACGTGATGTCGACCGCGCACATCAGGACCTTTTCAGGCCGCCCCTCCAGATCGTTGATGACGGAGAACATGGCGTCCAGCCACATCGGATCTCCACCCGCATCCGCCCACGCAATCTCGCGGCGCAAGGGCTCACCGCGACCGAACCCTTCTAGATCTTTGGACGTCAGCCAGGTGGACAGGTCCAGCCGCGGCTTCCCGGCCAGAAAGGCGTTCATCGACAAGCATGTCCCGGTCATCGACCATTCGGCGATGGCGGTCGACGCACTGATCGCGTTCAGCTTGGAATCGAACTGCAGGGACAGCAGCTTGGTCTCCGTGACATTCGCCTGGACGGATATGAACTTTTCGATCTTCCCCGACGCATCAAACACCGGGTTGATGGCCAGCGATATCCAGTAAGGCCGCCCGTCCCGATGGTAATTCAGGATTTCTTCGTAGAACGCCTTGCCCGCCGCCAGATTGTTACGAACCCGTTCGACCGTCGCCGCATCAGTCATCGGCCCCTGCAGGAAACTCCCCGGTTTCTTGCCCAGCACCTCGGCACCCCGGTAACCGGTCACCCGTTCAAACCCGGCATTGACGAAGATGATCCGCCGGTCGCGATCGGTGATGATGACCGAGTTGTCGGTGTTGTCGGCAACCAGCGACAACAGGTTGAAGCTCTGACGTTGCAGGACCTGCCTGGTGATGTCGCTGGCATATTTCACGACCTGGAACGGCCGGTTACTCGGATCCAGGATCGGCGTATAGGACGCCTGCAGCCAGATCGTCTCACCCGTCTTGGTGCGCCGACAGAATTCGCCGGCCATGCATTGCCCCTTGTTCAGGGCGTTCCAGAAGTCGGCATAACCCTGGCTGCCCTGATCGCCATCGGTCAGGAACATCCGGTGATGCCGCCCGATGATCTCGTCCGGTCTGTAACCGACCGTCTTGCAGAAGATGTCGTTGGCGGACAGGATGATCCCGTCCATGCTGAACGATATCACGGCCTGGGTCTGCCCGATGGCTGCGATCTGGCCGCGGTCATCCGCGCTTTTCAGCTTGGCCGCTGTGATGTCGCTGGCGATCTTGATGATCTTGATGGGACGTCCATGGCCATCCATGACCGGATTATACGCGCCCTGGATCCAGATTTCGCGACCGGCCTTGTCGAACCGCCGGAACTCCGCGACTTTGAACGTACCATTGGCCAAGGACTTCCAGAATCCGGCATAGGCTGCGCTCCGGGCCTCCTGCGGATCGACGAAGATCGCATGTTTGCGGCCGACGATTTCGTCCAGATCATAGCCCATCAGATTGAGAAAGTTGTCGTTGGCATCAAGGATGGTGCCGTCCAAGGAAAACTGAATAACCGCCTGCGACCGATGAATGGCGGCCAGTTCGGACGCGGTCATGTCGAAAGGTTCGACAGCGAGTTTCTTTTTCCAGAACATGGTCTTTGTTATCTCACTATAACCTATGTTAGGCAGGGTAATCCCTTAGTCGTAGATATCGAGCAAACTCCTTGATTTTCGACTAATTCCGGGTTCGCCAAGTCGCCATCTTTGCCGTTCGTCGACATGATCGACAGGTTTGTAATTCAGGAGGCAATCCCGTGGACAGCCGTCGCCCATGCCCGCCGCGATGCCGTGTGCGCCGAACCATACGGTCCACGACGCCGCCCCGGGATCAAACGGCTTCCGGTCCGGACATCATGTACGGATCGGCGGCTATTCCAGCCGATGGCCCGCCGAGCGGTCGGTACACCATCGCTGCGGTGAGACTGCCTGATCGGCAGACAGATAAGGGGAGATTGGTGCGCCCGGAACGATTCGAACGTCCGGCCCTCAGATTCGTAGTCTGATGCTCTATCCAGCTGAGCTACGGGCGCGCCGTGGGAGGGTCATTAGCCAGCGTCGCCGGATCGCGCAACCCCGTTGCGACAGGAAAATGTTCGGGCATAAGGCGCCATGATCCGTCGCACCCCGCCCGCCCTCGCCCTGCTGCTGCTCAGCATGGGCGCCCTCGTCACTTCCGGCTGTGCATCGACCGAGGGATTTCCCTCGCTCGCGCCGCGCCCGATCGAGGACATCGCTCGGCGACCGGAACGAAGCACCGCTGCGCCCGTGCGCGCGGTTGATCCGGTGCTGGACGCCCGGGTCGCTGCAATCGATGCACAGGTGACGGCGGCGGCCGGAACATGGGGCGCTGCGCTCGCCACCACCCGCGCAGCAGTCGATCGCGCGCGCGGCAAACCGATCGGCGACGACCAATGGGTTCTGGCGCAACAGGCGCTGTCGCGACTGGACTCGGTCCGACAAGCGATGGGCGCGTTGGTCGACGATCTCGACGCCCTGCGTCGTCATCAGGCCGAAAGCCCCAAGCCGGCCGATCTTACGCAACTCGACGCCGCCTGGGCCCGCGCGACTACGCAGGCCGAAGCCCAGGATCAGGCGTTCCGCGCGGTATCGGCGCAATTGCCGAACGGCTGAGCCGCTAGAAACGCCGCGAAAAACCAAAGAACAGCCGCACATCGGGGCTGTCGGCGTTCAGTCCGGCGGTGGCACCGGCGTCGATCTGAAAATTGTCGCTCAGCTGATATCCGCCCGACAGCGCGGCCTGCAGCACGGTCGTCCGCTCGTCCGGATCACGGTCCCGTTCGGCGAACAGCTCCAGCGTCGCCGACGCGGACTTGCTCAGCGCGACGGCCAGCCCGGCGATACCGGAATAGGCCAGATGCCGGCCCGCGCCATCCTCGTCCGGCGCCGCGTCGACTTCGCCGGTGACCTGCAACTGGAACACATCGTTCAGTTCATAGGTCGCCGGTATCACCATCCCACCGCCCCAGGTGCCGGCGCCGATCGGCGTGCGCCCGGTCGGCACCGTCACGAACGGCTGGATCGCGAGACTCAGCCCGCTTCCATCGGGGTTTCGGACATTCTGCTGCACGCCGATACGGACGTCGCCCACCCGCGTCTGCCGTTCGACGGCGTCCGTCGCATCGCGTACCCGCTGATGCCCGATCGCGGTCCAGCCGATCTGCACTTCCGTCTGCACACCGACCCCGTATCGCAGTAACGCGTCGCCACTCAGGATGGTATCGGTCCGCCCCGCGGCATCGTCCTGCCGCTCCCAGTCGCCAACGCCCAGCTCCAGCATGGCATGGCCCGGATCGATGATGCACGGCGCGGACCCGAGGCTGGGTCGATTCGCGCAGAACGGACGCAACTCCTGCGCAGCGGCAGGGGCGGCGGCCCCGGCGATCGCCAACAGGAGCAATGACTTCAGGGACTTTGTGCGCATCATCTGCCGCCCATTCACCGCAAACGCGCGGGCGACAAGGGAAAAGGTGGTCGATGGCCAATCTTCAGGCCAATGGATGACGCCGTGCGAAGGACTGGTTAGACAAGCCGGATGTTCAGGAAGCGCCCGCCACGATCGCCTTCGCCCCGCCGCAAGGGATCGGGGATGCTGCGGTGGACAATGCGGCTGGTGCTGGGCTTCGTCCTGCTGTCGCTACTTTGGGTCATGCTCTACCGCGTCGTGCCGCCACCGGTTACCGCGACCATGCTGGGCGATCTGTTCACCGGGCGCGGGATCGACAAGGCCTGGATGTCGCTCGACCGGATGGACCCCGATATGCCGCGTGCCGCCATCGCGGCCGAAGACGGCAATTTCTGTCGCCACCACGGGTTCGACTTCACGGCGATCGAACAGGCGATGCGCGCCAATGCGGAGGGCCGGCGTCTGCGCGGCGGTTCGACGATCAGCCAGCAGGTCGCGAAAAACGCCTTCCTCTGGCAAGGCGGCGGCTTCTTCCGCAAGGGGCTTGAGGCGTGGTTCACCACGCTGATCGAGGCGACCTGGCCCAAGCGCCGGATCATGGAAGTGTATCTGAACATCGCGGAGACGGGCATCGGCACCTATGGCGCGAACGCGGGAGCCATGCGCTACTTCCATCATGACGCCGCGCGCCTGAGCGGGGTCGAGGCATCGCGCATCGCCGCGGTGCTTCCCCTGCCCAAGAAGCGCGGTGCCATCGCCCCGACCGGCTTCACCCGCCGCTACGGCAACAATATCCTCCGCCGCATGCCGAAGATGCAGCGCGCCGGATTTTACAGCTGCCTATAATTGCAGGTTCATCGCCGACGCGGATCAGAACGGCAGTTTGAAACCCGGCGGCAACGGAATCCCGGCCGTCATCTTGCTCATTTCCGCCGATGACGCCGCATCCGCCTTGGCGCGCGCGTCGTTCAGCGCCGCCGCGATCAGGTCTTCCAGCATCTGCTTCTCGGCCGGCTGCATCAGACTGTCATCGATGGCCACGCCCAGAATGCGGCCCTTCGCGGTCGCGCGGATCTTCACCAGCCCGCCGCCCGACACACCATCCACTTCGATCGTGTCCAGGCTGTCCTGCGCCTGCGACAGCTGATCCTGCACATTTTTCGCCATGGCGAGGATATCGTCGAGATTTTTCACAATCCAGCACTCCTGTTCTGGTCGCGGGTGTAGCCCAGCAACTCGGTTTCGGGGAAGGCCTCACGCGCGGCGCGGACGACCGGCATCTCCCAGACCGCCGCACGTTCGGCCGCCTGCGCCGCCTTTTCCTGTTCCAGCATCGTCGGCGCGGCCGCACCCTCCTCCGCCGATATGGTCCAGACGGTATCGGTCAGCCGCTTCAACGCCGCCGCCAGCTTGCGCAGATCGATCGGCCGGGTCGGGCGGAACACCAGTTCCGGCGGGGCATAACGGATCAGCCCGGCGAAATCGTGCAGTTCCTGCGCCAGCAACGGCTCGCCGCGTTCCACCAACAGGTCATGCAGCGCCCGGAAATCCACCGGCAGGGTCGGCCTGATCGGTTCCGGCGGCGAAGATGGCGCGATCGCTGCGGATACCGGCGCGGACACCGACGCGGACACCGACACGGGTGCCGCGGCCGGCGCGGCGGGAGGAAGGTGCGCAATGGCCGGCATCGGCTCGCCCGCGCTCAATCGCCGGATCAACTCGCCCGGATCCGGCAGCTGACTGGCATGAACGATCCGCAGCAGCGCCATCTCGGCGGCCTCCATCGGCAGGATCGCCGACTGCACCTCCTCATGGCCTTTCAGCAGCAGCTGCCAGATCCGGTGCAGGATCGGGAAACCAAGGCGACTCGCCCAGTCCGAAAAGGCTTCGCGTTCCTCCGCCGATAGCGCCGGGTCCTGCCCGCCGCCCACCTTCGCCCGCGTGACGCCGTGACAGGTTTCCAGCAGGCCACGGAACAGCGCGGTCGGATCGACGCCCAGTTCATGCTGCTGCGCGACCGCGGCCAGCACCGCCGGGCCATCCCCCGCCAGCAGTTTCGCGAACAGCGACCGCACCGCACCACGATCCGACAGGCCCAGCATCTCGCGCACCTGCCGCGCCTCGACGCGGTCCTGGCCATGCGCGATCGCCTGGTCCAGGATCGACAATCCGTCGCGTGCGGATCCCTCCGCCGCGCGCGCGATCAGCGCCAGTGCCTCCGGCTCCGCCGCGACGCCTTCCTGCTCCACGACATGCGCGAAATGCTGCGCCAGCAGGTCGGCCGAAATCCGCCGCAGGTCGAACCGCTGGCACCGCGACAGCACGGTGACCGGGATCTTGTTGACCTCGGTCGTCGCGAACAGGAACTTCACATGCGCCGGCGGCTCCTCCAGCGTCTTCAGCAGGCCGTTGAACGCCGGCTTCGACAGCATGTGGACTTCGTCGATGATATAGACCTTGTACCGCGCCGAAACCGACGCGTACCGCACCGCCTCGATGATCTCGCGGATGTCGTCGATCCCGGTATGGCTCGCCGCGTCCATTTCGGTGACGTCGATATGCCGACCCTCGGCGATGGCGATGCAGGGCTCGCACACCCCACATGGATCGATGGTCGGGCCGCCGGTGCCGTCCGGCCCAACGCAATTGAGCGCTTTCGCGATCAACCGGGCGGTCGACGTCTTGCCCACGCCGCGCACGCCGGTCAGCAGGAACGCATGCGCCAGCCGCTCGCGCCGGATCGCATTGCCCAGCGTCGTCACCATCGCATCCTGACCGATCAACGCGGCAAAGGTCTGCGGGCGGTATTTCCGCGCCAGTACGCGGTAAGGAACTTGGGATTCGGCCATGCCCGCAAGGTAGGACATCGGCGGCGGATTGTCGAAGGCCCTGGCGGTCCAGGACCGCGGTTCTCGCGGGGTGGGAGCCGGAACGACCCGGCACGAAATCGTTGTGGCTGCTTCCTTCCGGACCTGACCAGATTGGCGACGGCACCGTCCGCCCGACTCCCGCGCGGCCTATGCGCGATGACGATCGCCAGGGCAACCCAAATCCCCATGCCCGAAATGCAATGCGGGCGACCGGCCCGCACCAGGCGGGGCGATCGCCCTCGATTGTTTCAGCCGTCGATCCCCGGCCTTCGAACGGCCGGGGTCACCATTATACGCACCTCAGGCGGCGTCGAAGATCTTTCCCCACGCGCGCACCGGGCGGTCCTTCCACAGGCCGCGATGATAGGCGTCCGACGCCAGCAGCGGCATGACCGATCCGGCTTCCGCGAACACCATCTGTTCGATGCCCGTGTTCACCTTGCCCCAGCTCGCCGCTTCCTGCAGCGTCGATGAGGAACAGGCACCGTCGCGGACATCGGCCACGGTGATCTGCACCGCATATTTGTGCACCTGAACATCGTCATGCCCCAGGATCTCGGCGCATACGACGGTATCCTGAATGAAGTTCTTCGGCACGCCGCCGCCGATCATCAGCAGGCCGGTGGTGCCCGCCTTGATCTTGATGTCGGTCAGCTCGCGGAAATCGGCAATCGCATCCAGCACCATATAGGGCTTGCCCGCCTTCACGCTGTCGACCTGATGCTTGACCAGGCCGAATCCGGCCGAGCTGTCGACGAACGCCGGGCAGAAGATCGGCACGTCATGCTCATAGGCGAGCTTGACGAGGCTGTTCTCCTTCTTGCCATGCTCGACCAGATATTTGCCCATCTCGCGAATGAACGCGCGCGAGCTATAGGGGCGCGGTTCCAGCGTCTCGGCGATCTCGAAGATCGTGTGGTCGACATGCTGCAACTGTTCTTCGTCGATATAGGTGTCGTAGATCCGGTCGATCAGCAGCGAGCGCAGCGTGTCGTCATCGGGCACTTCCAGCGCCTGATAATGTTTGTGACCCAGGCCTTCGAAGAAATCCATGTCGACGATCGACGCGCCGGTCGCGACGATCCCGTCGACCATGTTGTTGCGCACCAGTTCGGCATACAGGTCCATGCAGCCGCCGGCGCTGGTCGATCCCGCGATCACCAGGAAGATCGTGCAATCCCGATCCGCCAGCATCTGGTTGTAGATGTCGGTCGCCCGGCCGAGATCGCGGCTCGTGAACGACATCTTCTTCATCGCGTCCACGATCGGGCGCGCGTCGAAGCTCTTGATGTCGATATGCTCGACCTGGGTGGACAGCAGTTCCGCCTTGCGGGTGTCGTTGATCTTGGTGTCGGTCATGGCTTCTTCTCGCTTCTTCCCCTCCCGCAAGGCGGCAGGGGCTAGGGGTGGGCGCATGCGGCCCACGATCACGGTCTTGGGAACGGGACGACCCACACCCGCCCCCTCCGGCAAGGGAGGGGATCAGGTCGGTCTAACCCGCTTTGATTACAGCGTAACGACGTTCGACGCGACGATCACGTCCTCATCCTCGCCGTATACGCTGGCCATCGGCTCATCGGTCACGACGACATTCTCGCCGGCGGTAAAGCCGTTGAACCCCGTCCGCATCGCGCAGCCATAGGCCCCCAGCATCCCGATCTCGATATAGTCGCCGGCCTTGGTGTCGCCCGGCAGCATGAACGGACCGACCATATGATCCATGTCGTCACAGGTCGGGCCGTAAAAACTGAAACCGAGATCCTTGGTAGTCGACACCGTATCGCGCAGCAATTCGGTCGGAAACCGCCAGGCGACATGCGCCGCATCGAACAACGCGCCATAGGCACCGTCGTTGATGAACAGTTCGTCGCCGCGGCGCTTCTCCACCCGCACCAGCAAGCTGGCATATTCCGCACACAAGGCACGGCCGGGTTCGCACCACAATTCTGCGGAATAGCTGATCGGCAGGCTCTCGAACGACTGCTTGATCGCATCGAAATAGGCCCCCAGCGGCGGCGGGGTCATGCCGGGATAGGCCGACGGAAAACCGCCGCCGACGTCGATCACGTCGACCGTGACCGCCGCACCGACGATCGCCGCGCGGACCCGGCCCATCGCCTGGATATAGGCCGCCGGGCTCATCGCCTGCGATCCGACATGGAAGCAGATACCCAGCGCGTCCGCCACCTGCCGCGTCGCCAGCAGCAACGGCGCGGCATCACGCGGTTCGACGCCGAACTTGGATGCCAGGCTGAGCTTGCTGTGATCCGACGACACCCGCAACCGGACACAGAGCGTCAGGTCGGTCGCATCATTGGTCGCGCGGCAGATCTTTTCCAGTTCCTCCAGCGAGTCGAGCGAAAAGGTCCTGACGCCGTGAACGGCATAGGCCTCCGCAATCGCCTCCTCCGCCTTGACCGGGTGCATGAAGCACAGGGTGGCCTCGGGCAGCGTCCGCGCGACCAGGCGCACCTCCGCAATCGACGCGACGTCGTAATGCGTGATGCCGCTTTCCCATAGGATCCGCAGCAGATCCGGCGACGGGTTCGCCTTTACCGCATACATCGACCGGCCCTGGAACTTCTCGACGAAGAACCGGGCCGCGCGCCGTGCAGCGTGCGGACGAAGAAGCGTGACCGGCTGAACCGGACGAAGGGCGGTTGCTAGCCCCAGCGCGCTATGATGCTTGTGCAATTCAAGGGACCTCCAGTGGTCGTTCCGACAAAAGCTGCCTTGCGGTGGAAGTCCCATGGGGCAGCGGACGCGTTACATAGGAACCCTGCCCCCCCCTGTAAAGTTGCAATCGAAACCGATCGTCGATGATCGGGCGATCCCGCGACGAAGGGAGCGCACCCACCGACGAACCCCGCATTTCCAGGATTTTTGCGGCATTGCGGCAACAATGCGATCACGCCCGACTGCCCGATCGACCGCCGCGGATCCCGTCGCACGTTAACCATTGGCCGACGCCGCGCCGACTCATTCCCGGCGTACCGCCCCTCGAAAAGCGGTATGGGGAGTCACGTGTCGTCCGACGCGACCGCGATGGCTTGCGCTCGCCCCTCGGCCATAGTCCAGCCGCCCGAACCGGTGCTTGTCGCATATGCCGGTGCGATGCGGCGCCAATGGCTCATGTCGTCATCGGATGAACCACGCAGCGGCTACCCAGTCCCACCAATGCCGATCATAGCAATCTGCCGCCGGACGAAGGTCGCGGTTCCAGCAGCCGCGCCGTCCGCCACCGGCCATCCCGCCGGAACGCAGCGCCGTTCGTCCGCCCGCCTTCAGTCCCTCCATTGGAAAGGCCCGATCGCTGCAAATCGCCAAGGCGGATCAGGCGACCATCCGTTGCACACCCGTCGGTCATCACCCACGTCGACGGATCACCTGGGTGATCAGCCGACCCCGGACCACTGGGCCGGATGGCCGTCAGGGCTCAAGGATCGCAGGCCGCGACCCATGGCAGTGATCGAACGGAAAACGGGCGCCGGCTTCATCTGCCGACGCCCGCATTCAATCCTCGACCGGACCGGTCATCATCTGTTCGGCGACCCCGGCTGCGTTGGCGCGGATAGCCTTCTCCAGCCGTTCGGCAATCTCGGGATTCTCGCGCAGATAGGTCTTGGAATTCTCGCGGCCCTGCCCGATCCGGATCGAGTCATAGCTGAACCATGCGCCCGATTTCTCGACCAGCCCAGCCTTGACGCCGATATCGAGCAGTTCGCCGTTCTTGGACACGCCCTCGCCGTACATGATGTCGAATTCGACCTGCTTGAACGGCGGCGCGACCTTGTTCTTGACCACCTTCACCCGCGTGGCGTTGCCGACGATCTCGTCGCGATCCTTGATCTGCCCGGTCCGCCGAATGTCGAGACGAACCGAGGCATAGAATTTCAGCGCGTTGCCGCCCGTCGTCGTCTCGGGCGAACCATACATCACGCCAATCTTCATGCGGATCTGGTTGATGAAGATCACCAGCGTCTTCGACCGGCTGATCGATCCGGTGATCTTGCGCAGCGCCTGGCTCATCAATCGCGCCTGCAGGCCGACATGGCTGTCGCCCATTTCGCCCTCGATCTCCGCCCGCGGCACCAGGGCCGCGACCGAATCGACCACCAGCACATCGATCGCATTGGACCGGATCAGCGTGTCGGTGATCTCCAGCGCCTGTTCGCCCGTGTCCGGCTGCGACACGATCAGCTCGTTGGTGTCGACGCCCAGCTTTTTGGCATAGCTCGGATCCAGCGCATGCTCCGCATCGACAAATGCCGCAGTGCCGCCCAGCTTCTGCGCTTCCGCGATCACATGCAGCGCCAATGTGGTCTTGCCCGATGATTCCGGGCCGTAAATCTCCACGATCCGCCCGCGCGGCAGACCGCCGATGCCGAGCGCGATATCCAGCCCCAGCGAGCCCGTGGAAATGGATTCAATCTCGACCGCTTCCTTGCTGCCCAGCTTCATGGCCGAGCCCTTGCCGAATGCGCGATCGATCTGCGCCAGCGCGGCTTCGAGCGCCTTCTGCCTGTCCATGTCGGCCTTTTCCTTTTCGGATCCGATGAGCTTCAATTGAGCCGCCATGATGTCGATCCTCTCGTCCAAGGTCCAGTCCGTGTAGGATTGGCATGTACGCGCTTTGTTCTAAGAGAACAAGTGTGGAACGAACAATTTGGTAGAGAGCGCCGTGTCAAGCAAGACAGGCGGCCTGCAACGCACTTTCCACGCGGTCCATCGTAAACGGTTTCGGCAGGGTCGGCGCCGCGGCATGGCGTTCCGGCGGCGGTTCGATCATCCCGCCCGTGGCGATCACGAACGCGATGCCGCGATCGGCCAGCGCGTCGGCCACGGCCCATGACGGCTCCCCGCCGCGCAGGTGGACGTCCAGGATAGCGACGTCGAACGGTGTTCCACCGATATGGTCGAGCGCGGTTGCGACGGTGTCGGCGCTTCCCGCGACATTATGTCCCAGGGCGTCGACGAAATCTTCGAGCATCATCGCGATCAGCGGCTCGTCTTCTACGATTAGAACGGAAAGAGGCTCGGTCATGGCTCGGCTTTAAAGCGGGAAGGGCCGCTGCGATAGTGGCTTGGCGGCCACTCTGTGACAGCAATGGTTAAGCGAAATCAAGATGCTGGTGCGATCCCGCTATTTCGTCCGCACCAGCGCGGCACCCAGCGCGTCGCGCGCCGCCTGACCCAGCTGCTGGACGGAGAAGGGTTTCGGCAGGAACGCGACATTGTCGATCGCAATCGACCGCCGCAGCTGTTCCTCGGCATAGCCCGACATGAACAGCACCGGAAGCTGCGGCAGCTGTTCCCGTGCGTGGCGGACCATCGTCGGGCCATCCATGGTGGGCATGACCACGTCGGTGACCAGCAGGTCGATCGTCACCGGCTCCGCATTGCCGGCGCCCCATTCGCCAATGCCCAGCATTTCCAGCGCGAGTTCACCGTTGGACGCGGTCAGCACGCGGTATCCCTGCCGCACCAGCGCACGTTCCGCGACGGCGCGCACCATGTCCTCATCCTCGACCAGCAGGATGGTTCCGGTGCCCCAGACTTCCGACGGCATTTCCTTCGGCGGCGGCAACGCGACTTCGGCTTTCGAATCCGCCTGATGCACCGGAAGGTAGATGACGAAGCTCGTCCCCTGCCCCATCTGCGAATCCGCGAAGATGAAGCCGCCGGACTGCTTGACGATGCCGTACACGGTCGAGAGGCCCAGGCCGGTGCCCTTGCCGACCTCCTTGGTGGTGTAGAACGGTTCGAACACCTTGCCCAGCACCTCCGGCGGAATGCCGGTGCCGGTGTCGGTGACGCTGAGCGCGGTATAGTCGCCGACCGGCAGCACGTCGGATCGCAGATCGCGGACCTGCGCCGCGGTGACGCCGTAGGTCTGGAGCGTCAGCGTGCCGCCCCCCGGCATCGCGTCGCGCGCATTCACCGCCAGGTTGACGATCACCTGCTCCAGCTGGCCCGGATCCGCCCGCACCGCGCCCAGTCCGCGACCATGCTTCACCTGCAACGTCACGGTTTCACCCAGCAAGCGTTTCAGCAGATTGGAGATTTCGGAAATGACATCGGGCAGCTGCAGGACCTGCGGCCGCAGCGTCTGCTGACGCGAAAACGCCAGGAGCTGGCGGGTCAGGCCGGCGGCGCGGTTGGAATTATGCTTGATCTGCTGGATGTCGTCATAATCGCTGTCGCCCGGCGTATGGCGCATCATCATCAGGTCGCAATGCCCGATGATCGCCGTCAGAATGTTGTTGAAATCATGCGCGACGCCGCCGGCAAGCTGGCCCACCGCCTGCATCTTCGTCGCCTGCGCCACCTGCCGCTTCAACTTGGACTCTTCGGTGCTGTCCTTCAGACTGAGCAGAACCGATGCGTCGCCCAGCCCGCGCGCGGTCGCGATGGTCAGCGATACCGGTTCCTCCGGCCGGTGCCGCAGCCGTATCGAAAGGTCGCCCGAATGTTGCCGCCCCGATCCGAACCGCCGCACCGCGTCCGATACGGCTCCCTTGTCCTCCTTCACCACCAGATCGCTCGGATAGACCACCGCATGGCCCGGCTGAAGGCCTGCCGCCCGCTCGAACGCGGCATTGACGAACAGCAACCGGCCATCACGCTCCGCCAGGGCCAGCCCCAGCGGCAGCATCGCAAGCAGATTATGGATATGGACCGCCGCCGCCGCAGCACTGGGCGCGGGCAATCCCGCGCCGGGGCTCTCGTCCAGGATCAGGAACAGGCTGGTGTCGCGGTCATGATCGATCGGCACCTGGACCAGGCGCAGCGGATCGATCTCGTCGCCGTCCGCGGCGAAGCGGATGCGGTCATCCGGTCCGCGCCGCAACAGATCGGTCAGCAACCGGCCGGTCGCATCCGCATCGACCGCGTCCAGCGCGCGAGCGGACAGCACGCGGTTCGCGCCGAGCAATCGCCCGTCGCGGTCCACCAACGCCGCCATCACGCCCGCGGCCCCCATCTGCCGACCCGGATCGCCGGTCACCAGCGTCAGCAGGTCGCGGGCGGGATCGTGGACATGATGCGGATGAAACCGCCAGACCAGATGGTCTTCGGCCTGGCCCGCCCTGGCCACGCGTGCGGAAAGTTGCTGCTCCGCCGTCTGCAACGCCGTCACGTCAGCCGACCCGTCGCGCCACGCGGCGCGGCCGCCGGCTGCCAGCCGCGAAGCGCCATCACCCTCAAACGCAATGGCGGACGGCGCCGGCAACCCGCCGAACCATGCTTCATAGGCGTGATTCGCACAGAGCAGGCGTCCGTCACGGTCGGTGACGGCAATCGCATCCCCGTCATGCTCGATCGCGGCAAAGGTCAGCGACCAGTCGACCAGCGGCGTGCCCGCGAGCGTCGATTGCCGGCGGACGGCGCGTGTGAACCAGACCAGCGCGGTCAGCGTCAGCACCGTCGCCAGGAACAGCGTCGCGACCAGTGGCGCTCCGGCCATCCACCCGATCGCCGCCGCGCTGACGACCCCCGCCAGGACCACGCAGATCAGGGCAAGGCGCGTGATCGGATCGATACCAGCGGGCGTTTCGGGGGAGGAGGACATGATCGCCCCCTTTCGTCCCGCCGGGGGGCAAGCGTCAAGCCGAAGCCGCCGCCTGACCGCCCGACATGGACGTCTTCGACAACGCTACCAGATTCGGACGCGCTGCTCCGGGGTCAGGTACAGCTTCGATCCCGGCGTCGGCTTCCACGCCGCATACCACGGGTCCAGATTGCGGACGACGGATACGCGCTGCTCGGCGGGCGAATGCGGATCGGTCAGCAATTGCTGGCGCAAGGCCGCCTCGCGGTCGTTGCGGCGCCACACCTGGGCCCAGCCCAGATAGAAACGCTGGTCACCGGTCAACCCGTCGATCACCGGCGCGGGCTTGCCCCCAAGGGACTTCTGATAGGCGCCGTATGCCGCGGTCAGCCCGGCCAGATCGCCGATATTTTCGCCCAGGGTCAGCCCGCCCTGCACATGCAGGCCCGGAATCGGTTCATAGGCGTCATATTGCGCCACCAGCTGCGCGGTCAGCGCCTTGAACTGCGCGACGTCCTTGGGCGTCCACCATTCGGTCAACTTGCCGGTCGCGTCATATTGCGATCCCTGATCGTCGAAATGATGGCTGATCTCGTGGCCGATCACCGCGCCGATCCCGCCATAATTGATTGCCGCATCCGCATTCGGATCGAAGAAAGGCGGTTGCAGGATCGCGGCCGGGAACACGATCTCGTTCATCCCGAAATTGGCATAGGCGTTGATGGTCGTCGGGGTCATGCCCCATTCCCCACGATCCAGCGGTTGGCCCAGCTTGTTCAAGTCGCGCTGATATTCGAACGCGGTCGACCGCTGGACATCGCCCAGCAGGTCGCCCCGCACGATCCGGAGCGCCGAATAATCCCGCCAGCGATCGGGATAGCCGATCTTGGGGCGGAACGCCGCCAGCTTGGCGCGCGCCTTCACCTTGGTTTCCGGCGCCATCCAGGTCAGTCCGTCGATCCGCTCGCCCATTGCGGCGATGACGTTCTTTACCAGCGCGTCGGCCTGTGCCTTGGCCTCGGGCGGGAAATAGCGCGCGACATAGGCCTTGCCCAGATCCTCGCCAATCTGTGCGTTCACCAGCGCGACGCCGCGTTTCCAGCGATCACGGTTCTGCGGTGTTCCCTGCAACTGCGTGGAATTGAACGCGAATGCGGCATCGACGAACGGCTGCGACAGATAGGGGGCATAGCGGTTGATCGCCCGCAGCGTCAGATAGTCCTTCAACACCGGCAACGGTGTTGCCGCGACGATCGTCGCGGATCCGGCAAAGGCACTGGGCTGCGCCACCAGGAACTGCTTCTGCGCGGTCGTCCCGGTCGCGGCAAGATAGGCATCCCAATCGAAGCCGGGTGCCTTCGCCGCGAAATCCGCGCGCATCCATTTGTTGTAGGTCTTCACGCTGTCGCGCGAATCGATCCGCGTCCACTGCACCTGCGCCAGCCGCGTCTCGAAATCGATCACCGCCTTCGCCCGCGCCGCGCCATCCGCGATCCCGGCCAGCGTGAACAGCTTGATCAGATAGGCGACATATGCCGTCCGCGCCTCGGCCAGCTTGGCGTCGCTCTTCAGATAATAATCGCGGTCCGGCAGGCCGAGGCCCGACTGGCTGAGCGAGACGATATAGGTTTCGGGGTCACGGTCATCCTGTCCCACGCCGATCCGGAACGGGGATGCCACGCCCACGCGCGCCAATTCGCCCATCTTCGCGGCCAGCGCCTGCTTGCTCTTGACCGCGGCGATCCCGGCCAGCGTCGGCTTCAGCGGCGCGATGCCCTTGGCATTGACAGCAGCTTCATCGATGAAGCTGGCATAGAGGTCGCCCATCTTCGATCCCGGCATCTTGGCCGCCGCCTCCAGGATCTCGCGGCTGCGCTGCGTCGACAGGTCGTCAAGCGCCGTGAACATGCCGTAACTGGATCGATCCGCAGGAATCGGATGCGTCTTTTTCCATACGCCATTGGCAAAGCTGTCGAAATTGTCGCCGGGCGCGACGCTGCGGTCCATCCCGCCGGTGTCGAAGCCGTACGTGCCGATCTGCGGCGCGCCGGACGGTGCGGTGACGGCCGCCGGCGGCGTGGCCGGCTGCAAGGCATAGGTAACGGTGGCGATGGCGGCCAAGGCGGGCGCGCCGAGCAGGGCGATCTTCAGATGCATGATAATCCTTCAATACAGCCAGTCGCGGAATGCCGCGAAACGCATCAGTCTAGACGGGCCCGCCCCGCTTGAAAGCCGGGCCACGCGCACGTCCGTCGATCGATCCGGACCTTCCGTCGAAAATCAGTCGCAGCGCGCGCCGCGCTCGCGGGCGCGGGCATGCCATTTGTGCCCGATCCAGATCCGCCAGCCGATCGTCGCCAGCGCATATCCGATCACTCCGGACGCAACCGCCAGGACGGTCAACCCGCTGAGCAGGCCGGGCGCGGCCGACGACAACAGCCAGTGTTTCCAATCGGCAAAGCTCGCGCCGGCATGGATCATCCGCATCACGGATCCCGGGTCGGTTTCCATCCCGAACAAGGCGCTGGCGATCCACAGCGAGGCGATGACGATCAACGGGGTCGTGACCGGGTTCGACAGCAGGGTCGTGCCCGCCGTCAGCGGCACATTGGCGCGAAACGGGATCGCGAGCAGCGCCGCGGACAGTGGCTGCACGAACGGGATCATCACGAAGATCCCGACCAGCAGCCCCAGTCCGATCGCGCGCGGTACTGACCGCCGGGTGAACCGCCACAACGCCGGGCGCAGCAGCAGATGCGCGACGGGCCGCAACATGCGGTTGCCCTCCAGTTCCTCGCGGCTGGGCAACATCGCGCGGATGCGATCGGCGAGCCAGGTCTTAGCCACGTTCGCGCATGATCCGGGCGCGATCGCGGGTCCAGTCGCGATCCTTCTGCACCTCGCGCTTGTCGTGCAGTTTCTTGCCCTTGGCCAGCGCCAGCTCCACCTTGGCGCGTCCGCGCCCGTTGAAGTAGATCGCCATCGGGATCAGCGTCATGCCTTCGCGAGACACGCCGTTGCGCATCTTCTCGATCTCGCGTTCGTGCAACAGCAACTTGCGCGGGCGCTTGGGCTCATGATTGAAGCGATTGCCAAAATTATATTCGGACACATTGGCGTTGACCAGGAACACCTGTCCGTCCTTCACCTCGGCATAGCTTTCGGCGATCGATCCCTCGCCGAACCGCAGCGACTTCACCTCGGTCCCGGTCAGCGCGATGCCGGCCTCGAAAAATTCCTCCAGGAAATATTCGAACCGGGCACGACGATTTTCCGCCACGACCTTCACTTTTTCGAATTGAGCAGGCTTCGGCCGGGCCATCAGGCGATGATTCTCGTGTGGAAAGGGGATGTGACGCGACCGCCGATATGGGGCCGCCGGACGATATTCATAGCAGACCGGCAATTTCCAGCGCGTGATCGACCAGATTGCGGCTCAACTCGGACGGCCACGTCATGGGCAGGCGCAGTTCGGTCGGGAAATCTGCCATCACGCGCGACATCGCATATTTGATCGGGCCGGGCGACGCATCGCTGAACAACGCGCTGTGCAGCGGGAACAGCCGATCCTGCAACGCCAGCGCGTCGGGCCAGCGTCCCTCCCGGCACGCCGCCTGGAAATCCGCACACAGCCGCGGCGCGACATTGGCCGTGACCGAAATGCAGCCCGCCCCGCCCATTGCCATGAAACCGAGCGCCATGTCGTCATTGCCCGACAGCTGGCAGAACGCGGTGCCGCAGGCCAGCCGCTGCGCCGTCACCCGCGCCGCATTGCCGGTCGCGTCCTTCACCCCGATCACGGTGGGCAGCGTTGCCAGATGCGCCATCGTCTCCACCGAAATGTCGACCACCGTCCGCGCCGGAACATTGTACAGCAGGATCGGCAGGTCGCAGCCGGCGGCGAGCGCTTCGAAATGCGCGATCACGCCCGCCTGGCTGGGGCGGTTGTAATAGGGCGGCACCAACAGCGCCGCAGCCGCCCCCGCGCGCTTGGCCGCCTGCATATGTTCCAGCGCGACCTGCGTGTCGTTCGATCCGCAGCCCGCGATCACCGGCACCCGCCCCGCGGCCTGTTCGACGCACACCGATACCACGCGGTCATGTTCCGCGATCGTCATCGTGGCGCTCTCGCCGGTGGTGCCGCACGGCACCAGCGCGCTGCTGCCCGATTCGATCTGGAAATCGACGAATGTCCGATAGGCGCGTTCGTCGAACGCTCCGTCGCGGAACGGCGTCACCAGAGCCGGAATGGACCCGCGAAACATGCGCTTCTCCCTTCACCCCGGCGCCGCCAACCGGCATAGTCGCCAGCATGTCACAGCCCCGTGATCATTCAGCGCCTGATAAGGACGCCCCTGCCACCGTGTCCAGCATGCTTAGTCGTATCGTCCTGTCTTCCACGCTGCTCGCATCGGTAGCGGCGGCCGCGCTGACCGCGCAACCGGCCATCCTGGCGCCCGCCGTGCCCGCTGTGGCCCCAACCCCGCCATCCGTGACCGCACCGGTCGTACCCGCCTATGATCCGATCCGCGCCGTCATCGCCGAATGGAACCGGCTGCGGCAGAGCGACGGGTTCGCCTTTGCCGATTATGCCCGCTTCCTGACCGCCCATCCCGGCTGGCCGGGGGAGGCCGCGATGCGCCGCACGGCGGAAAAGCGCCTGGAAACCATGGGCGCCGATCCGCAACTGGTGGTTGCCTATTTCACGCGCTTCCCACCGAACTCCCCGTCGGCCTTTGCGCGCCAGGCCGACGCGCTGTCCGCGCTCGGCCGCACCGCGGATGCGCAACGCGCCGCCACGGCCGCCTGGACCGGCGGTTTCATGCCAGCCGATATCGAGGCCGGGCTGCTCACCCGTTTTGGCGGCGGTTTTTCGCCGACGGATCAGGATCGCCGGATGGAGGCATTGCTCTGGGCGCGCGCGACCGTGCCTGCCACACGGCAACTCGCACTTGCCTCCGTCGCCCGCCGGCCGCTCTATGCCGCACGACTGGCGCTGCAGGGTAACCAGCCGGGCGCCGGTGTCGCCCCCGCCGGGTTCGACAGCGATCCCGGCTATGTCGTCGATCGTGCCAACTGGCTGCGCAACACGGGCCAGAGCCCGGCGGCGCGCGCCTATCTTGCGGCGCCGTTGCAGATTCAGGGCCAACCCTATGATCCCGAACGCTATCTCGACACGTTGCTGACCATCGCCCGCGCCGCGGCGACGGACAACCAGTCCAGCTTCGCCTATGCGATCGCGGAGAAGGCGGAAGCCGCATTCCCACCCGGCACCGACATCCGCGAACGCGATCTGGATGAACGCGACGATTATACCAGCCTGGTCTGGCTGGGCGGAATCACCGCACTCAAGAAGCTCGCCCGTCCAGCCGATGCCGCGACGATGTTCGCGCGCTATGCCCGTGCGGCGCAGACGCCGCAGACTCAGACCAAGGGCCTGTACTGGGCCGGCCGCGCCGCGCAGGCGGCCGGCAACGCCGCCGCCGCCACCGCCTATCTAACCGAGGCCGCGCAGCATATCGACCAGTTTTACGGGCAGCTGTCCGCCGAACGGCTCGGACGCCCGCTGCTGCTGCCTCCGGAGACGGCGCCGGCCGCGATCGCTCCGGCGCAACGTGCCGCGTTCGACGCCAGCGAACCGGTGCGCGCGGCGCGCCTGCTCGGCCGGGATGGCAATTGGCAGGATCAGTCGCTATTCGTCCGCGCGATCGCCGCAGACGCCAGGGACCAGACCGCGCATCAGCTCGCGGTCGAGCTGTCGCGCCAGATCGGCCGCCCCGATCTTGGTGTGATGGTCGCGCGCAACGCGCGGATCGGCACCACCGATCCCGTCCGCTACGGCTTTCCGATCGTCAGCGTTCCCGGACCGGTGGCCGGCGACTGGACGATGATCCACGCGATCAGCCGGCAGGAAAGCCAGTTCGATCGCCAGGCCAACAGCCGCGTCGGCGCGCGTGGCCTGATGCAGCTCATGCCCGCCACCGCGCGCGAAACCGCGACCAAGCTCGGCCTGCCCTATGATTATGGTCGGCTGACCAGCGATACGCAGTATAATATCCTGCTCGGCTCGACCTATTTCCGGCGGATGCTCGACTATTATGGCGGCAGCCATGTGCTCGCGATCGCCAGCTACAACGCCGGCCCCGGCAATGTGAACCGCTTTCTCCGCGCCAACGGCGATCCGCGCATGCCCGGCGTCGACGTCATCGACTGGATCGAGGCGATTCCGCTCAGCGAAACTCGCGGCTATGTCCAGCATGTCCTTGAAAATGCTGTGGTCTACGACATGATGAACCCCACCCGCGCGCGCATGCCTGCGACGAACCGGCTGTCGGCCTATCTCGGCAAGCGCCCGTCCTGAGGTGCCCGGCCCCTCCGTTCGGTTCGAGCCTGTCGAGAACACCGCGCAAGACTCTCGCCAGGCCCCGAGCAGACGGGATCAGGAAGACAGCGACCTGCGAAACGGCGTAACCTGACCCGATGACCGATCGCCCGAACTACATCACGCCTGCCGGCTATCACGCGATGCAGAAACGCTACGCCCAGTTGCTGGGTGACGAGCGCCCCAAGCTGGTGGAAGTCATCAGCTGGGCGGCGGGCAACGGCGACCGGTCCGAAAATGGCGACTATATCTATGGCAGGAAACGACTGCGCGAAATCGACCGCGAACTCGGATGGCTGTCAAAGCGGATGAAGTCCGCCAAGGTGGTCGATCCCGGTCGACAGACCGAGCGCCACAAGGTGCTGTTCGGCGCCTGTGTCACGATCGCGGACGAGGACGACGCAGAACGCATCCTGACGCTGGTGGGGGAGGACGAGGCCGACGCCAGTGCCGGCCGGATCAGCTGGCGCTCTCCCATCGCCTTCGCACTACGCGGGGCCATTATCGGCGATGTCCGCCGCGTCGATCTGCCTGGCGGTGCGAAGGACTATGAGGTGATCGCGATCGCCTATCCCGATGCGGATCCCTGATCCAACTTCAGCGCGGCGCCATAATGCGCGCGGGCCAGTGCCATCGTCGCCGGGTCCGCGTCCGGTGCCTTCATCGGCACATGGCGTTCCAGGCGGTCGACGATCGTCTGCAACACCGCGATCCGTGCCGCCTTCTTGTTGTTGCCGTCAATGACATGCCACGGCGCGACATCGGTATCGGTCTTGTCGAACATGTCCTGCATCGCATCCAGATAGCCGGCGCGCTTGTCACGGTTCCTGAAGTCGTCGGCACCTGTTTTCCAGCGTTTCCACGGATGCGCAATGCGGCGCAGGATGCGTTCGTCCTGCTCGTCCTGGGTGATGTGCAGGAAGATCTTGACGATCGCGGTCCCATCGGCTGCCTGCTGCGCCTCGAACGCGTTGATTTCGGCATAACCCCGCGCCCAGATGTCCGGCATGGCATAGCCTTCGATCCGCTCGACCAGTACCCGGCCGTACCAGCTGCGATCGAACACCGCGATCTCGCCGTCCCCCGGCAACCGGTTCCAGAACCGCCACAGGAAATGGCGGCGCTTTTCCTCCGGCGTCGGGGCCGCGATCGGCCACACCCGATAGTTGCGCGGATCCCACTCCGCGGTCAGGCGCTGGATCGCCCCGCCCTTGCCTGCTGCATCCCAGCCTTCGAACAGGATGATCGATCGTCGTTGGTGGACGATGTGCGCGACCTGGATCTTCGCCAGCCGCGCCTGCAACGCCGCCAGGTCGTCCGCATAATCGCCGTCATATTTCTTGCCGGCTTCCTGATCGGACAGGTGGATGGTCATCGGCGGGTTCCCGTCGTCGTCATGGGATGATCCTGTCCGAACCGGACGGGGCGGCGCGGGTTCCCGCCTGCGATCAACCGACCCCGTCCACCACCCGGATCGACAGCTCCCGCAACTGCTTCGGCGTCGCTGGCGCCGGTGCCTGCATCATCAGGTCCTCGGCGCGCTGGTTCATCGGGAACAGCACGACTTCGCGGATGTTCGGCTCCTCCGCCAGCAGCATGACGATCCGGTCGATCCCCGGCGCGGACCCGCCATGCGGCGGCGCGCCATATTTGAACGCGTTCATCATGCCGGAGAAGCTCGCATCCACATCCGCCTGGCTGTAACCCGCGATCTCGAATGCCTTGTACATGATTTCCGGCTTGTGGTTCCGGATCGCACCACTGGAGAGTTCAACTCCGTTACAGACGATATCATATTGATACGCCAGGATATCGAGCGGATCCATCGTCTCCAGCGCGTGCAGTTCGCCCTGGGGCATGGAGAAGGGATTGTGGCTGAAATCGACCTTCTTGGCGTCCTCGTCATATTCGAACATCGGAAAGTCGACGACCCAGCAGAATTTGAACACGCCCTCCTCGATCAGGCCGAGTTCCTCGGCCGTCCGCGTCCGCGCCGCCCCCGCCAGCTTGGCGGTCGGCAATTCCTTGCCCGCCGCGAAGAACACGCCGTCGTTCGGCCCCAGCCCCAGCGCCGCGATCAGCTTGGCCGTCGCCTCTTCGCCGTGGTTCTTCGCGATCGGACCGGCCGGCACGCCGTCCTTCATGTTGATATAGCCCAGACCGGCATGGCCACCCGCCCGTGCCCAGTCGTTCATGTCGTCGAAGAACTTCCGGCTCTTCGCCCCCGCGCCCGGCGCCGGGATCGCGCGGACCGCGCCGCCACCCTCCACGATCCGCGCGAACAGGCCGAAGCCCGATCCGACGAAATGCTCGGTCACGTCGATGATCTCGATCGGGTTGCGCAGGTCTGGCTTGTCCGATCCGTACCGCAGCATGGAATCGCGATAGGCGATGCGCGGGAACGGCGCCGGCGTCACCGTCCGGCCCTTGGCGAACTCCTCGAAAATGCCGTGCAGTACCGGCTCGATCGCTGCGAAAACATCGTCTTGCGTGACGAAGCTCATCTCGAAATCAAGCTGGTAGAACTCGCCTGGTGAACGGTCCGCGCGCGCGTCCTCGTCCCGGAAACAGGGCGCGATCTGGAAATAACGATCAAATCCGGCGACCATCAGCAGCTGCTTGAACATCTGCGGCGCCTGCGGCAGCGCGTAGAATTTGCCCGGATGCACCCGGCTCGGCACCAGATAGTCGCGCGCGCCTTCCGGCGATGACGCGGTCAGGATCGGGGTCTGGAATTCCATGAATCCCTGATCGATCATCCGCCGTCGGATGCTGGCGATCACGTTCGATCGCAGCACGATATTCTGGTGGATGCGCTCGCGCCGCAGGTCGAGAAAGCGATATCGCAGCCGGATATCCTCGGGATAATCCTGGTCGCCCGCCACCGGCATCGGTAACTCCTGCGCCGCCGACTGCACGGTGACGGCATCCGCCACCACCTCGATCGCGCCGGTGGCAAGGTTCGGATTGGTCGCGTCCGGTCCGCGCGCCACCACCGTGCCTTCGATGGTAACCACCGATTCGGCCCGCAACCCGTCCAGGATGCGCAAGGCTTCGCTGTCCGCCTTCGCCACGATCTGGGTCAGTCCGTAATGATCGCGCAGATCGACGAACAGCACGCCACCATGGTCGCGCTTGCGATGGATCCAGCCGGAAAGGCGAACGGTCTCGCCGACGTCGCTTTCGCGAAGGGCGGCGCAGGTGTGCGAGCGATAGGCGTGCATGACATCAACTTTTTGGTGAAACGGGATGCCGCCGCTTCACGCGTGCGCCCGCGGTTTGTCAAGGCGCGTACAGCCGCTATGACGGGCGCATGAAGATCCATCCCCTGATCACCGACAGCCAGACCCTTGCCGATCTCTGTGCCCGTCTCGCCCGATCGCCGTTCGTGGCGGTCGACACCGAATTCATGCGCGAAAATACCTACTGGCCCGAACTCTGCCTGATCCAGATCGGCGATGCCGAGGAAGCGGCCGCGATCGACCCTAAGGCCAAGGGGCTGGACATGACCCCGCTGATGGACCTGATGGTGGAAAACATGGACGTATTGAAGGTATTCCATGCCGGCGGCCAGGATCTGGAGATCATTCACAACATCACCGGCAAGACACCCTACCCACTGTTCGATACGCAGATCGCGGCGATGGCGCTCGGCATGGGGGAACAGATCGGCTATTCCAACCTCGTCGAAAGCATGGTGGGTGTGAAGCTCGACAAGGGGGCCCGCTTCACCGACTGGGCCCGCCGCCCGCTCGACAAGCGCCAGATCGACTATGCGATCGGCGATGTCACCTATCTGGCGCAGATCTTCCCGAAGATGCTCGGCAAGCTCAAGCGCCAGGGCCGCGGTGCGTGGCTGGATCAGGAGATGGAGCGGCTTGGCGATCCGGCGAGCTATGTGAACATTCCCGATCTCGCCTGGCTGCGGATCAAGATGCCCAGCCGCAAGCCCGAAGTGCTCGGCCGGTTGAAGGCGATCGCCGCCTGGCGCGAACGCGAGGCGCAGCAGAAGAACCTGCCCCGCGGTCGCCTGATCAAGGACGAGACGATCGCCGACATCGCTGCGCACCCGCCGGTTGCACAAGGCGATCTCGGTCGCGTTCGTGGCCTGTCCCCCAGCTGGGCCTCGAACGAGATCGGCGCGCGCCTGCTCAAGGTCATCCAGGATGCGACCCCGCTACCCGACTCCGAAATGCCCCCGCGCGAGGATCGCAAGCCCGGCCTTGGCAAGGACGGCGCACTGGTCGCCGACCTTCTTAAACTGCTGCTCAAGATCCGCGCCCGCGATGCCGACGTCGCGTCCAAACTGATCGCCCGCGCCGACGAACTCGAACTGCTCGCCGCCGGCCGCCGCGACGGCCTGTCGATGCTGGAAGGCTGGCGCTACGAACAGTTCGGCCGCGACGCGCTCGACCTGGTGGAAGGCCGCCTCGCCTTCGCGGTCGTCAACGGCAAACTCACCATGACCCGCACCGCGCTCGAAAGTGATCTGGACCACGTCATCCCGGGCTGAAAGGTTCAAGGCAAATCAGCAACGGCGATGTTTGAGTGATCCCCATCAGCCCGGTCGGTTCGCGTTTCCTCGCCAACCCTTCGGTTTAAGATCCCCGACCTCCGTTCGGTTCGAGCCTGTCGAGAACCCATCAAAGCTGATCGACCAACTCGAATCCACCAACCAGCGCTCTTACCCCACCGCCAGCACCGGCTTGCGCCCCAGCGCGGTCGCCAGGGATTTCAGCCGGCGCTCGACGGTTTCCCCGGCCAGATCGCCGCAATCGGCGGGCAGTGTCAGCCGTACCGCATCGGCCGTCAGGTCCAGCGCGCTGCCCTGCAACGGCCCCGCGACGCCGCCCGACAGGCGCTGTCCCAGCCGCATGGCCAGGCCCCAGCGGTCCGCCATCGCCTTGTCCTCCGGCGTGAACAGATGATCCAACAGCGGTACCGGCAACGTGCCGCCAAAGCTGGTATAGAGTGCGCGCGCCATCAGTGCCCGGCCACGGGCGTCGATCCCGACCCAATTGCCGTGCAGCGCGGTTTCCAGCCCGCGTTCGGCGCGAAATTCGGGATGCGCGCGCCACCCTACATCCGCAAGCAGGCAGGCGGCATGCCGGATCCGGGCATCCTCCGCGCCCTCCTGCGGGAATAGCGGCGCGATCCAGCGATCGAGCAGGTCGCCATGCTCCGGAAACCGTCCCTGCCGGATGCCTTCCTCGCGCGCGGCGGTGACCAGCGGATCCTCGCGCCGCTGCGCCTCCGACAGCGCCGCATGCAGCAATCCCTCGCGCAGGCCGTACGCCGACGCGATCAGCGAGCTTGACTGCAACTGGCGCACGACGACGCTCAGCAGCGCGGCGGCATCAGGCAAGGTCGGCATGCGCGACGTCGACAGCCCGACCACCTCACGCAGCCGCTTTTTGTCGATCTGCGCCAGCACGCGCACCAGCCGCGCCGCGCGGTCCGCCGGCATGCGATAATGATGGATGATCGGCAGCGGCCAATCCTCCAGATACATGTCGAGCCGCGCCAGCGCGCGCCACGACCCCCCGACCAGGTAAAGCGGCAGGCCGAGCGGCAGATCGGTCCACCCCGCCGCCTCCAATCCGCTGGCGACGGTACGGTCCAGCACCCCCCGCCCCTGTGCCCGGATCGCGCCCAACCGCAATACGCCCAGCGGCAACGACAATTTCTGATGCACCGCGCCGTCACGAACGCGGATCAGTTCCAGGCTGCCACCACCCAGATCGCCGACGATCCCGTCGGCACCGGGTATCCCGGCCAGCACCCCCATGCCCGCCATCGTCGCTTCGGCATCGCCCGACAGCAATTCCACATCGAGCCCCAGCGCCGCGATCTGCTGCAGGAACGCGGCACCGTTGCGGGCATCGCGTACCGCCGCGGTCGCGACCGTGCGCAGCGTCGCCACCTGCATCTGCCGCGCCAGCGTCGCGAACCGGGCCAGCGCCACCAGCCCGCGCGCCATGCCCTCTTCGGCCAGCGCGCCGTCCTTGGTCAGGCCCTTGCCAAGCCCGGCCATCACCTTCTCGTTGAACAGGATCACCGGTGTCCGGGTCGGCGCGTCATAGACGACCAGTCGGATCGAATTTGACCCGATATCAATGATCCCGATGCGACCGGGCGCGGACGCGGCCTCATCCTTGCGACGGAATAGGGGTAGGGCCATGCCGCGGGAGTTAGCCGAGAAGGAGGGAATGTGGAAGCCCTCTCCCTCCTTCTTACCCTCCCCTTCCGGGAGAGGGTAAGAAGGAGGGAGAGGCCGATCCCGTCACACAACCCGAAGCCTGTGACCCGATTCTTTCCTCACCCTGCCATTCGCAAGGGCGAAGGGACCCCTCTCTTTCGTGCAGGGAGAGGGCAAGGAAAAACACTAAGCCCCGCGCTTCAGGCTCAGCTTCGGCACCGCACCGCTTCGCGCCTCGCCCCGGCCCGATAGCGACGGATTGGTCATGAAGTAGCGGTGGAGGTTGAAATGCCGCCGCCCGGTGTGCACGCGCTCATAATCGCCGTCGGCCTGCAATTGCCAGCTCTGCTCGTCGTCGATCAGGTTGGCGACCATCACCTGTTCCAGGATCTGCGCATGCACGGTCGCATTCTCGATCGGCAGAAGATATTCCACGCGCCGGTCGAAGTTGCGCGGCATCCAGTCGGCGGAGGAGATATAGACCTTCGCCTGCCGGTTCGGCAGCGCCGCGCCGTTCCCGAAGCACATGATCCGGCTATGTTCCAGGAACCGCCCGACGATCGATCGCACGCGGATATTGTCGCTCAATCCCGGCACGCCGGGACGCAGGCAGCATATGCCGCGGATGATGCAGTCGATCTGCACCCCCGCCGCACTCGCCCGGTACAGCTTCTCGATGATCGCCGGATCGACCAGCGAGTTCATCTTGATCCAGATTGACCCTTCGCCGCCGGCGCGCGCGATGTCGATCTCGGCGTCGATCAGCTCGGCCAACCTTTCGCGCAACCCCATCGGGGAAATCGTCAGCAATTCCATGTCATGCGGTTCGACATAGCCGGTGATATAGTTGAACAGCCGCGCGGCATCGCGCCCGGCGCGCGGATCGGCGGTGAAGAAGCTGAGATCGGTATAGATGCGCGCCGTCACCGGGTGATAATTGCCGGTGCCGAAATGACAGTAGGTGCGGTAGGTTCCGTTTTCGCGCCGCACCACCATCGATACCTTGGCATGCGTCTTCCAGTCGATGAACCCATAGACCACCTGGACGCCCGCGCGCTCCAGCTGGCTGGCCCACATCAGATTCTGTTCCTCGTCGAACCGCGCCTTCAGCTCGACGACCGCAGTGACCGACTTGCCCGCCTCGGCCGCGTCAACCAGCGCGCGGATCACCGCCGACTGCTTGCCGGCGCGGTACAGCGTCTGCTTGATCGCGACCACGTCCGGATCCTGCGCCGCCTGTTTCAGGAAGGCGAGCACGACGTCGAACGACTCGTACGGGTGATGGACGACGATGTCCTTCGACCGGATCGCCGCGAAACAGTCGCCGCCATGTTCCCGGATCCGTTCGGGAAACCGCGGATTGAAGAGCGGGAATTTCAGGTCCGGCCGATCCTCGTCAACCAGCTGTTCCAGATCGGCGATCCCCAGGAAGCGCCCGGTATCGGTGATGATCGCGTCGCTGCCGCCAATCTCCTCCTTCACCAGCTTTTCCAGATCGTCGGGCATCCCGACTTCCATCACCAGCAGGATCACGCGCCCCTTGCGCCGCCGCTTGATCGCGGATCGGAAGTAGCGGACCAGATCCTCCGCTTCCTCCTCCAGCTCGATATCGCTGTCACGGATGATCCGGAACGCGCCGTCGCCTTGCACCTCATATCCGGGGAACAGGACATTGGTGAACCGCCGGATCACGGTTTCGATCGCGACATAGCGCGCGCGGGGCCGCACGCCCTTGTCCATCTCCAGATCGGGCAAGCGCACGAAACTCGGCAGGGTCGCCGGCACCATCAGCAATTCGCGGATGGGCTCATCGTCGGCCAGCCGGCGCAGGTCGAAGATCAGGCTGAAACCCTTGTTCGGAATGAACGGAAACGGATGCGCCGGGTCCAGTGCCTGCGGCGTCAGCACCGCAAACACCTGTTCCCGGAAGAACCGCTCCAGCCACACGGTCTCGTCATCCCGGATCTCGGCCAGGTCGAGCACGTCCAGCCCCGCATCGGCCAGTTGCGCGCGCAGGCTGGTCCACACGCGCTGCTGCGCATCCATCAACCGGTCGGCACGCTCGGTGATGGCGGCCAGTTGCTGCGCCACGGTCAGCCCGTCGGGTGACCGCGTATCGACGTCCTGCAACATCTGACCCTTCAGCCCCGCGACCCGGACCATGAAGAATTCATCGAGGTTGTTTCCGGAGATCGACAGGAAGCGCAGCCGTTCCAGCAACGGATGCGCCTCGTTGCACGCCTCGTCCAGCACGCGCTGGTTGAACGCCAGCCAGCTCAGCTCCCGGTTGAAATAGCGCTCACGGAGCGAAATCGGCGGTGCTGCAGGATCAGGGAAGGCAGCGGGCGGGAGCGGGACAGCGGACGTTTCCATGACCGGGACCTTAGCGGATGTCCGATGACGCGTCGATGAATCCGCAGGCGATCAACGCGGTACGCGCCAAAGGGATGGTAAGACCCTGCTGACGCACCAGCGCGGCGCTGTCCAGTGCATCCACCACGCGTGCGATCGCGACATGGCTCCGGTCGACCCGCGCCAGGATATAGCTTGCCACCAGTGGCGCCAGCGGCAGGCCGCGCGCACCCAGGCCTTTTGCCAGCAACGCCGCGGCCAGCGCGTCGTCGGGATCGCCGATCGCGACCGCAGGCGTCGCCCCCAGCCGCGAACGCAGGTCCGGCAGCGTCGCATGCCACAGCGGCGGCGGCCGAT
>NZ_DASVTO010000006.1:0-2858 GCF_036387535.1 Sphingomonas sp.
ACGATCCTCGAAGGAATACATTTCCTTCGACACGACGTCAGTGGTTTCCCCCAGCGACCGCGCGAAGACCGCCGTGGATTCGAACACGGGAATCTCCACCCGACGAAACCCGTAGAGCCGGCGGACGCGGTCGAACGCAGCGACGACATGGTGAAAACGCTCGGCGGTGTCGCCCAGCATGTCCTGGGTGCCGCGGATGGGGCGGGGGGTCGCGATCTTGGTCATGGTCGGCCGGCGTCCTAGAACGGATCGTGGCCGCGGGAAACCATTGTCGATGCGGTCGCGGTCGCATGCGCCACCGACGGCAACGTCCGACGATCCGCACCGGTCGCGGGGGTAGGCCGCACCGTACAGGAAAATCACCCTTGAGCGTCGGCAGGCGGCACGATATCCCCGCGGCATGAACATCGAATATATTCCGATCGGCGATGATCCGCCGCACAGCCTCAACGTCATCATCGAGGTGCCCGTCGGGGGCGAGCCGGTGAAGTATGAGTTCGACAAGAAGTCGGGCGCGCTCTTCGTCGATCGCATCCTGCATACGCCGATGCGGTATCCGGCCAATTATGGCTTCGTACCCCACACGCTGTCGCCCGATGGCGATCCGCTGGATGCATTGGTGGTCGCGCGGTCGCCGTTCATTCCGGGATCGGTAGTGCGCGTGCGTCCGATCGCGGTGTTGAAGCTGGAAGACGAAGCCGGCGGCGACGAGAAGCTGCTGACGGTGCCGGTCGATGCGACCTTTCCTTATTACAGCAAGATCAGCGAAAGCTCGGACATGCCCGAGATCGTGATGCAGCAGATCGAGCATTTCTTCACCCATTACAAGGATTTGGAGAAGAAGAAGTGGGTCCGCGTCGGCCAGTGGGGCGATACGGCCGAAGCCAAGCGCATCATCGTCGAAGCGATCGAAGCCGCCAAGGTCGCCAAGTCGACGGGCCAGGAGCCTGCCAAGCATCTCCGCCGCGAAACCGACAAGGCGAATCAGGCCTGAACCCGGGCCTGAACCAGGCTTGAGGAACTGTCGCACGGGCCGGTGGACCCGACCGTGCGACAGTTACCCCGCGCTCAGCTTGAGCCCGGCGATGCACGCCACCACGGCCAGGATCAGCGCGATCCGCAAGGGCGTGACCGGTTCGCCGAACCAGATCATCCCGACGATCACGGTGCCAAGCGCGCCGATCCCGCCCCAGATGGCATAGGCGGTACCCATCGGAATGCTGCGCGCGGCGATCTCCAGCAACGTCATCGACATGCCGACGGACGCCAGGAACCCCAACGTCCAGGGCAGGCTGCGGAAACCGGCGACGAACCGCAGGCAGGTGGTGAACCCAACCTCGAACAGGCCGCCCAGGATCAGCAGTGCCCAGGCCATGGCTATTCCGTCGGCAGGGGGCGTGGCCGGTGATTCTCGTCGAGCGCGACGAAGGTGAACATGCCTTCGGTCACCTTCACCTGACGCCGGCCGCGATCCCGACTGGCGATCACCTCGATCCGGATCTTCATGGACGTGCGGCCACGATGCGCCACCACCGCATAGACCGAGATGATGTCCAGCAGGAGGATCGGCTGCAGAAACGCCATCGCATCGATCGCGACGGTCGCGACCGCGCCGTCCGCGGTTCGGCCGGCCACGATGCCCGCGGCGATATCCATCTGACTCAGTACCCAGCCGCCGAAGATATGACCGTTGGCGTTGATGTCACCGGGGCCGGGTACCACCCGCAGGACGGGTTCGGGCGTGGATGTCATGGTTCTTCCTCATGCGTGGCGGCGTCGGCGTCGTGCCCGCTGCCGGAACTCAGAAATACCAGCCCCATCAGCGCGGTGCCGAGCAGGACCGTGCCGCCGACGCCGGCCGCGGTGGCGATCATCAGGTGAAGCGTCAACGGTGCACCCGACAATTTCAGGTAGAGCAGCGCGACCACGATCGCGGCCGCGGCGAACAGCAGCATCCAGCGCATGACGCGGCGGTATCGTCCCCAGGCGAAGGCGGCATAATCAGGATCGGACAGCCGGTTGCGGCGATCGTCCATGGCGGCATCCTTCGTCCATACGGGTCGCGCAGATGCGCGTAGCCTGTGGCCTTATGCCGAAGCCGGGCGCATCATCAAGCCGGCGGACGCCGATGGTGCCGTCATGGGAAGAGGAGGCATTGACAATGACAATCGCGAAAATCCTGCGTGGCCGTGACGGAACGGTCATGTCGGTCCAGACCGGAACCGCGGTAGCCGACGTTGTACGGTTGCTTGCCGAGCACCGCATCGGCGCAGTTCCGGTCATGACCGGTGATCAGGTGGCCGGGATCCTGTCCGAACGCGATATCGTCTACCGGCTGGCGGCCGAGGGCGCGGCGCTGATCGAACGGACGGCGGGTGATGTCATGACTGCGCCGGCGATCACCGTGACGTCGGACATGCCGATCCTGGTGGCGCTGTCGTTGATGACGCGGCGCCGGATCCGCCATCTTCCGGTCGTCGACGGCGACCATATGGTCGGCTTCGTTTCGATCGGTGACCTGGTGAAGCACCGCATCGACGGGATCGAAGCCGAAGCCTCCGCGCTGCGCGACTATATCAGCTCCAGCTGAGCGATCGGCCGGCCTGATTCGGACAACGCTGTCGGAGTCGGCGCATCCGGACCCGTTCTCGATCGGACGCGACCGCTGTTCAAGCCACCGCAAAACCCCGGTTTTACCGGGTTTTGCACGGAACCATCACAAAACTGCAATTTCTGTCTTGACCCTTTCGTGGGTGTCGCCTAGATCTCTGTTTGTCAGCGGCGCTCTCCTGGAAACGGGGTTGGGGTGCTGGACGGCGCTTTTACCTTTGATCGCTTTGAGTGGTCATCCTGAACCG
>NZ_DASVTO010000007.1:0-8446 GCF_036387535.1 Sphingomonas sp.
CCAGGGCGCGAGCGCCCGGCTGACCACGATGTAGCCCTTCTTCCCCCCTCCCGAGTGCGGGAGAGGGCGTGCCCTCCCCGCACCTCCGGCCCTACACCCCGCACCCGATGGAACAGCCCCCCGCCGTGCGCAGCCGATCGGATCGCCCCGGCAATCCCATGTTTCCGCACCGCGATCTCACCGGCATCGCCGGGCTGCAGCCGCACGAGATCACCTTCCTGCTCGACGAGGCCGAACATTGGATCGCGCTCAACCGTGGCGGCGCGTCGAAGCATGACGACCGCCTGACCGGGCTGACCCAGATCAACGCGTTCTTCGAAAACAGCACCCGCACGCTCCTGTCTTTCGAAATCGCGGGCAAGCGGCTCGGCGCCGACGTCGTGAACATGCACGCCGCCACGTCCAGCACGAAGAAGGGCGAGACGCTGATCGACACCGCGGTCACGCTGAACGCGATGCGCGCCGACGTGATCGTCATCCGCCACGACGCGTCCGGCGCGGTCCAGCTGATCGCCGACAAGGTCGACTGCCCGGTGCTGAACGCCGGCGACGGGCAGCATGAACATCCAACGCAGGGGCTGCTCGACGCACTTACCATCCGCCGCCGGCGCGGGGCGATCGCCGGACAGGTGGTCGCGATCTGCGGCGATGTGCTGCACAGCCGGGTCGCGCGCTCCAACATCCTCGCGCTGACGGCACTTGGCGCCGATGTCCGCGTGGTCGGACCGCCGACGCTGCTGCCGCCCGCGATCGAACGCATGAACGTCACCCGCTTCACGGATTTCGACGCCGGGCTGGACGGCGCCGACGTCGTCATGATGCTCCGCCTGCAACGGGAGCGGATGGCCGGCGGTTTCGTCCCCTCCCCGCGCGAATATCATGCGCTGTACGGCCTCACCCCGGCCCGGCTGAAACGCGCAAAGCCCGATGCGCTGGTCATGCACCCCGGCCCCATGAACCGCGGGATCGAAATCGCGTCCAGCGTCGCCGACGATCTCGATCGGTCCGCCATCACGGAACAGGTGGAAATGGGGGTCGCGGTCCGCATGGCCTGTCTCGACGTGCTCACCCGCGGCCGGCGCGGGATTGCGGGCTGGGCATGACCAGCCTCGCCATCCTGAATGGCCGCATCGTCGATCCGGCGGCGGGCAGCGTGATCGCGGGCGGCGTCCTGATCCGCGACGGCCGCATCGCGGAGGTCGGCATGATCGACATGCCCCCCGGTGTCGAGACGCTGGACGCGCGCGGCGCGCTGATCGCGCCGGGCATCGTCGATATCGGCTGCTTCGCGATCGATATGCCCGCCTTCGCGGCGGGTGGCATCACCCGCACTGCGTTGATGCCCGATCAGTCGCCGCCCATCGACGATGGCGCCCTGGTGCAACGCGCGCTGGCCGCCGGCAAGCCGGCTTTGTGGGTTCACCCGATCGCGGCCGCCACCCACGGTCTTGGCGGCACCGAACTGGCCGAAATCGGGCTGATGGCTGCGGCCGGCGCCTGCGCCGTCGCCACCGGTCGCGCCCGCATCGCCGATGCGCGCGTCATGCACCGGTTGCTCGGCTATGCCGGCGCGCTCGGCCTTGTCACCATCGCCCATGCCGAGGATGACGGGCTGGTCCGCGGCGCGGTCGCCACCGACGGTGAAACCGCAACGCGGCTCGGTCTCCCCTCCGCCCCGGCAATTGCGGAGGCGATGGCGGTCGCGCGCGATCTGATGCTGGCCGAACAGACCGGCGCCGCGCTTCATTTCCGCCAACTCACCACCGCCGCCGCCTTCGATCTGGTGCGCGCCGCCAAGGCGCGGGGGTTGCCCGTCACCTGCGGCATCACGCCGGCGCATCTGTATCTGTCGGATGCGGAAGTCGGGCCGTTCCGGACTTTCGCCCGCCTGTCGCCGCCACTCCGCTGCGAAGCGGATCGCCAGGCGGCGCGCACCGCGATCGCCGATGGCACGATCGACCTGCTCTGTTCCGGTCACGATCCGCGCGGGTCGGAGGAAAAACGCCTGCCCTTTACGGAGGCCGAACCCGGCATGGCCGGCGCGGAGACTTTGCTCGCGCTGTCGCTGGGGCTGGTCCGCGACGGGCTGATCTCCCTGCCGCGGCTGTTCGATCTGCTCTCGGCCGCGCCCGCCCGCCGGTTCGGCCTGCCCGGCGGCTCAATGGCTCCCGGCGCCGACGCCGACCTGATCCTGGTGGACGAGAACGCTCCCTGGCGGATCAGCGCGCAGACGATGGCCGCCGTCGCCGGCAACACGCCCTTCGACGGGCTACCGGTGCAGGGCCGCGTCCGCACCGTCATCAAGGGCGGCCGCATCCTGTAGATCGCGGCGCGGGAATCTGGTCTGGGAGGACGGCATGCGCGACCTGATCCTGAAGATGTCGATTTCGGTCGACGGGTTCGTCAGTGACCTGGACGGCGGCAACCGCTGGATGTTCGGAGCCGATCCCGAGGCAAAAACCTGGTCCGTCGCCACCCTGTGGACCGCGGGCCTGCACATCATGGGCCGCCGGACGTTCGGTGCCATGGCCGGTCATTGGCCGACCGCCACCGACATGTTCGCCCCGCCGATGAACGACATCCCCAAGGCGGTGTTCGCCCGCCATGACCTGAAGCTGCCGGAAACCCCGCAGCAGGCGGGCGGCGACAGTTGGGCAGACGCCTATGTCGCGCGCGGCCACCTGGCTGACGAGATTGCGATGCTGAAGGCGCAACCGGGCAAGCCGATCATCGCCCATGGCGGGGTCGGCTTCGCGCGCAGTCTCGTCGCGCACGGGCTGGTGGATCAGTTCATCCTGCTGGTGATCCCCGTCGCGCTGGGCACCGGCCTGCCGATCTTCTCCGATCTCGCGGCACCTCTGCGGCTCCGGCTGATCGAGTCGAAAGCGTTTCCGGGTGGTGCGGTCGCACAGACCTATCGCCCGGCATAGCGCATTACCGGGCGGCGATCCGCACCGGCGATGCCTTCGCCGCCATTCTCAGCGGCGCTTCCTCGGTCACGGTCCGCACGAAACACACGCCACGCGCGGCGCGTACCCGCTCGCACAGCGCGACCGCTTCGGGCCGGCTGCCGATCCCACCCACCGCCAGCCGCTGGAACAGCATGCCGCGCGTCCGGATCGTCGACGACAAGGGCATCATGCCCGCCACCGGCCGCACCGTGCGCCGCACCTTGTCCCAGGCGTCCTCGATCGAATGCCCGCTGGAAAACGCCCCGAGCTGGACCGACCACAGCCCACGCCCGGGTGCCGGAACCATATAGTCGGCGCGCATCAGCATCGTCGGCACCGCCGGTCGCCGCGGCGTCGGCGCGCGTGGTTCCACCAGGGCGGGTGTCGCGATCGTCGGCGCGGCGACGTCTGGCGCGATGAAGGCGGGGACCGTATCCGGCGTCGCCTGCGCCGTCATCATCGGCACGACCGTCTCGGCCGCGACCTCCGCCACGGGCGCCACGGGCGCCACCGGCGCGAACGCCGCCATCTCGACCTGCGCGGGGGCGGGCGCCACCGTCGCCGGCATGACCGGCGCCACACCCAGCGCCAGTTGCATCGGCATGCCGGTATCCGCCGCCACCGGGGTCACGCCCAGGAACGCGGCGATGCGGTCGATCCGCGCCTGCGGTGCCGCCAGCTTGGCCCAGGCCGCCATCCGCGCATCCAGATCGGCCGGCACCACATCCTGCGCCGCGGTCGATCGCGCCACATTCCATCGGCCGGCCAGCGCATAGGCCAGCGCCAGGTTCTGCCGCATCTTGGGCGTCGCGTCCGCCGCGCGCGCCACCGGCTCCAGGATGGCGATCGCGCCATCGCTGTCGCCGGCCAGCGCCAGCGCGAGTCCCCGATCCGACTCCGGGATCCGTCCGCGCGCCGCGTCGACCGATGCGCGCGCCGCCGCCTGCCGGTCCAGCGCGCCCTGCGCCAATGCCGCGCCCAGCAGCACGCGGCCATCGTCGGGCGCCAGTGCCGCGGCATCACGGAATGCGTCGATCGCCGACGCGAACCGCCCGGCCAGCAGATAGGATTGGCCCAGCTGCGCCCGGTACCGTGCCGCCTGCGGCTGGGACGCGACCGCCCGTTCCGCCATCGTCACCGCCAACGCGCCTTCCCGCCGCCGCATCGCGGTGATGCCCATCTCCGCAAACTGGGCGGCGGCCTTCGCCGACGACGGCGCCCGGCCCGATGCCGACCGCACGGAACCGTGCCCGCCCGGGGTGCAGCCCACGATCATCAGCGTGATCGCCGCGGCACCGGCGGTCGCCCGGCTCAGGATGGAGATCTTCATCGGCGTGCCTTCCAGAACAGGATCATGCGCGAAGGATCATGCTTCGGGCCGCACCCGCCTTCGCCGTGGGCGCAGGCTTGCCACGATCACGGCAAACAAACCGTTAAGCAGATCACGTCCGCATCCCGCGAACGGACTGTTAACCATGCCGTCCCTATGCGATGACCGATCGCCAGAAGATGTCCGGGATTTTCCATGTCGCCTGCCCGTATCGTCGCCGTCCTGATCGCGCTGTCCGCCACCGCCGCGCCGGCGCAGGCACCGCGCGCGCCCACCGCGCCGCCCGATCCCGTACCCGCCAACCCCGTCGTGAAACGCGGCGTCGATCTGTGGCAGACGGGTGATTATGTCGGCGCGGTCGCCGCCTGGCGCGGGCCCGCGGACGCCGGTGATGCCGATGCGCAGTTCAACCTGGCGCAGGCGTACAAGCTCGGTCGCGGCGTTCCCACCGACCAACGCCTCGCCGAAAGCTGGTATCGCAAGGCCGCCGAACAGGGCCATGAACAGGCCGGCGGCTATCTCGGCCTCATCATGTTCCAGAATGGCGACCGGGTCGGTGCGCTGCCCTGGCTGGCCAAGGCGTCGGAGCAGGGTGATCCTCGCGCGCAATATCTTTATGGCACCGCGCTGTTCAATGGCGAGAATGTCGCCAAGGACTGGCCGCGCGCCTATGCGATGATGACACGGTCGGCCGCCGCCGGCCTGCCGCAGGCGACCGCGACCCTGAAACAGATGGACCAGTTCATTCCGCTGGAGGAACGCCAGCGTGGTCTGAAACTCGCCACGGCACTCGCAAAGTCGCCGCCACCAGTGCAGCCCGCCATGTCACGCGTGGCGGCCACCACCGCGTCCAGGACGCCCGCGCCGCCCACGCCGGCCCCCGTCCGCACCGCCGCCGCCGCGCCGAAACCGGCGCCCAGGGCCGTCGCGCCCGCACCCGCCGGCCGCTGGCGGATTCAGGTCGGCGCCTATGGCAGCGAAGCCGGCGCGCGCACCGCCTGGGCCTCGCTCCGCGCCCGGGCGCCCGCACTCGCCAACCTGTCGCCCACTTACCAAAAGGCCGGCGCCGTCGTCCGGCTTCAGGTCGGGCCGGTAGCGGACCGTGCCGCAGCCACCCGGCTCTGCGGCGCCGCGCGCGTCGCGGCGTGCTTTCCCGTCACCGGTTGAGGCGCATCCTCACCCGGCGACGCCAATCCAGCCCACCAGTCCCGCCAGCGCGAGCATCGGCCCGAACGGAATACGCGTCGTGGCCGTCATCCGCCGCCCCAACGTCGCCGCGCCCAGCACCAGCGCGATCCCGCACAGGCTGGCGATCAGCAGCACCATCGGCAGCATCGCCCAGCCGACCCAGGCGCCGATCGCACCGAACAGCTTGGGATCACCCCCGCCCAGCCCGGTGCGCCCGCGCCACCGCCGATATCCCCACGCCACCAGCGCCAGCGTGCCCCAGCCGGCCGCCGCACCGATCGCGCGGTCCGGCCACGCCGGCCCGATCCCGATCGCGCCCACCGCCAGTCCCGCGGCCAACAGCGGCACCGTCAGCCGGTCGGGCAGCCAGTAATGATCCAGATCGAGCAGAGTCAGCAGCAGCAGGGTCCAGCCGAGCCCCATGCCCGCCAGCGCGGCGGGCGGCGGCAACAGGACCGACAGCAGCAGCGCGAGAAGCCCGGCCGCCGCCTCCACCGCGGGATGTCGCACATCGATCGCGCCGCCGCAGCGCCCGCATCGTCCGCCCAGCGCCAGCCAGGACAGCAGCGGCAGCAATTCCCACCAGCGCAGCGTCCGTCCGCACTGGTCGCACGCGGACCGCCCCGTCGCCACCGACCGCCCGGCCGGCCAGCGGAGCGCCACCGTGGCCAGGAAACTCCCGATGACCAGCCCCACCAGACCCGCAAACAGGGGGAACTGCCATCCGGATTGTTGCGCGAAAAACACAGCTGCCAAAATTCGACTGCGGTCCATGGAACCCCGACCGCCGGTGCTCAGCCGACCCCTAATAGCGCAATATGTGACGACGCGATGACACACAGGTAAAGCTACGGTTTTTCAGGAACATGGCCGATGTTTCCTGACCGATCGGGCGCAGACTCCGCGACTCGGCAGCGTGCGACAAACGCTTGGTCCCGTGCGACGAGTCGCGTAACGGACGCTCTTGTTGCACCGCCACATCGTCGCCCACCGGATCCTCGTCACCCACAAGCCACAGGCCGGGGTCGAGTTCGGGAGGGCAAGCCAGACCGGCCGATGACGCGGACGCTTGGGGATTTCTAGGCATGAATAAGTTTCTGATTGGTTGCGCACTCGGCGCACTCGCCACGTCGGGCGCCTATGCGCAGTCGACCGGGACCGACACGATCGAAAGCAAGGGCGACGCCATCGTCGTTACCGGCACGCGACTGTCCAGGGGCGTCGGCGGCGTCGTCATTCCCGACGTGCCGAAAACCCGCACAATCCTGACCCAGGAGTTTCTCAGTCACCAGAGCGCCGGCCAGTCGGTGATTGCCGCGCTCAACCAGGTTCCGGGCGTCAACTTCACCAACACCGATCCCTATGGCTCGTCGGGCGGCAATCTGCGTATCCGCGGTTTCCCCGGCAACCGCGTTGCACTGTTGTGGGACGGCCTGCCGCTCAACGACACCGGCAACTACGCCATCTATTCGAACCAGACGCAGGACCCGGAAATCATCGACCAGATTTCGGTCAACCTTGGGACCACCGATGTCGACAGTCCGACGCCGTCCGCCGCGGGCGGTGTCGTGTCCTATCGCACGATCGTCCCCAGCGACGAACTCGGCGCGCTGTTCGATGGCTCGGTCGGCAAGTTCGACTATACCCGCTTCTTCGGCATGGTGAACACCGGCACGCTGACCAGCTTCGGCACCAAGGCCTTCTTCTCCTATTCCAATCAGCATTACAACAAGTTCACGGGCAATTCGGGCGATCTCTACAAGACGCAGTATAATGCGCGCGTGTATCAACCGCTGGGATCGAACGGTGATTTCCTGTCGGTCGCGGGCCACTATAACCGCAACCGCAATGCGTCCTATAATAATGGCTTGGCATCGGATTTCGCGACGAACCGCAACTTCGACAACTTCAACACCTGTGCGCTCTCCACGCCCGGCCGTGGCACCATACAGAATGATAATGCCGGCTCTGCGACCAACCTCTCGAACACGGCAAGCTGCACCAACTATTTCGGTCTCCGCATCAATCCGTCGAACACTGCCAACATCCGCGGCAGCAGCCGCTTCACGCTGGCCGACGGCCTGATCCTGACGATCGATCCGGGTTATCAGTATACGCTCGCCAATGGTGGCGGCACGACCGCGCTTTCGGAAACCGATCGTCGTCTGGTGGCGCCGACCAGCACGGCCGCACTGACCCCCGTGCAGATCGCGACCGGTGCCTTCGGCGTCGACCTGAACCGCGACGGCGACAAGCTCGATACGATCCGCGTCTATCAGCCCAGCAACACGCGCACCAACCGCTACACGGTGCTGTCGTCCCTGATCTATGAACTCAACCCGAGCAACCGCCTGCGCGTCGCCTACAGCTGGGATCGCGGTGAGCATCGCCAGACCGGTGAATTCGGCTATCTGGATCCGGCCGGCAACCCGATCAGCGTGTTCGGGGGCAAGTATAATACCGACGCGCGTATCCTGGCATCCGACGGCACGACATTGCAGAACCGCGATCGGCGATCGGTCGCGTTGCTGAACCAGATTTCAGGCGAGTATTTTGGCCGGTTCCTTGAGGACAAGCTGACGGTGACGCTCGGTCTGCGCGCACCCTTCTTCAAGCGCGACCTGCAGCAGAACTGCTACACGCAGGTTTCGTCCGGCAACGTGACCTGCGGCACGATCCTCGCGGCCACGCCCGGCACGATCCTGCCTGTCGGTTTTACGATCGTTCCGACAAACTATGCTGGCGTCGGTGCCACACCGGCACAGCTGGCAAACCTGTACTACGCCCCACTCTCGAAAACGATCAAATACAGCCCGATCCTGCCTTCGGCCGGTGTCACCTTGAACATCGCTGGACCGCACAGCGTCTACGGCTCCTACGGCCGCAACTTCTCGGCACCCAGCACGGACAACCTCTATCGCTCGGCAGTGGTGTCGCCGGTAGGCGAGACGACCAACACGTTCGAACTCGGCTACCG
>NZ_DASVTO010000008.1:0-52478 GCF_036387535.1 Sphingomonas sp.
TCCCACACCGCCGACCGGCGCCTTCAACTCGAACAACAACATTCCGACCCTGCGGTCGCTGGATGGCGGCGGCGTCAGCCTGCGCGCCGATCAGGAATTGGGCGCCGTCAACCTGGTCAGCATCACTGCCTTCCGGAAATCCGTCTTCACGTCGGCGTTCGATCTCGATCGCACCCCGGCCAATGTCGCGCGCATCGACAATGTCCAACGCGATCGGCAGTTCAGCCAGGAAGTGCAACTGTCCTCACGCGATCTCACGCCGCTTCGCTGGATCCTGGGCGGCTATTATTTCCACGCACGCAGTGCCTTCGATCCCAGCCTCGTCTACACGCCGCTCGTGACCCCCAACCGGGTCGGGCCGCCGACCGTCGTTCCATCGGGATTGCTCGCCACCAACGTCGGACGTCAGGTGACGGATTCGCTGGCCGCTTTCGGTCAGACGACCTACGCGCTGACGCCGCTGCTGAATGTCACCGCGGGCCTGCGCTACACCAGCGAGAAGCGCGACATCGATACCGCCACCGTACGGACCCGCGTGGCGACGGGGGCTTTGGTCAGTTCGGACGCGCTGGCGGATACGAAACGCTTCAACAAACTGACCTGGCGCATCGCGCTGGATTATCAGCTGACCCCCGACAGCCTGGCCTATCTGTCCTATAATCGCGGGTTCAAAAGCGGCGGCTACAACATCTCCACCCCGGACGTGAAATCCCCGTATCTGCCGGAAACGCTCGACGCGTATGAAGCGGGGCTCAAGATGCAGCTGCTGGACCGCCGGTTGCGGATCAACCCATCGTTCTTCTATTATGACTACCGGAACATCCAGGTCGGCTTTTTCCCGGGTGCGTTCGGTGGCACGATCGGCATCACGAACGGGCCCAAGGCGACCATCTATGGCGCGGATATCGACCTGGAGGTCGTGCTGGCCCGCGGGCTGAAGCTGTTCGGCGGTGCCAGCCTGATCCACGGCCGGTTCGGCGATTTCCCGAATGCCATCTACAGCGTTCCCCGCGCCGGTGGCGGCAACACGACAGGGACGGCGGCGTCGTTCGGCCTCAACGCCCAGGGCAATCAGCTGCCCTTCACATCGCCGTTCACCGGCAATCTCGGTCTTGATTATGGCGTCGAGGCATTCGGCGGCAAGGTCACCGCCAACACCAACCTGTTCTACAACGACGGCTATTATGCCGAAGTCGACAATCTTCGCCGTGTCGACGACTATGTGACGCTGTCGGCCTCCCTGGGATGGACCGGTCGATCCGGTCTGGGGCTCCGGCTCTGGGGCAAGAACCTGACCAACACCGATGTCGTGACCCAGCTCGGATCGACTGCGGGCGGCACCGGCATCAGCTTCGAACCGCCACGGACCTATGGTGCTACCCTGGAGTTCAAATTCTGACGCGGATCGCGGATCGCGGATCCGGCACGGGGGAAGTGATTGCCCGACGGCGTTCGTACCGTATGGTGGACCGACAGGCTGCCGATCATTCGGCACCGAACACGGACAAGCGGGCAGGAACGACGGACGCATGACAGAAGAGTCGATCGGTGTTGGGGTCATCGTGCGCGCGACGGCGGTCTTGCGGGCCCTGGGCGACGCACCGGAGGGACTCAGTCTCGGCAAGATCGCGCAGCGGGTCGGACTGGCCCGTTCGACCGTCCAGCGGCTGATCAGCGCGCTGGAAGCCGAGCGGCTGGTGGTGCGGGGCACGCAACCCGGCCGCATCGTGCTCGGGCCGGAGGTGTTGCGGCTCGCACGTCTGGCCTTTCCCACGATCATCCATCGGATCCGTCCCCTGATGCAGGCGCTGTCCGACGAACTGGCGGAGACGGTGGATTTCGCCACCATCTCCCGCAATCAGATGGTGTTCCTGGATCAGGTCGCCGGACGCCAGCGATTGATGGCCGTCAGCCATGTCGGCGACGCGTTTCCGCTCCACTGCAGCTCGGTCGGCAAATCCTATCTCGCGACGGCGACCGCGGCGCAGATCGAGAGCCTGATCGGCACGCGCTACGAACAACTGACGTCCAACACCATTACCGACCTTCCCGGCTTGCTCGCCAATCTGGAACCGACCAGGGAGACGGGGATCGGCATCGATGCCGAGGAACATTCGCTTGGAATCTGTGCGGTGGGTTTCTGCTTCAGCGACGAAGCGTATAACTGGTTCGGGCTTTCGGTTCCGGTCCCCACCCAACGCTTCGTCCAGAATCGTGACGAGATCGTTCATCGGCTGATCGCTGCCCGCACGACGCTGCGGGACATGTTTCACGATGGCCGGTCCGGGGGCGCAGGCCGCGGCCTGGCTGCTGGCTGACTGGGGCGCCGGCCGCGACGAACCGGACAGGCCGCCCTGCCGCGCGGCCCATGAACATCGCGGTCGCCGGCGTACATTTGGTTGGGACGCCTTCGGGAGATGGAATGATGATCAGTCTCGGCATCAGGACCGTGGCCGGACGACTGTGTTCGATCGCGCTGTCGGTCATGATCGGCGGGTGCGCGACGCTTCCCGGGCCGGTCGACACTGCACCGCCCGGCAGGACCTATGTCGCCATGGGCAGTTCGTTCGCCGCCGGTCCCGGCATTGCGCCCATGGCCCAGCCCGGCGATCGCTGCGGCCGGTCGACCGGGAATTATGCGCATCAACTCGCCCGGCTTCGTCGGCTCGAACTGATCGACGTCACCTGTAGTGGCGCCACGACGGAGCATATTCTTGGCCCTTGGCAGGACGTGCCGCCCCAGATCAACGCCGTCACGCGCGACACGGCGCTGGTCACGATCACGATCGGTGGCAACGATGTCGGCTATATCGGCGGGCTGTCGTGGGCGGCGTGCAGCCGGCTCCCCGCCGATCGTCGTGATCCCCGTTGCAAGGAGGCTCCCGCTGTCACCGAACAGGCGTGGCAATCGCTGGCGGTTTCCTTGCGGAGGGTCGTTTCGGAAACGCGGGCCCGTGCGCCATCGGCGCGGATCGTTCTCGTGGACTATCTCACCGTCCTTCCGCCCACCGGCACCTGTGCGCGGATCGCCATGCCCGCGGACGCTGCGGTCGCCAGCCGTGCCGTGGCGACGCGTCTTGCCGCTCTGACCGCGAGTGTGGCGCGGGCGGCACAGGTCGATGTGTTGCGGGCATCCCGCCTGTCCGCGGGCCATGGCGCGTGCGCGCCCGATCCCTGGACCAGCGGGTTTCCGTCCCCCGATGGCCCGCCCGTCATGGTGCCGTTCCATCCCAATCTTGCGGGCATGACCGCCGTTGCGCAGGCACTCGACCGGCTGCTGCAAGCCAGATGATCGGATCGGCGGCGGGTTTGCCGGCGCCGTTGGACATATCCGCCGCGGACGGTCGCGGATCGGGCCAACAGCGCCGCGCCGCACCCTCCCCGGCGTCCTTACAATCGATTGCCTTCGCTGATTTCGCTCAGTATCCAGGAGCACAGCGATGAAGCCTCTCGCTGCTATCTTCGAAGGACCAGGGCGTTGAACGGTTCAGACGATGCGATCCGGTCGGTGTTGATCGTCGGTGGTGGTACCGCCGGATGGATGACGGCGGCCGCCTTGGCGCATGCGCTCGGCACGCGATGCACGATCACGCTCATCGAATCGGACGAGATCGGAACGGTCGGCGTGGGGGAGGCGACCATCCCGCCGATCAAGCTGTTCAACGAGACGCTGGGCATCGCCGAAGCCGATTTCCTTCGCGAAACGAAGGGCACGTTCAAGCTGGGGATCGAATTCGTCGATTGGGCAAAGCGGGGCCATCGCTATTTCCACCCGTTCGGGACGTTCGGCAAACCATTTGATCTGGTGGCCGTGCATCAGCATTGGCTGGCGGCGCGGGCGGCGGGATCGCATGTGCCGCTGGACGATCTTTCGATGGCCTGGGGGGCGGCCAGCCGCGGGCGCTTCGCAGCGCCGATGGCCGATCCGCGCAGCGTCGCCTCCACCTTCGACTATGCCTATCATTTCGATGCCGGCCTCTATGCCCGCTACCTGCGCCGCTATGCGGAGGCACGCGGAGTCGTCCGGGTGGAGGGCAAGGTGGGCGATGTATCGCTCCACGGCGATAGCGGCCACGTCGCCGGCGTCACCTTGCTGGACGGGCGGCGGATCGATGCCGACCTGTTCGTCGATTGTTCGGGCTTCCGCGGCTTGCTGATCGAAGGCGCGCTTGCCACGGGCTACGAGGATTGGACCCATTGGCTGCCGTGCGACCGTGCCGTCGCGGTCCCGTGTCGCACCGGCGGAGACGGCATGACGCCGTTCACGCGGTCAACGGCGCGTGGGGCCGGGTGGCAATGGCGCATTCCGCTCCAGCACCGCACCGGCAACGGCTATGTCTATTGCAGCCGTCATATCTCGGATGACGAGGCCGCGGCCACGCTGATGGCCAATCTGGATGGCGAGGCGCTGGCCGAACCGCGCCTGTTGCAGTTCAAGACCGGTCGACGGCTCCAGTTCTGGAACCGCAACGTCGTCGCCGTGGGGTTGGCGAGCGGCTTCATGGAACCACTCGAATCGACCAGCATCCATCTGATCCAGACCGGTATCGCCAAGCTGCTCGCCTTCTTCCCGACGCGCGCCTTCGATCCGCTGGCGATCGCGGAATATAATCGCGTCGCGATCATCGAATATGAACGGATCCGCGATTTCCTGATCCTGCATTACATGCTGACAACGCGGGACGATGCGCCGCTCTGGCGGGAATGCGCGGCGATGCCGATCCCGGACACGCTCGCCCTCAAGATCGCCCATTTCCGCAACGGCGCCCGGCTCATCGCGCGCGACATGGATCTGTTCGGACCGGCAAGCTGGCTGGCGGTTCATATCGGCCAGGGTAACGCGCCGCTGTTCGGCGATCCGCTGCTGGATCGGTCCGCGGGTACCGCCGCCAGCACCGGGTTTGTCGATCGGCTGGCCAGCGCCATCGGCACGATGGCGCAATCAATGCCGTCGCATGCGGACTATCTGAAGCGCATCGGCGCTTGCTGATTCTAAAATCACGATGAAATCCCCCTGCAATCCTTTGCATTATCGCTTGCAAACGATTGTTGCGCTGGTATTAACCAAATCGTAGCCTCCGGAGCGGGGCAAGATCAGGAGAGGGTTGCTATGAAGATCAAGGTTATGCTCGCCTGCACGTCGCCGATCGCGCTATTCGCGGCGGCCCCGGCTTTTGCCCTGCAAGCGGGCCCGGCACAGCCGCAGGCGACCGCCGCGGCCGGCAGCATTCCCGACGCGGGCGCGCAGGGCGAGGACATCGTCGTCACCGCGACCACGGGTGTGCGCTCGCGCTTCCGCAGCTCGATCTCCGTGTCGCAGATCAGCCTGGAAGAGGTCCAGAACTTCACGCCGCGATCCGAAGCGGAGGTGCTGCGCAACATCCCCGGTCTCCAGCCGTCGGACACCGCCGGCCCCGGCGGCAACGCCAACATCGGCGTACGCGGCATTCCGGTATCGACCGGCGGTTCCGAATATGTCGCCTTGCAGGAAGACGGCCTGCCGGTCGTCCTCTTCGGCGACATCAATTTCGGCAACAACGATTACTGGCTGCGATTCGATCAGAACGTCCAGCGAGTCGAGGCCGTCCGCGGCGGCTCCGCCTCGACCTTTTCCAGCCAGGCGCCGGGCGCGGTGGTCAATTACATCAGCAAGACCGGGGATCGGGCCGGCGGCCAGGTCGCCTACAGCAATGGTCTCGGCTATCGCGAACAGCGGGTCGACTTCGATTATGGCGCGCCGATCAACGATACGACGCGCTTCCACGTCGGTGGTTATGCCCGCAAGGGCGGCGGCCTGACCAACGAGAAGTTCAACATCCTGCGCGGCTATCAGGTCAAGGGCAACTTCACGAAGGACTTTGCCGACAACCGCGGTTTCATCCGGTTCAACTTCAAGCGGCTCGATGAACAGGCACCGACCAATACGACGACACCGTCGCTGGCCAAATATAATGGCACGAAGATCACCGGTTTCTCGCCGCTGCCGAACTTCGATGGGCGGGATGGATCGTCCTATTCGATCTACAACCGCAGCTTCCAATATCTCGATTATGATGGTGGCGGCGTCCGCACCGCCGAAGTGCAGGGCATCCACCCGCGCGTCACCGGGATCGGTGCGCAATTTCACTATGATCTCACTGACAATCTGACGATCGACAACAACATCCGCTATCAGTGGATCAGCGGCAATTTCACGACGCAGTTCATCAATGTCGGGACGCGCACCGGCCCTGGTGGCCTGATCGGATCGACGGTGAACGGCGCCACGGTCGGATCGGTGCGCTATGCCGCAGGCCCGAATCTGGGGCAGGAATATACCGGCACCTACGTCAACAACAATCCGAACATCAACACGTTGATGAAGAACATGAACAACTTCGTCAACAACCTGACGCTGAACGGCAAGTTCGAGGTCGGGCCGGGCAAGGCCACCGCCACGGCAGGCGTGTTCCTGATGAAGCAGAACATCGTGCAGGATTGGCACGTCAACCGGCAGTATAGCGAAATCAACGGCGAAAATGCCGCCCCGCTCGATCTCTTCTCCACCACCGGAACGCAACTGACGGCGGCGGGACAGGCGGGCTTCAACGACAATTGGGGAACCTGCTGTGCCCGTCGGGTCGACCTGACCTACACCGACGTCGCGCCGTTCCTGCAGGTCGGCTATGAGGTCGGCGGCCTCAATCTCGACGCCAGCGTCCGCTATGACAGCGTGCACGGCGAAGGTACCGCGCAGGGCGGCGTCACCGGTCCTATCACGCGGGTGACCGACGCGCTCGGATCCGCGCTGATTCCCTCGCTGGTGCTCAGTTCGGTCGTCGAAAATATCGACTACACCGACGATTATGTCAGCTGGTCGTTCGGCGCGCTCTACGCCTTCGACAACCGCACCAGCGTGTTCGCCCGCGCCAGCCGCGGTGGACGCTTCAACGCCGATCGCCGCGTTCTCTCAAATAACTTTAACGCTGATGGCTCGCTCAACGCACAGGGCAAATCGACGTCGATCAACTTCCTCAATCAGCAGGAAATCGGCATCAAGCAGCGCGGCGACGTGTTCGGTGGTTCCTACTCGCTGGAAATCACGGGCTTCCGCTCGACGCTGACCGAAAACAACTATGACTTCACGCGGATCAGCCTGCCGCCGCCCAACAACAATCCGAACATCTCGAACGGATATCGCTCCTACGGCATCGAATTCACCAGCCGGGTGAACGCCGGAAACTTCCACCTTGCCGCCGATGCGACCTATTCCAATTCGAAGATCACGAGCAGCGGGACCGCCGCCCTGGTCGGCAACCGTCCGGGCGGGCTGCCGGAGTTCCTCTATGTCGTCTCGCCCTCCTACGATGCCGGCATCGTCGCGTTCGGTGTCAGCATCAACGGCCAGAGCAGCACCAAGTCGGACGACTTCAATCTCTACACCATCAAGGGGTCGACCTTCGTCAACGGCTTCTTGACGGTACGCCCGATCGACCGGGTCGAACTGGGGCTCAACGTCAACAACCTGTTCGACAAGCTCGGCTTCCGGGGTGGCGGAACCCTGAACCCGATCCTCTCGTCCAGCAGCGCGGTGTTCAGCAACGTCGCCCTGTACGGACGCACCGTGACCGGATCGGTCCGTTACCGCTTCTGAGCCCTGCCCTGCGGAGGAAGCGCACGGTCCGCGCTTCCTCCTTTTGTTCGATCGGCCAACGGAATAGGGTTGCGGGCATGACCATGTCGAACCCGACCAGCATCGTTCGCACGCTTGCCGATCTCGCGCGATTGGCCGGCGTGTCGCCGGGAACGGTGTCGCGCGCGCTGGCGGGCAAGTCGATCGTCAACGATGCCACCCGCCAGCGGATCGAAGCGCTGGCCACGCAGCATAATTTTCAACCGAACCAGATGGCACGCCGGTTGCGGACTCAGCAGACCGGCGTGATCGGCATCGCGCTGCCGCTGGGTCACGAGCGGCGCCAGCATATCTCCGACCCGTTCTTCCTCACCTTGTTCGGGCATCTGGCGGATGCGCTGACCGAACGCAATTATGACGTGATGCTGTCGCGGATCATCCCCGATGCGGAGGACTGGCTCAGCCGCGTGGTACGTTCCGGCATGGTCGACGGCGTGCTGCTGATCGGCCAGTCGGACCAGTTCGACGTGATCGAGGCGGTTGCCCGGGATTACCGACCACTGGTCGTCTGGGGCAGTCACATACCCGGCCAGCATCATTGCGCGATCGGCGTCGACAATTTCACCGGTGGGCGCCTGCTGGGCGAACGGCTGATCGGGCACGGCGCGACGCGCATCGCCTTCATGGGCGAAATCAGGACGCTGGAAATTGCGGAGCGGTATCGCGGCCTGTGCGCGGCGGCGGGCGCGGCGGGGATCGCCACGCCGATCCAGCTCAACACGCATATGGCGTCGGACGTGATGGGCGCCGAAATCACGGCGAACCTCGACCATGTCGCCGGTGCGATCGATGCGATCGCCTGCGCGTCCGACGTCATCGCGCGCCAGACGGTCCGCATCCTGGCCGATCGCGGACTTTCCGTCCCCGGCGATCTGCGCGTGACCGGCTTCGACAATCTGCCGTTCACCGAACAGATGGTGCCGTCGTTGACGACGATCAGCCAGGACCTCGTCACCGGCAGCGCCGCGATGATCGATGCGCTGTTCGCGCGGATGGACGGCGTCGACGCCCCGTCTGTGGAGATGACACCCCGCCTGATCGTGCGCGACAGCGCCTGATCCCGCCCGACCCGGTTGCCGGCCATACACCGGGGGCATCCGGCACCAGGTGGCATGCCGCCGCCCACGGACGGACTGCCCGGGGCCCTGGCCCGGGCGTTCTCGCCTTATCGGTCCATGACCAGCGTCGCGCGGTCGTCCTGCAACGCCAGCCGGAACCAGGGCGCCGCCGTCCCGCCGAAATGCGCCCGTCGGGTCGCGGCATCGGCCGGTGCGACACCCTTCAGGCCCCAGAAATCGACGAAGCTGATGACGTCCAGTTCACCGGTGACCCACCAGCAATAGGCCTGATAGGGTTCTTCCGGCGGGTTGCCGGCCACCAGCCCGGACCCGTTCAGCGGGCGCCATGGGCCATTCATTCCGGGCGCCACCATGCCATACAGGCCGGTGGGTGCGCCGATCCCGTCGACGAACCGCTTTCCCTGCGTCGACCAGAACAGATAATAATGTCCGGCGTGCAGCACGATGTGCGGGCGTTCCAGCTCGCTGTTGACGCTGATCGCGTCCACCAGCGGCGGGGCCAGCGCCCAGGCGTCGTTCGGACCGGCGCGACGTGCGACCCCGACCACGCCGTCATGGATGTCGTCGATCCATCCTGCCGATCCACTGAACAACAGATATTCGGCGCCGTCCGCCGGATCGCGGAAATAGCCCGGATCGCGAAAGCCCTTGATGCGTCCGTCCACCGCATCCGGCTGGTCCGCGCGCAGATACATCGTGCCGTCCGCCGCGATCGACTCGACCGGCACGCTCCAGTCGCCGACGCGACCATCGACGAACCGGCCGCGCGTTTCGAACAGGCGTTGCTCGAAGGATCGCGGGCTGCCCCGCCGCCCCGACGCGGTGAAATACATCGTCAGCGTGCGATCGTCCGCCTCCAGGACGGCGGAGCCGGACCATTCGCGGCTGCCGGGTGCGAGATCCTGAGAAAACGCGTCGCCATGATCGCGCCAGCCATCGGCACCGTAGCTGGTCAGGCGGATGCGCGCCGCGTCATGCCGGTCGTCGGGGTCGGCAAAACGCGGCGTCGCGAGGAAGAACCACCAGCTCCGCCCGTCGATCATCGCGGTTCGGCCATCGGCATAGGCGATCTGCCACATATCCCACAGATCATGGTCGGCGATGATCGCGACGACGTCGGCCGCGGTGATCACGGGCAGCGCCGCGGCCGGCTGGTCGGCCGCCAGTCGGGCCTGTTCGGCGCTCCAATGCACGAGCGGCGCGACGGTGCCGATGTCGGCGGAGGAGGGGGTGGCAGCGGTCATGAGTCTCGTATCTCCATTGCGAAGAGCGCAACGCTCTCCGCCGTCATCGCCGGCATCGGCAGGCCGGCGCTCGCCAGCCAGTCGCCGTCGAATGATACCGCCTGCATGCGCATTGTCGCAAACAGGGGCGCATCGCGGCTGGGATGGTAATCCGCGCCGGCAAGATCGAGCAGGCGAACCCCGATCGGTCCGGCGCCCGCCAGGGGCGGCAACGTCACCGCCGGCGGGTGACGGACGGTCGGGGGATCGGTGCGCGTCACGCTGAGCACCCAGTCGCGCGGCCCGCCGTGCATCTGCCACACCAGGCCGTCGGGTCCCTCGCCCAGCCAGACGTTGCCGCGATGAAGACGGTCGCGCAGCTGCTTGTAGCGCACGATTGCGGCGGCCAGCATGTCGCCATCATGCGCGGGCAGCGTGGCGGGATCCAGCTCGATTCCGAAATGTCCCGGCAGCGCGACCGCGGCGCGAAACGCCATGCCCTGCCGCCGGCCGGTCGCATGTGCGGGACTGGCGCCGACATGGCTCCCCATCATCTCCGGCGGCATGAAATGCAGGAAGCCGCGCTGCATGCGAACCCGGCTGACCGCGTCGATGCAGTCGCTCGTCCAGAACCGGTGCGTGCGCTGCGCGATGCCGGCATCGATGCGGCCACCACCGCCGGCGCAGGCCTCGATTTCCAGCATCGGGTGCGCCGCGCGCAACCGATCGATCAGCGCATAGGCGCCGGCGATCTGGGCATGGTAGCCGGCGCGGCCGTCCGCACCGCCCGCCGGCGCAAGATCGCGGTTGTGATCCCATTTCAGATAGGCGATCGGCACATCGCGCAGCAACGCATCGATCGCCGCGAACAGATGATCGCGCACCGCACCGCGGCCAAGGTCCAGCACCAGCTGATGTCGCGCGGTCAGGTGCGGCACCCCGTCGACCTGCAGGATCCAATCCGGATGGGCGCGGGCCAGATCGCTGTCCGGATTGGCCATTTCGGGCTCGATCCACAATCCGAAGGACATGCCGAGGCCGACGACATGCCGCGCCAACGGACCGAGGCCGTTCGGATATTTGCGGCTGTCCGGCGCCCAGTCCCCCAGCGCGGCGGTATCGTCGTGCCGCCCGCTGAACCAGCCATCATCCAGCACGAAGCGTTCCACGCCCAACGCCGCCGACCGATCGGCCAGCGCCATCACCGCAGCCTCGTCATGGTCGAAGTAAAAGCCTTCCCAGCTGTTCACATGCACCGCACGCGGCGGCATGCCCGTTTCCGGCCAGGACGCACGCCCGCGGATCGCGGCGTGAAACCCCTGGATCGCGCCGTTCAGCCCGGTGCTCGAACAGGTGGCCAGCATCGCCGGGCTCTCGTACCGCTCCCCCGGGGCGAGACGCAGTTCGCCGGGCGCAAGCGCCTCGCCCATCTGCAACGTCCACGCGCCGTCGTCGTCCCGCTCGACGATCAGCCGGCAATTGCCCGACCAGGCGAGCTGCGCGGCATGGACGCGACCGCCATGCCAGCCCGCATCGGGACCCATGACGAACAGACCCGGCGGCCCGGCATGACCGGTCAGCCCGCGCCGGTTCTCGCGGACCCAGGCCTGCGTCGGCATCGGTTCCGCCTGCGGCACGAATTCGGCATTGTGCCGGCCCGTGAAGCTGCGGATCCCCGCGCAGTCGGGTGGCAGCGGCAGCGTGCCGGCCGCCAGCCACGCGATGTCGAGGCCGTCGTCGCCATCGTTCGTCACCGTCGCCGACAGGGTGAGGCCGTCGCCGTCGCGGGCGATCTGTTGGACCAGCGTGATCCGCGCCGCCCGGTCGATCAGCGTGACGATCACCGCATCGCCACGCTCCTCGATTGCCATGGTTTCGAACCAGTGCGCGAACGCGCGTCCGGCGCGGTGTGCCCGCAGCGCAGGCGACCCGAACCGGCCGGTGCCGAACGCCGGCGCGATCGTCAGCGGCTGATCAAGGTCGAGAGAAAATGTTCCCGGCGGCCGGATGGCGGCGATCGGCGGCAGGTCGACGGCATCGACACGCGGCCCCCACCAGCGCCAGGCCGGCGGCGCGCGCCCGCGTCGTTCGAGGATCAGGCTCGTCATAGGCCCGGTCAGGGCGATCATCCGGCGCTGACGCCAAGCGGCAGAGGCTGCGCCTCCCGTTCCCGGACGCTCCACACGGCCGCCGCCGCGGCGAACATCAGGATCCCGCACATGGTGAGCACGTTGCGCGGATCGCCGCCGAGCAGCCGGTCGTAGAACAACCACATCGTGCCCGAAAAGATCAGCATCGGGATCACGATCATCATGTTGAAGATGCCCATATAGACACCCGTCCGTTCGGGCGGGATGGCGCCGGCCAGGATCACATAGGGATTGCCCATGATGCTGGCCCAGCCGATGCCGATACCGGCAGCGGGCAGGAACAGCATCGCCTTGTCCGCGATATGCGGCAGCCACAGCATCCCCATGCCGGCCAGCACCAGGCATCCCGCATGCAGGCTCGCGGCTCCCATCCGCTTGGCCAGCGGGACCATCGCAAAGGCGGATACGAAGGCGATACCGTTGTAAAAGGCCGCCATCTCGCCGTTGGTCAGCACTGCCGAATGAAAACCCGACGATGTCGGCACGGTCGTGCCGTACACCGAACGCCCGACCGAATAGATCACATAGGCCCAATAGGCCGCCATCGCATACCATTGGAACAGGCTCATCAGCGCCAATTTGCGCATCGCCGGCGGCATGTCGCGGATGGCCGATCCGATTTCCCGCAGCATCGCGGCAAAGCCCTTGGGCTCGGCGGCGATCCGCGCCTTTTCGCCGATCGACAGCGGCAGTTCCGGCACGCGGCGGATCGACCACAGGATGGTCGTGAAACTCAGCACCGCGCCGACCATGAACGCGATCCGCGCGGTATAGGGTATGTTGTGCGGATCGACCCAGTCCTGATCCATTCCCGCCCACACCAGCAACGACGGCGTCAGGAACGCCAGCATCTGCGCCAGGCCGGTAAACGCGCTCTGCGTCAGGAATCCGATCTGGTGCTGGTCGGGGTTGAGCCGATCCGAGACATAGGCGCGGTACGGCTCCATCGTGATGTTGTTGCCGGCATCCAGGATCCACAGCATCGACACGGCCATCAGCAGCGACGAACTGAGCGGCATGAAGAACAGCCCGGCCGCACACAACACGGCGCCCACCAGGAAATAGGGCGTCCGCCGGCCCCAGCGGCTGTCGGTCCGGTCGCTCATCGCTCCGATCAGGGGCTGGACCAGCAATCCGGTCATTGGTCCTGCCAGCTGCAACAGCGGCAACGCCGCCTCCGACGCACCGAGATAGCTGTAGATCGGTGTCATATTCCCCTGCTGCAACCCGAACGAGAATTGCAGCCCGAGGAAGCCCAGGTTCATTTCCAGGATACGCGACAAGCTGAGGTGGGGCTTCAAACCGGAGGTCAGGTGCGGCTGCGGGCCGGAAACGGGCATCGACATCTTCGCTATCCGACCTCGCTTTTGGGAGCTCGACGCCGTCATACCATAGTTGGGAACAGGAGCAACAATCGATTGCAAAATGCCGCTGACGGCTGCCTGTCGTCTGGCCGCCACCGTGGCCGCGCTGCCGAACGACATTCCCGAAACGGCTTACCCCAGTTTGCCGAACTGCGTTTCGAAGCCCGCGCGGTCGCCCTGTGCAAGATAGCGGGCCTGATCGACCCAGCGATCCTTGTGGATGCGGCCCTTGAACGTGCCCATGCGATCGTCGATCGCGGCCTGCTGCGCCGCGTCGAGGCTGGCCAGCTGGTCGAAGCGGGTGATCCCGAGCAGGTTCAGCTGCGCCGCGGCCTTCGGGCCCAGTCCCTTCAGCGTGGTGAGGACATCCGGATCGCCGACCGCCTCGGGCAGGGGCGGGGGCACGTCCGGGTGCGCATCGACACCCAGCAGTTCGCCGATCGCGTCCTCGATGGCGGCCGCCGCGCCGTCCGCGACCCCATCCCCTTCCTGCCCTTGCGCCCGGCCCTTCCGCTTCGTCCCCAGCAGCAGCTTCAGCAGGATCAGGAGGACGATGGCGGCACCGACCACGATGCCGATGCTGTTGATGTCGAGGGTATGGCTGAACATGAGCGTGCCTTATGCGATCGGTGCGAAGGAGGGGATGTGCGGGGCGCCAGGGATCATCCGGTTTCGCGCGCCGCTTCGCGCCAACCGATGTCCCGGCGACAGAAGCCGGTGGAGAAACCGACCGCGTCGACCGCGGCATAGGCCATGGCGCGCGCGGCGGTGACGCTGGCGCCGGTCGCGGTGACCGCCAGCACCCGCCCACCCGCGGCGATCAGCTGCCCGTCGGCCTCCGCAGTGCCGGCCTGGAAGATCAGGGCGCCGGTCGCGGCCGCGACATCCAGCCCGGTGATCGCGCCGCCCCGCGCCGGAACGCCGGGATAGCCGTCGGCCGCCAGCACCACCGTCAACGCGACATCGTCCACCAGCCGCGGCGGATGCACATCGGCCAGTGTCCCGGTGGCGGTCGCCAGCAGCAGCGGCAGCAGGTCGCCTTCGATCCGCGGCATCAGCACCTGCGTTTCGGGATCGCCGAAGCGCGCATTATATTCGATCAGCTGCGGCCCGCTCTCGGTCAGCATCAACCCGGCATAGAGCACCCCCGAATAGGGCGTCCCCGCATCGGCCATCGCGCGCACGGTCGGCAGGATGATCTCCGCCATCGCGCGTGCCTCCAGCGCGGGGGTCAACACGCGCGCCGGGCTATATGCGCCCATGCCGCCGGTATTGGGACCGGTATCACCCTCCCCCACCCGCTTGTGATCCTGCGCCGATCCGATCGCGACCGTGGTCACGCCGTCGGTCAGCGCGAACAGGCTGGCTTCCTCCCCGGTCAGGAACGCCTCGATCACCACCGCCGCGCCCGCCGCGCCGAACCCGCCGTCGAACATCATGTCCAGCGCCGCCGCGGCCTCGGTCGCGCTGGTCGCGATGACCACGCCCTTGCCCGCGGCCAGCCCGTCCGCCTTGATGACCACGGGCAACGCGAACCCGGCCAGCGCCGCGTCCGCCGCCGCGCGGTCGGTGCAGCGGACATAGCCGGCGGTCGGGATGCCCGCCCGCGCGCACAGGTCCTTGGTGAATCCCTTCGATCCTTCCAGTTGGGCGGCGGCGCGCGACGGACCGAACACAGGAATGCCGGCGGCGCGCAGGGTATCGCCCAGCCCGTCGACCAGCGGCGCCTCCGGCCCGATCACGACCAGTCCGATCGCCTGGTCGGCGCAGAATGCCACCACTGCGGCGTGATCGGTCGCATCCAGCGCATGGCAGGTCGCATGGTCCGCGATGCCGGGGTTGCCAGGCGCCGCATGCAGCCTATCCAGCAGCGGCGATTGCGCCAGCTTCCACGCCAGCGCATGTTCCCGACCACCGGATCCCAGTAACAGGACGTTCATGGCTTCCCCCTTCGATCCAGCCGGGCTCCTAGCGGAGCCTGCCCCCGGCGACAACGCGCCTGCGCTGTCCGTGTCCGAACTGTCGGGCGCGCTCAAGCGCAGCGTGGAGGATGCGTTCGGCCATGTCCGCGTACGTGGGGAGATTTCGGGCTGGAAGCGGCACGGTTCCGGCCATTGCTATCTGACGCTGAAGGACGATCGCGCCTGCATCGACGGCGTCGTCTGGAAGGGGCAGGCGGCGACGATGCGCTTCCGACCGGAAGACGGGATGGAGGTGATCGCGACCGGCCGCCTCACCACCTATCCCGGCCGTTCCAAATATCAGATCGTGATCGACCGGATGGAGATTGCCGGCGCCGGCGCGCTGATGGCGCTCCTGGATCAACGCCGGCGCATGCTGGCGGCGGAAGGGCTGTTCGCGGAGGAGCGCAAGCGCGCCCTGCCGTTCCTGCCGCGCGTGATCGGGGTGGTGACGTCGCCTACCGGTGCGGTGATCCGCGATATCCTCCACCGGCTGCGTGATCGCTGCCCGACGCATGTGCTGGTCTGGCCGGTCGCGGTCCAGGGGGAGGCCGCAGCCGGTCAGGTCGCGCGCGCGGTCGCCGGCTTCGACGGCATCGCACCGGGCGGCGCGGTCCCGCGCCCCGATCTGCTGATCGTCGCGCGCGGCGGCGGGTCGATCGAGGATCTGTGGGCGTTCAACGAGGAAATCGTCGTCCGCGCGATCGCCGATTGCCGCATCCCCGTCATCTCCGCCGTCGGGCATGAGACGGACACCACGCTGGCGGATTTCGCCGCCGACCGCCGCGCGCCGACGCCGACCGCCGCGGCCGAAATCGCGGTGCCGGTTCGCGCCGAACTGGTGCAGGCGGTGCAGGATCTGTCGGCGCGCACCGGCCGCTGCGTCCGCCGGTATCGTGAACGCGCGGACGAACGGCTGGCCGCTACGGCGCGCCGCTTGCCCAGCCCCGATATGCTGCTCGCGCCGCAACGGCAGCGGCTGGACGATCTTGGCGATCGCCTGCCGCGCGCGCTCGGTAGACGGCTGGCGGTGGCGCGCGGCGATCTGGCGCATGCCGCCGGCGCGCTCCGCCCGTCCCTGCTTCGCCAGCGGGTGGACCGCGCGGGGGAACGGCTGCGCGCCGTGCGCTTCTCCGACGCGCTGGTGCGGCGCCCGATCGCGGATCGTACCACCCATGTCGGGCAGGTGGCACGCTTGCTGGAACAGCTCGATCCCAACCGCCCGCTGGCCAGGGGCTATGTCAAGGTCGAACGGCGGCCCGGTGGCGCGGTGCTGACCAGCGCGGAATCGGCGCGTGCCGCCGGGTTGCTGACACTGCATTTCGCCGATGGCGCGGTGGACGCGCGGGTTGAGAAAGCCGGGGGCGCTCCCTATCCCAAGACCCGGGCCAGCCAGCCCACCTTGTTCGAGTGAGACCGCAACGATGCTGATGACTCCCGGCGGTCGCCCCGCCAAGCTGCACTATATGGCCAATAATTTCCGCGTGCTGGTGCGCGGCGATCATGTCGTGTGCGGCGTCACGGGCGCGGCGATCCCGCTCGACCGCCTGAAATATTGGAGCGTCGATCGCCAGGAACCCTATGCCACCGCGCAGGCCGCGACCCAGGCGATGGCGCAGGGGTGACCGGCCTTGGCGGTGGCGCGTTTGCGATCCTGACGCTGCTTGCCGCGCCCGCCGCGACTACGCCGGGCCCGTTATCGCTGCCGCCCGCGATCCTGCGCGCCGCTGTCGCCGAAACCGGCGAAACCGGTGCGCAGCGTGACGGCTTCGCCCTGACCGGCCCGATCCGGCAGGGTGGATTGGTGCAGGGTGTCGCTCCGGCCGGCACGCGCGCGCTTGCGCTTGACGGGCAACCGGTCGCGATGGCGGCGGACCGGCATTTCCTGATCGGGTTCGATCGCGATGCGGGGCCGGCGGCGGACCTGGCGGCGACATTGAACGACGGTCGGGTGATCCTGCGCGCACTGACCGTCACGCCGCGCACCTGGTCGATCCAGTCGCTGCCGACCCTGCCCAAGGCGACGCCGAAGACGCCGGCCGACATCGCGCGCCGAACCGCGGAGGTCGCGCGGATCCAGGCGGCGCGCGCCCGGACCGTCGCCAGCGACGGCTGGCGGCAGGCGCCGCTCTGGCCCGCCATCGGCCGGATCAGCGGCGTGTTCGGGTCACAACGCATCTATGCCGGCGAACCCGGCGCCTATCATGCCGGGGTCGACATCGCCCGCCCGACCGGCACCCCGATCGTCGCGCCGCTCGACGGGGTCGTGGTCCTTGCCGCTGCGACCGATCCGTTCAGCCTGGAAGGGCATCTGCTGATGATCGATCACGGCTTCGGCCTGGTCAGCGCCTTCCTGCATCTGTCCCGCATCGACGTCGCCTCTGGCGACCGCGTCACCCGCGGGCAACCCGTCGGGGCGATCGGCATGACCGGCCGCGCCACCGGCCCGCATCTGCACTGGGCCATGACCTGGGCCGGCCGGCGCATCGACCCACAACCGCTGGCGGGCGCGATGGTGAACCCATAGGCGTCAGCCGACGCGCATCCCGCGGACGGCGCGTCCCCCTTCGACCTTCAGGAAATAGCTGCCCAACGTCGCGCGCCGGATCAGGATCTTGGCGCCTTTTGCCGGAAGCCGGGCGCCGGCCCACGCTTCCGTGGACTGCCAGGTGCCACCCTCGGTCAGAACCAGCTGATATTGCCCATTTCCCAGTTCCCGAACGCGATTGATGGTCGTCTGCAATTCGGTGATGTCCTCGCGCTTGATGTTTTCCTCGGCCTTGGTCCCACCGCCGCCGCCGAACAAAGCGATCCTTGGCAGCGAGAACCCGAACAGCGACCGCCGCGTCTCCTGAATGGCGGCACGATCCAGCACGACCACCTCGCGATTTTCCGTCGCGGTCGCCAACCGGGCCGCGGCGGCATCGTAACAGGCGAGCCGTTTCGCCGCGTCACTCTCCGTCCGGCACGCGGTCAACGCCGTCACGATCGCCGCCGGGCGGGGCGCGGGCTGCGCAGATACGGGCGACATCATGCCGATCAGCAGCAAGGCGACGATGCGGGAAAGCGGTAGATTCACGGGCAGTCCTTCAAAAATTGCGATCGGGCGGGTGCAGTGGGTGTGTCTCTAATGTTACATTCCGAAGGCAATGACGCGGCGCAGCGACAGGCGCGTTGCAGAGCATTCCCCACCATGCATACACCACGACATGTCGGATCTTTCAAAAAGTTCCGTCGAATCATGGCGAGTGTGAAAAACACCGTCAGTAAGGGGCAATATTCTATGAAGCTCGACATCCGAAACCGCCTTCTGGCGTCCACCTTGCTCGCTGGCGCCGCACTGGTCGCGCAGCCGGCGTTTGCGCAGGCAACTGACTCTGCTGTTCCGGCTGGCGTCCAGACGTCCGAATCCGCTGCGCAACAGGCGCCAGCCTCCGCAGCGACCGACGATACAGGCAACGAGATCGTCGTCACCGGCTCGCTGATCCGCAACCCGAACCTGGTCGCATCCGCGCCGGTGCAGGCTGTTGGCGAAAACGAGATCCAGTTGCGCCAGGTCAACGTGGCCGAAGATATTCTCCGCACCTTGCCTGGTGTGGTTCCCAGCATTGGTTCGGCTGTCAACAACGGCAATGGCGGCTCCAGCTACACGGATCTGCGCAACCTGGGCTTCAATCGCAATTTGGTGCTGCTGGATGGCCAGCGGCTGACCCCGGCGGGCCTGGCTGGCGTGGTCGATTTGAATAACATTCCGGTCGCGCTTGTGGAACGGGTTGATGTGCTCACAGGTGGTGCCGCAACCACTTACGGTGCCGACGCTGTGGCGGGCGTCGTCAACTTCATCACCAAGCGCAACTTCGCTGGTGTTGAAATTAGCGCCTCCAACCAGATCACCGAGCGCGGCGATGGCAACGTCTTCCGTACCGACGTCACGATCGGCGCGAATTTCGATGATGGCCGCGGAAATGCGGTGTTCTCGATCGGTTATCAGCAGGCTGATCCCGTATTCCAGGGTGACCGCCCATACTCCATCAGCAACATCGACTCATTTGGTGGCGGGGCATCGGGATCCGGCACCTCGGTACCATCGCGCTTCACGCGCCCTGGTTCGCCCACGCAGCAGATCGATCCTGCAACCGGAGCGCTGCGGACCACCTTCGCCCTGTTCAACTTCAATCCCTACAATATCTTCCAGACTCCGTTCGAACGCTTCAACATGTTCGGTCAGGCACACTATGAACTGAGTGATACGGTTGAGGTCTACACCCGCGGTCTGTTTTCCAAGAACACGGTCAACACGATTCTCGCACCCGGTGGGGCCTTCGGTGCACCGATCACCATCAACTACAGCAATCCTTACCTGCCCGCTGCAGCGCGGACGCAATTCTGCAACGCGAACGGATTGAGCGCGGCGCAGTGCGCGGCCGCGGCCGCGGCGACCAGCCCGACACTAGCCAACGGCTCGACCAACCCTAACTACCGCACCTTCAACACCACGGTTTCGCGGCGGACGACCGAACTCGGGCCTCGCCTGACCAGCTACACTACGCAGGTGTTCGATTACCGTGCTGGCGTGAAGCTGAATCTGACTGACAGCATTGGCCTCGACATTGGCGGGGCCTATGGCGAAAGCGAGAACAACTCGCGCGGCACCGGCAATCTCCGGGTTTCGCGTCTCCGCCAGGCAGCGTTGGCCAGCAGCACCACCGATTGCATCGGCGCGGCGGACTCGGGCTGCGTTCCGGTCAATCTGTTCGGTCCTGAAGGCAGCATCACAGCCGAGCAGGGCGCGTTTTTGACCGGCGAAACCAGCGTCGCCATCCGGACCAGCCTTGCCCAGTTCCGGGCTCTGTTGTCCGGCGACATTGGCGTATCCTCGCCGTTCGCCAGCGATCCGATCGGGTTTGCAGCGGGCGCCGAGTATCGGAAATATGGCGCGTCGCAGAACTCGGACATCCTGTCGCAGACGCCGGGCGAAATCAGCGGCAGCGGCGGAGCCGCACCGAACATCAACGGCGGCTACGACGTGTATGAAGCTTATGGCGAGTTGATTGCACCGCTGGTGTCGGACAAGCCGTTCTTCCACAGCCTGACCTTGGAAACCGGTGTTCGCTACTCGCGGTACAAGGTCGATACTGCCGGCTCGCCGACATTCACAGCAACGACCTACAAGGCAGGCGGCAGCTGGGAACCCGTCGACGGGATTAAGCTCCGTGGCAACTACCAGCGGGCCGTACGCGCGCCTAACATCGATGAACTCTTCTCGCCGATCCAGACCGCTCTCACCAACCTGGGCAACGATCCGTGCGCCACGCTTGATGCAAATGGTGTGCGCGTCGCCCCGGCGCCCACCGGCGAACTCCGCGCCGTCTGCTTGGCGCAGGGCGCAACCACGGCGACGGTGGACATCATCACGTCCGATCCGGGTGGCCAGGTCAACTACACCGGTGGCGGCAACCTTAATCTGAAGCCTGAGAAGTCCGACTCCTACACGCTGGGCGTCGTCCTGCAGCCAAACCAGTTCGTGCCGGGTCTGTCGATCACCGTCGATTACTTCAATATCAAGGTGAAGGACGCGATCTCCAGCCCGACCCCAGGCGATGCAATCGCGGCCTGTTTCGGTTCAGGCAACACGCCTGCAACCGGCGCTTCGGCAACCGACGCTTGTACGGTTATCCGTCGTGATCCGGTGACCGGTGCCCTGTTCGGCGATGCGGCGACTGTCCCCGGGCTGTTCCTTGCCTCATCCAATCTGGGCAAGCTCTCGACCGACGGTATCGATGTCGGCGTGAATTATCGCCGGGACATCGGGCCAGCCGTGCTGAACTTCGCCTTCACCGGCACCTGGACGCATTCGACCAAATTCCAGGCGACCTCGGTTTCACTCAATCGCGAATGCGTCGGGTACTTCTCGGTCAACTGCGGGTCGCTGCAGCCGGAATACTCCTGGAACGTCCGCACCACCGCGACTTTTGGTGCGGTCGATCTTTCGCTGCTCTGGCGGCACCTCAGCAAGTTCCAGCAGGAGCCGGACGACATCATCAACGGCAATGGTCCCGCTTTCCAGGGAACATCGACTGCGCTGAACAAGGAAGTGGATTTCCAGAAGATCGGTGCTTCGGACTATTTCGATCTGGCAGGCCGCTTTGGTGTCAGCGACAATCTGGATATCACGCTGACGGTCCGCAACTTGTTGGACAGGAAGCCTCCGATCGTCGGAACCAACGTGGGTTCGACCAGCTACAATAGCGGGAATACCTATCCATCAACGTTCGACGCGCTCGGTCGCACCTACGCCGTAAGTGCGCGGGTCAAATTCTAGACCGACCCACCACTCGAGCAGAAAAGGCGGGCCTCGTGCCCGCCTTTTTTGTGTCTGCGTCGCCGGATCTTGAAAGGATTGTCGTCAGCCGAGCAGAGGTGCTCCCAAGCGCATGGGAACACCTGCCTGCACGGCAACCGCTTCCGCCCACAACGCGACCTTGTCGATCTCCTCGGCGTGCGCTGCGCCGGCATCGCGATACTCGCCCGATCGCGCGCGACTGTTGAACGTTGTTCCGAATTTGGAATGTCGGTTAAAAGCCGGGCCAGCAACGATCTTCTCCACGCCTTCGGCATCGACCGTCATACCGAACAGCGTAATGAGCTGTTTCATCACCGCTGTTGGCGCAGCCATCAGCGCATCGCTGTCCAAGCTGCGGACCCGATCTCCGCCGTAAGTGGCAATCAGCCGCGCGAACAGTGCCTGCTGTGCCAGCCACCCCACCGCCGCCACTTGCAAATCGGTTTGACGGAAATACGCGTCACCATCAAATCCCAAGTCGACCATGCCGTCGCGTAGTTGCCCGGCCAGCAACTCCCGGACCCAAAGCCGCCCCCACATTCCCTTCTTGGCTACGGATGTCAGGAAGATGCGGAGCGGTGCATGAAGCAGCAATGCACGAGCCTCGGCGCGCATCGCCAACATTGCCGGCGCCAGGCAGTTCACAATGTTTGATGGCTTCACCACAACCGCCTCACCTACATTGAAGGGGCGTGCAAGCAGGGTCAACGCGCCGTCCAACGCACGCGCCACGGCACGCGGATCGCCGCCACGCCGTTTCCAACCTACCAGATCATTCAGGATGACCGGCTCCTTCAACCCCATCGCTGCACCCTCTACGTCCACCGCGCGGGCAAGCAGCGTTGAGCAGCAGAAGGCGGAGTGCAGGATGAAGTTCAGGGATGCAACCGAACCGGCTCCGGCCAGCGCGGTCGTGCGGGGCACGGGTACGATCCGGCCGACGGGAAGATATTCGTCGGTCAGGAATGTCGCCGCGCGATGTGCGTCGCGCGAGACATGCCGAAAATGCACCACATCCTGATCAGTATCGTACCGATCCGCCAACCACGCCGGATCGCGTACGATCGCGACAAGGTCGCTTGGTTCGACCGGCGAGCGGGGTGAGTTTGGTTGATCCATCAGCCGGCTATAGGCGGGGCAGCTCGCATGACGAAGCATGATCCTGTTTGGATAACGGATCCCGCTCACACCCCGATCACCAACGCCCCATCCCCCTCATCCACGCGCACCGTCGACCCATCCGGCACCGCGCCGCGCAGGATCGCGTCGGCCAGGGGGTCCTGCAGATGGCGTTGCACCGCGCGGCGCAGCGGTCGCGCGCCATAGACCGGGTCATACCCCACCCGGCCCAGCCATGCGCGCGCGGCGTCGGTCAGGGTCAGCGTTACCTTGCGATCGGCCAGCAGACGCTGGACATGCGCGACCTGGATATCGACGATCGGCGCCATATGCGCCTGCCCCAGCCGGTGGAACAGGATGATCTCGTCCAGCCGGTTCAGGAATTCCGGCCGAAAATGCCCGCGGACGATCTCCATCACCTGCGGCTCCACGCTCTCCACGGTCTGATCGTCGGTCAGATGCGCCAGATATTGGCTGCCGAGATTCGATGTCAGCACGATCAGCGTGTTGGAAAAATCGACCGTCCGCCCCTGCCCGTCGGTCAGCCGGCCGTCGTCCAGCACCTGCAACAGGATGTTGAACACGTCCGGATGCGCCTTCTCGACCTCATCGAACAGCACGACCTGATAGGGCCGCCGCCGCACCGCCTCGGTCAGAACGCCGCCCTCGTCATAGCCGACATAGCCGGGCGGGGCACCCACCAGCCGCGCGACCGCGTGCTTCTCCATATATTCGGACATGTCGATCCGCACCATCGCGGCATCGTCGTCGAACAGGAATCCGGCGAGTGCCTTGGTGAGTTCGGTCTTGCCGACGCCGGTCGGCCCCAGGAACAGGAACGAACCGAGCGGCCGCCCCGGGTCCTGCAACCCCGCGCGCGCGCGGCGGACGGCGCGCGACACCGCCTTCACCGCCTGATCCTGACCGATCACGCGCTTGCCGATGATCGATTCCATCGCGATCAGCTTGTCGCGCTCACCCTGCAGCATCCGATCGACCGGAATCCCGGTCCAGCGTGAAACCACGCCGGCGATATCGTCGGCGACCACCTCCTCGCGCAGCATCGCGCCCTCGGACGCCGCCTGCGCCTCCGCCACTTGCCGTTCCAGGCCCGGAATGACGCCATAGGACAGTTCACCCGCCCGGCCGAGATCGCCCTTGCGCTGCGCCTGGTCCAGTTCGATCCGCGCGGCGTCCAGCTGGCCTTTCAGCGTCGCTTCCGCATTGATCTTGTCCTTCTCGCCCAGCCAGCGGGTGGTAAGCGCGGCCGATTGCTCTTCCAGATCCGCCAGATCGGACTCCAGCGTCTCCAGCCGGTCGCGCGATGCGGCATCGGTTTCGCGGCGTAACGCCTCCCGCTCGATCTTCAACCGGATGATGCGGCGATCGAGCGCCTCGATCTCCTCCGGCTTCGATTCCACCTCCATGCGCAACCGCGACGCCGCCTCGTCCATCAGGTCGATCGCCTTGTCGGGCAGGAAACGGTCGGTGATATAGCGGTGCGACAGCGTCGCCGCCGCCACCAGCGCGCCGTCGGCGATCCGCACGCCGTGGTGCAGCTCATATTTCTCCTTCAACCCGCGCAGGATCGACACCGTGTCCTCCACGGTGGGCTCGCCGACGAACACCGGCTGGAACCGGCGCTGGAGCGCGGCGTCCTTCTCGACATATTTGCGATATTCGTCGAGCGTGGTCGCGCCGATGCAGTGCAGTTCCCCGCGGGCGAGCGCGGGTTTCAGCAGATTGCCGGCGTCCATCGCGCCCTCGGACTTGCCCGCGCCGATCAGCGTGTGCATCTCGTCGATGAACAGCACGACCTCGCCCTCGGCCTGCCGCACCTCGTCCAGCACGCCTTTCAACCGCTCCTCGAATTCGCCGCGATATTTCGCGCCGGCGATCAGCGACCCCATGTCGAGCGCCATCAGCCGGCGGTCCTTCAACCCGTCGGGTACGTCGCCATTGACGATCCGCAACGCCAGCCCTTCGGCGATCGCGGTCTTGCCGACCCCGGGTTCGCCGATCAGGACCGGGTTGTTCTTGGTCCGCCGCGCCAGGATCTGGATCGTGCGGCGGATCTCCTCGTCGCGGCCGATCACGGGGTCCAGCTTGCCATCGCGCGCCGCCTGCGTCAGGTCGCGCGCGAATTTCTTCAGCGCATCATACCGGTCCTCCGCGCCGGCGGTGTCGGCGGTGCGGCCCTTGCGCAGGGCGTTGATCGCGCCGTTCAGCGCATCCGCCTTCACCCCCGCCGCCGCCAGTGCCTTGCCCGCCACGGTCGCCGGGCTGAGCACCAGCGCCAGCAACAGCCGTTCGACCGTGACGAAACTGTCGCCGGCCTTGGTCGCCACCTGTTCGGCGGTGTCGAGCGCGCGGACCAGATCATTGTCGATCCCCGGTGACTGCTGCGCCCCGCCGCCCGACACCGCCGGAATCTTCGCCAGCGCCGCGTCGACGTCGCGCACCGCGACCTTCGCATCGCCACCCGCCGCCGCGATCAGCCCGGACGCCATGCCCTCCTGATCTTCCAGCAGCGCCTTCAACATATGTTCGGTGCCGATCCGCTGATGGCTGTTCCGGATCGCAACCGTCTGCGCAGACTGGAGAAAGCCCTTCGCGCGGTCGGTAAATCTGTCGAGGTTCATGAAAACTCCCCTGATGATGCCGGGAATATGGTGTGGCTGTTTTGCAACACAAGGGTCACAGCCTGCGAGAACCCGGCGACCATCAAAATCCGTCCCGTCATCCAAATGACGTATGCGCGTGATCGTGGGACGCCCTAAAAATGCAGAGAGGCAAAGGGGGTCGGGATGATCAGACAACGACGAATGCGCTTACAAGCCGCGATGTTGGCCGGATTCATGGTTTTTTGGTCCGGTGCGAGCGCGGCACAGATCGCTGGAACGCAGGCAAGCGCCACGGCTGGAGCGCTATGCTGCACGGTACAGGCGAGCGCGGACGTTCAGGGCAGCCCACACCCTACCACCGGGCCGACATTCAGTGCCGCCGCATCCTTCGCTAGCCAGGGCGTCGGTATCGCGCATCCGGTGCTCGCCAATGCCAGCGCCTACGCGGACCTCACCACTGGCGAGATCGGTGCGGCCGGTTTTTCGACCGATTATGGGTACACCTTGGCGTCGGCTGGTTTTCGCGACGTCTTGAGTTTCTTCGTGCCTGGTGCGACGGCAACTACTGTGACGCCCATCACGATCAACCTACTTTATCACGGAACGATCGAGCCGGGTTATGGAGGCGTCAACACCCAGTTCATTTTCTCGACTTTGCAATTTCTTTTCAATGGCGGCTCCAATCAAACTGCTATCGTCGTCAACCGTGACAAAGGAACCGGCAACGACCAGCAGAACTTCTATTCAAGGGTTCAAGACAGCGGGTGGCTGGAATTCTCCGCAACGCCCAACGCAGCGGCCGATACATACGCGATCAAGGCCGTGTTGGGAGCTTATGGTGCGAACCCGGTTGTCAGCATCAATCAATCGCTTGGTTTGACAACCAGCCAAGCCGCCAACGCTGATTTCTCGCATACCGCATCGCTCCGCTTGGATATGCCTAGCGGCGTCACCTACACCTCGGCGTCCGGGCTGTTCCTGAGCCAGATGGCCGCGGTCCCGGAAACCACCACCTGGATGATGATGATCGTCGGTTTCGGAGCGATCGGAGCAGCCGCGCGTCGATCGAAACCGCGCGATCGGGAAGCCTTGGCATCAGCGCGCATCTTGCGTTACGCGTCGTCAGGCTCGCGCTGATCCGAAGCGAAATCCTGCCGCACGCTTGGTCCGTCCCAGGACCGACGGGTCCCCCGCCCTCGGAGGTCGGGACATCACGGGGAATGACCGGATAGCGTCACACCATCGCAATGCGTTCGACGATCGCCGGCGCGGGGCAGAGCGTGGCGAGGAGCCAGCATCCGATGCGGGCCAGCAGCCGCACGAGCTGCATCTGACTGGCGACCCCGGCCTTGTCGAACAGGCTGGCGACCTGGCTGCGCGCCGTGTGATAGGTGATGCCAAGGGCGTCAGCGGTCTGGCGAAGATTGCCGTCGCCCGCCATCAGCGTAGCCGCCAGGCGGGATTCCGCGGGCGTGAACCCGAACAGCGCCCGCCAGTCGGCGCGCGGCGCGGGTGGCGGCGTCGCCGGATCGATCAGGCGGATCATGGCCGCCGGCCGCAAAGTCCCCAGCGGCGCGGCCGACGCCGGCAGCGGGAGTATGGTGGCCAGCAATGGCGGCCCCCCATGCCGCCGGAGCGCGGCCGAACCGCCATGCGTTCCCGCGACGAACGCCACTATGGCGGCACGGACGGCGGCGTCCAGCGCGCGCGCGGAGTGACGATCGGTCGCGCGCGGGCGGCCGTCCACGATCGCGATCCCCTCCCGCCGCGTGAGCAGTCGTTCCGCGGGTTCGTTTGCCAGCACGACATGCCCCGCCTGGTTCAGCAGGATCACGGGATCGCCATCGTCCAGCGCGGGCGGCTTGGACGCCAGCCGCACGGCGGCGTTCATGTGGCTGAACAACAGCTCCAGCAATCGCGCCTGTTCACCGTCCAGCGGCCCGTCTTCCGCCGTGCGATGCAGCGACAGGCCGAGTTGCACGCCGTGGCCCTCCGCCTGGTGGAACCGCCAGAATGCCGAGCCGAACCGGTCCTGGTTCCAGCGGACATAATCGTCGGTCAGATAGACGCCCGGATCGGCGATCGCGCGCGAATCGAACACGCCGCCGGCCGCGCGATTCGTGGCGAAGGCATTGACCGGATCGACACGGTAGAAATCCGCGGCATATTCCTCGACACCCATCGCGAACCGGCTGTCGGACGCCAGATAATAGCAGGAACCGGTTGGCGCCCGCCGTTCCCAATCGAATGCGGCGACCATCAGCCAGCTGGCGTCGAGCCGGGCACCGACCGCCTCCATCGTCCGGTCCCACATCGGCGCGTCATGCGCGCCCGCATAGATGTCGGCGATCAGCCGCGACACAGTCTCGTCCAGCCCCATCCTGACATCGCCCCCGCTCGATCCACACTACCCACGAAAGATCATGGCGACGAACGATGACTTCCGTGTCATCGTCATCTCCTGCGGCGATATTGCTACAGCATGAACTGCGGACGTCCAGCGATCAAAATATGGCGCACAGTCGCCGATGCCGATTGTCCGGGCCATCGAAAGTCCCGCGAACAATCAATCAGCCCCCCGGCTACGGCTCGGCCGTCCAGACCGCATTTTCATGACGGCGATCGGCCCGTTGGTCGAAAAGCATCGGCGCGGGCGGCGCGGCTCTTGGCAGCAGTGCGTGCGTCGGCATAGTGCGCGCCACCGTGTCCCTTTGAAGGAACCCGCATGCGCCGCTGGCTGTCTTCGTCTCTCCTCGCTCCGTTGCTGCTGTCGGCGGCGCCCGCCGCGTTGCTGGCGCAGGCGACGCCCGCCGCGCCGATCGCCAAGCCCGCGGATCTGGTGGCGCAGGTGCGGATCCCGCACGATCGCTTCACGCTACCCAACGGCCTGCGCGTCATCGTGCATACGGATCGCAAGGCGCCGGTGGTGGCGGTGTCCGTATGGTATCATGTCGGGTCGAAGAACGAACCGAAGGGCAAGACCGGGTTCGCGCATCTGTTCGAACATCTGATGTTCAACGGATCGGAAAATGCCCCGGGCGATTTCTTCGAGCCGCTGGAGCAGGTGGGCGCAACCGACTATAACGGCACCACTTATTATGATCGCACCAACTATTTCGAAACGGTGCCGACGCCGGCGCTGGCGCGCGCGCTGTGGCTGGAAAGCGACCGCATGGGCCATCTGCTGGGCGCGGTGACGCAGAAGAACCTGACCAACCAGATCGGCGTGGTGCAGAACGAGAAACGGTCGGGGGACAATCAGCCTTATGGCCTGGTCGACTACCGGATCGGGGAAACGCTGTACCCGGTCGGCCATCCCTATCATCACAACACGATCGGTTCGATGGCGGACCTGTCCGCCGCCAGCCTGGACGATGTGAAGAACTGGTTCCGCCAGAATTACGGCCCCAACAACGCGGTGCTGGTGCTGGCCGGCGACGTCGATGTCGCGACCGCGAAGCAGCTGGTGACCCGCTATTTCGGCGACATCCCGCGCGGCCCCACCCCGCCGGCGGTGGTGGCCCCGGTCCCGACGCTGCCCGCCCGCAAGGACGAGGTGATGCACGACCGTGTCGCAACCGCGCGCCTGCTGCGCAGCTGGGCGGTTCCGGGCATCCTCGATCCCGACGCCGCGGCGTTGCAGGTCGCCGGCGGCGTGCTCGGCGGGCTTGCCAGTTCGCGGCTCGACAACATCCTGGTGCGCGGCGAACGCCTGGCGGTGTCGGCATCGGCCAGCTATGACGGGCTGGAAAAGGCCGGGCAGTTTTCGGTCCAGGTCAACGTGCGGCCGGGGGTCGATCCCGTGGCTGCGGGCCGGCGGCTGGATGCGATCATCGCGGACTATATCCGCACCGGCCCGACCGCGGACGAAGTGTCGCGCTATGTGACCAGCACCGCGGCGGCGCAGATCAACGGCCTGGAATCCGTCGGCGGCTTCGGCGGCAAGGCCGTCGCGCTGGCCGAGGGGGAGGTCTATGCCGGCGACAGCGATTTCTATGCCAAGCAACTGCGTGCGCTGGCCGCAGTGACGCCGGATCAGGCGCGCGCTGCCGCCACGAAATGGCTGTCGCGCCCGGTCTATGCACTGGCGGTGATGCCCGGCCCGCGTGAAGCCTATGCCGAGGCACCGGCGGCACCGGTCAAGCCCGTGGCCGATGATCCGACGCCCGCCGGACCCGTCGGCCGTGGCGGGTTGCCGGCGGTCGGCACCGTCGCCGAACTCGCCTTCCCCGCGATCGAGCGGACGACCCTGTCGAACGGCGTGGCGGTGATCTATGCCCGGCGCCAGGCGGTGCCGGTCACGCGCGTCGCGGTCAGCTTCGATGCGGGCAACGCCGCCGATCCCAAGGCGCGGCTGGGGACGCAGTCGCTGATGCTGGCCTTGCTGGACGAAGGCACGAAGACCCGCGGTTCGATTGCGATCGCGGAGGCGCAGGAGCGGCTGGGCGCATCGATCGGCGCGGGCGCGTCGATGGACCGGACGACGGTGACGCTGGACGCACTGACCGCCAATCTCGCACCATCGCTGGACCTGCTGCAGGATATCGTCCGCAATCCCGCCTTCGCCCCGGCGGAGGTCGATCGCCTGCGCAACACGCAACTGGCGCGGATCGCATCGGAACTGACGCAACCGCGGGGAATCGCGCTCCGCGCCTTGCCCGCGCGGCTCTACGGCGCGGCGCATCCCTACGGCGTGCCGTTCACCGGCACCGGCGATCCCGATGTCGTGAAGACGCTCGCTCCGGCCGAACTGTCGGCGTTCCACGCGCGCTGGATCCGCCCCGATGCGGCCCGCATCTTCGTCGTCTCCTCCGCACCCCTGGCGGAAGTGAAGCCGCTGCTGGAAGCCAGTTTCGGGACATGGCGCGCGCCGGCATCGCCGAAGGGGGCCAAGGATCTCGCCGCGCCCACGCCGGCGCCGCGGTCACGGATCGTCCTGATCGATCGCCCGCAATCGCCGCAGTCGCAGATCCTGGGCGGCGTCGTGCTGCCCTATCGCGGAACCGACGATCTCGCGCCGCTGGAGGTGGCGAACGATGTCCTGGGTGGCTCGTTCCTGTCGCGGCTCAACACCGACCTGCGCGAAACCAAGGGCTGGTCCTACGGCGTCAGCGGCAGCGTCAGCCGCTTGCTGGGCGCGGTCCCCTATCTGGTGTCCGCGCCGGTGCAGACCGATCGCACCGGTGCATCGATCGTCGCGCTGAAAGCCGACATGGCGGCGTTCCTGGGGCCGAACGGGATCACGCCGGCCGAACTGGAACGGACCGTCAACGGCCGTGTTCGCGAACTGGCCGGCACGTTCGAGGAATCGAGCGCGGTGCTCGGCGGCCTGCAACAGATCGAGACGTTCGGCTGGGAAGACGATCACTACCAGAAACTGGCCGCCCGCTACCGCGGATTGACCGCGGCGCAGCTGGATGCCGAGGCCCGGAAGGCGATCGATCCGACGAAGATCCTGTGGATCGTGGTCGGCGATGCCGCGGCGGTGCAGCCGCAGCTGGCGGAAACCGGATTACCGGTGGAGGTGGTGAAACCATAGGCCGCACGCCGATCCCCGGCCCGCCGGCGCTGGCGGGGATCGGCCCGCCCGCGGTTCACGCCTCCAGCTCGATGTCCCAATAGAGCCAGTCGAGCCAGCTCTGGTGCAGATAGTTGGGCGGAAAGCTCCGGCCATGTTCCTGCAGCTGCCACGTCGTCGGGCGGATCGGCTGGACATACAGCGCCATCTTGGCCTGTTGCGGCGTCCGCCCGCCCTTGCGCAGGTTGCACGGCGCGCAGGCGGTGGCGACATTCTCCCAGGTCGTGCGTCCGCCCTGCGCGCGCGGAATGACATGATCGAACGTCAGATCGCTCTGCACCCCGCAATATTGGCACGCGAACCGATCGCGCAGGAACAGGTTGAACCGCGTGAATGCCGGATGCTGCGACGGCCGCACATATTGGCGCAGCGCGATCACCGACGGCAGCTTCATGACATGGTTCGGGCTGTGCACCTCGCGCTCATAATGATCGACGATGTCGACGCGCTCCAGGAACACCGCCTTGATCGCGGTCTGCCACGGCCACAGGCTGAGCGGATAATAGCTGAGCGGGGTATAATCGGCGTTCAGCACCAGCGCCGGGCAACTGTCCGGATGGCGCAACAGATCGGGATGCCGCAGGAGATCGGGATGGTACATCTGACGACGAATGCCTTCCACCAGGGGTAGAGACATGGATCCCACCGGTTCACCGGTCCCGTCGCACGCGGGGCGCAGTTGGCCATGGGCCCCACCGTCTCCGTCATCACGACCCTGACGATGGGCCGTGACAGACACATGACACACCGAATGCGATTCGACGTCAACCCTTCTTTGTTAACCTTTCCCGCCTTCTTCCAAACCCTCTCCCCCCGGGAGAGGGAGGGGCCCACGCGCCCTCGCGCGTGGGAGGGTGAGGCCAAGGACCTTAACCACAAACACCGCGCGAGAGAAAATCTCCATCCTAACCTTCCCTCTGCCCAGGCGCGCGCACGGGCCTCCCGCTCCCGAAAGGAGAAGGGTAAGAAGGGAAACGCCATGCCCATGACCACCCGCTTCGCCCCAAGCCCAACCGGCCGCCTCCACCTCGGCCATGCCGCATCCGCCATCCGCGCCCATGATGTCGCCCGCGCGGCCGGTGGCGCCTTCCTGGTCCGGATCGAGGATATCGATCCCGGCCGCAGCCGGCCCGAGCATGTCGACACCATCCTCGCCGACCTGCGCTGGCTTGGGCTCGACTGGGATGGTCCTGTCCTGCACCAATCGACCCGCCTGTCCGTCTATGCCGCCGCGCTCGATCGCCTCCGCGCCGCCGACCTCGTCTATCCCTGCACCTGCACCCGCGCGGAAATTGCCGCCGAAATCGCCGCCAGCGCCACCGCGCCGCATGGCATCGCCCCCATCTATCCCGGCACCTGCCGCATCCGCGCGCCCGATCCCGCCCGCGCCGCGGCGTGGCGGCTGCGCATGGACCGGGCGATCGCCGTCGCCGGGCCGCTCGATTGGCACGATATCACCGCTGGCCGCGTGATCGCCGCTCCCGGTCCGCAGGGCGACGTCGTGCTCGCCCGCCGCGATGCGCCGGCGTCGTATCACCTCGCCGTCACCATCGACGATGCGGATCAGGGCGTGACCGACGTCATCCGCGGCGTCGACCTGTTCGATGCCACGCATGTCCACCGCCTGCTCCAGGCGCTGCTCGGGTTGCCGACGCCGCGCTACCATCACCATCCGCTGCTGACCGGACCGGACGGCCGCCGCCTTGCCAAGCGCGACGGCGCGCCTGCGCTGGCCGACCTGCGGCTGGCGGGGGCCGACGGCACCGCGCTAGCGGCTGATCTACGTGCGACATTATGTCCATTGGCAGCACCCGGCGGAACGCCTAGCTTGCCCTGATGCAGACCTTCCTCATCATCCTGATCGTGGTCGCTGCGATCGCCGCGCTCGTCTCGCTGATCCGCGGCATCGTCATCTTCCTGAAGACCAGTCAGGCCGACCTCACCGGCTCCGGCCCCAACCTGTCGGGCCTGCGCCAGAACAAGATGATGTGGCGCCGGGTCCAGTTTCAGGCGCTGGCCGTCGTCCTGATCGTCCTGCTCCTGCTGCTCAACCGCCCGGACTGATCCATGGTACGGCTGACCAGGATCTACACCCGCACCGGCGACGGCGGGGAAACCGGGCTGGTCGACGGCTCGCGCATTCCGAAATCGGATGCCCGGCTGGAAGCGATGGGCGATGTCGACGAAGCGAACAGCGCGATCGGCGTTGCGTTGACGCATGCGCTAGGCGAAACCGAACGCGCCATGCTCGGCCGCATCCAGAACGAGCTATTCGATCTGGGCGCCGATCTGGCCACGCCGGGGCAGGATTTCGCACCCTCCGATACCACGCTGCGCATCATCCCGGACCAGGTCGCGCGGCTGGAACAGGAAATCGACACGATGAACCTGCGGCTGGAATCGCTGCGCAGCTTCATCCTGCCGGGGGGGCACCCCGCCGCCGCCGCGATCCATCTCGCGCGGGCGATCACGCGGCGGGCCGAACGCGCGTGCGTCGTCGCGGACGGCACGGTCGGGCTCAACCCGGTGGCGCTCGCCTACATCAACCGGCTTTCGGATCATCTCTTCGTGCTGGCGCGGCTCGTCAACGGCGCTGCCGGCGGCGACGTCCTGTGGGCACCGGGTGCAACGCGCTGACCACAATCTCCTTGATCCATGTTGGCAACCAATTCGCCTTTAGTCGGTTCTGCGGGGTGAGGTTGGCGGGGTAGAAGATCATGGCAGCACGCGTCGATCGCCTCGTTTCCGAACCGTTGCGGGACTCCTTTGCGCAATGCCGCGCGTTATCGGTCGCGCTGACGGCGCCGCTCTCCGACGCCGACGCCACCGTTCAGTCGATGGCCGACGCATCGCCCGCCAAATGGCATCTCGCCCATACCACCTGGTTCCTCGAAACCTTCATCCTGCGCGATCATGTCGCGGGCTATGCGGCGTTCGACCCCGCCTTCGCCTTTCTGTTCAACAGCTATTATGAAGCCGAAGGGGCCCGCCACAGCCGCACCGCGCGGGGCCTGATCTCCCGCCCGTCGCTTGACCGGATCCTCGCCTGGCGCGCTTATGTCGATGCCGCGATCCTGGATGCGCTCCCCGACCTGGACGGCGCAGGCCGCACGCTGGTCGCGCTCGGCATCCAGCATGAACAGCAGCATCAGGAACTGCTGCAGACCGACATCCTGCATCTGTTCGCCCAGAATCCGACCTTTCCCGCGCTATGGGCTCATCCGCGTACCAAGCCCGCGGCCATGCCCGGTCCGCTGCACTGGATCCCCGGCCGCACCGGCATCACCCACATCGGTCATGACGGCGACGGGTTCGCTTTCGATTGCGAAGGCCCGCGCCACGCCGTTCTGCTCGAGCCGCACGCGCTGGCGGATCGCACCATCACCAACGGCGAATGGCTGACCTTCATCGACGACGGCGGCTATGCGCGGCCGGATCACTGGCTGTCGGATGGCTGGGCCTGGGTGCAGTCGGAACGGATCGTCGCCCCGCTTCACTGGCATCAGGTCGACGGGCGCTGGCACGGTTTCGCGCTCGATGGCCTGCATCCGCTCCACCCCGCCGCTCCGGTCACGCATATCAGCCATTATGAAGCCGACGCCTATGCCCGCTGGGCCGGTGCCCGCCTGCCGACCGAACCCGAATGGGAGGCAGCGGCGGAGGCATTCGACCCCACCGGCGGCAATCAGCTCGACCGCGCCGGCCCGGTTCGGCCCCGCGCCACGTTGCCGGGAACCGGGCTGCGCGCGATGTTCGGCGATGTCTGGGAATGGACCAGTTCGGCCTATCTTCCCTATCCCGGTTTCCGCACCGCGCCCGGTGCGGTCGGCGAATATAATGGCAAGTTCATGTCGGGCCAGGCGGTGCTGAAAGGCGGCAGCTGTGCCACCCCGCGCGGGCATGTGCGCGCCTCCTATCGCAACTTCTTCTACCCCCACCAGCGGTGGCAGTTCACCGGCCTGCGCCTGGCGAAGGATCTCTGATGACCGACCTGGCCGAACCGATCGCCGCGACCCTTCATGACCGGGGGCAGGCGGATCCCGCCTTCCGTGCGGACGTGCTGGCTGGCCTCAACGCGCGCCCACGCGCCATTCCGGCCCGCTGGTTCTACGATCATGCCGGGTCGGAGCTGTTCGAACGCATCACCGAACTGCCTGAATATTACCCGACTCGGGTCGAAACCGCGTTGCTCAGCCGCCATGCCAACGACATCGCGAAGCTGGTGGGACCAGGCCGCGCCGTGGTCGAATTCGGCTCTGGCTCCTCAACCAAGACGCCCTATATCCTCGCCGCCGTCGAACCCGCCGCCTATGTTCCGATCGACATATCGGGCGATTTCCTGCGCGAATCCTCCGCCGCGCTGGCGCAGGATTTTCCGAAACTGCCGATCGTGCCGGTCGAGGCCGATTTCATGCATCCGATCGCAACCCCGCCGCGCATCGCCGGGCTGCCGCGCATGGGCTTCTTTCCCGGTTCGACCATCGGCAACATGGTCGCACGCACCGCGGTCAACCTGTTGCGCGCGATGGTCGAAACGCTGGGCGAAGGCGCGGTACTGCTGATCGGGATGGACCGGGTGAAATCACCCGATGTACTGGTCCCCGCCTATGACGACGCGCAAGGCGTGACGGCCGCGTTCAACCTCAACCTGCTCCACCGCATCAACCGCGATCTCGATGCCGACGTTCCGGTCGATGCGTTCCGGCACCGCGCAATCTGGAACGACGCCCATGCGCGGATCGAAATGCATCTGGAAGCGACACGCGACGTCACCTTCACGATCGTGGGCGAGACATTCATGATGGCCGCGGGCGAAACCATCCACACCGAGAACAGCCACAAATACGGCCCCCGAGACGCCCGCGTCCTCCTCCGCGCCGGCGCATGGGAACCCATCGCCGAATGGACCGACCCGCAGGACCAGTTCGCCCTCATCCTGGCCGAGGCACGCCCTGCAGGGGTGGCGCCGTAGGAGCGATCGCAACCGAAATGGTCAGTAGCGCGGCCGCTGCCACAAGCCCATTCTGGAGCCGGCTCCGTTCCAACGCCCGCGCCCCAGCGCCTGCACCCCCGCCTTCGCGACCCAGCCGAGCTTGTCCGCCTTGGTCGTGAACACCCGCACGTCCCATGCGGTCTCGCCCCGCCGCGCCACTTCGCGCGCGATGTCGCCATAGATGCCTGCCGCCGCCAACACCGCCCAGGCCGATCGCAGCGACAATGCCGGCGTCCCTGCCCGCGCGCTCGCCTCATAGGCCTGCGCCCGCTCCGCCAGACGGCGCCCCAGTACCGCGATCCGCGGGCGATAGACCGGCCGCATCGTCTCGCCCGGCGGCACGTCCATCTCGCCCAGCCAGTCCTGCGGCAGATAACAGCGCCCGGCGGCATCGTCCTCGCCGATGTCGCGCGCGATATTGGCCAGCTGGAACGCCAGCCCCAGGTCGCATGCGCGGTCCAGCGTCGCCCGGTCGTCGGGCGACACCCCCATCACCACCGCCATCATGCACCCGACCACGCCCGCGACATGATAACAATAGCGCAGCAGGTCGTCCTCGGTCCGCGGACTGAACCCGTCCGCGTCCAGGGCAAAGCCGGCGATCAGATCGTCGACGAACGCCCGCGGCAACGCGACCTCGGCCGCGACCATGCCCAGCGCGTCGAACGCCGGATCGCCGGTCGCCTCCCCCGCCAGCGCGCGCGCCGACAGGTCGCGGATCATCGCCAGCCGCGCCTGCGGATCGTCCACCACCGTGATCGCCGACCCCAGATCCTGCCCGTCCGCCAGATCGTCGCACCGCCGGCACCAGGCATAGAGCAGCCACGCCCGCTCCCGCGTCGGGCGATCGAACAGGCGCGACGCCGCCGCGAACGACTTCGATCCCTTCGCGATGCTGTCTCGCGCCTGCCGAACCAGCGCGGCGCGATCGGCGCTCACAGTTCGGCGCTGCGCATGCCGAAGATCGTGCGGTGCGGGACATAGGCCGCCATCCGGTCGACCAGCGCGTCGATCGCGGTATCGACGATCAGGATCGACCGGTGTTCGGCGCGCAGGAAGCCGACCTCGCCCATCTTCTCCACAAAGCCGATCAGCAGGTCATAATAGCCCGCCACGTTCAACAGCCCGACCGGCTTGCCATGATAGCCGAGCTGAGCCCAGCTCATCGCTTCCCACAGTTCGTCCATGGTCCCGGTCCCGCCCGGTATGGTGACGAACCCGTCCGACAGGTCGGTGAACAGCTGCTTGCGTTCGTGCATCGTGCTGACGGTATGCAGTTCGGTGCAGCCGAGATGCGCGACCTCTGCCGTTACCAGCGCTTCCGGGATCACGCCGATCACCTCGCCACCGGCGGCCAGCGCGCTATCGGCCACCGCTCCCATCAGGCCCAGCCGCCCCCCGCCATAGACCACCCCGATCCCGCGTTCCGCCAGCCGCCGCCCGATCGCGCGCGCGCTTTCGATATAGACCGGATCTGCCGGGGTGGCGGACCCGCAATAAATCGCCAGACGCTTCATGCTCGCTCCGTAAGCCCGTTACTCGTTACGCTGGCGGCGGACCTATGCGCGCAGCCCTTCCAGCATCAGCGCGGCGGTCGCCTTCGCACTCCCCACCACGCCGGGAATGCCCGCGCCGGGATGCGTGCCCGCGCCCACGAAATACAGGTTCGGGATCGCATCGTCGCGATTGTGTGTCCGGAACCAGGCCGATTGCGTCAACACCGGTTCCAGCGAGAAGGCGCTGCCCAGATGCGCGTTCAGGTCACGCCCGAAATCCTGCGGCGTATAATGGAATTGCGTCACGATCCGCCCGCGCAGGTCGGGGATCAGCCGCTTTTCGATCTCGTCCAGGATGCGCTCGGCATATTTCGGTCCTTCGACCGCCCAGTCGATCGGCAGCTTGCCCTGATGCGGCACCGGTGCCAGCGCGTAGAAGGTCGAACAGCCCTCCGGCGCCATCTCCGGATCGCTGACGGTCGGATGGTGCAGATAGAGCGAGAAATCCTCCGCCAGCACGCCATGATCATAGATGTCGGTCAGCAGCCCGCGATAGCGCGGACCGAACAGGATCATGTGGTGCGGGATGCCCGGCCACGTCCCCTTGATTCCGAAATGCACCACGAACAGCGACGGCGAGAAGCTCTTGCGCTTCAGCTTCGCGGTCGCGCGCTGCCCGCGCACCGAATGACCGAGCAGGTCGCGATAGGTGTGGACGATGTCGCCGTTGGACGCCACCGCATCCGCTGTGATCACCTCCCCGCCCGCCAGCCGCACACCCGTCACCCGGTCGCCCAGCGTCTCGATCCGGTCGACTGCCACGCCCAGCCGCATCGTGCCGCCCGCGCGTTCGAACTGCGTCACCATCGCCGCGATCAGCTTGTTGGTCCCACCCTTGGCGAACCAGACGCCGCCGTCCTTCTCCAGCTTGTGGATCAGGGCGTAGATCGCGCTGGTCGTCATCGGGTTGCCACCGACCAGCAGGGTATGGAACGACAGCGCCTCGCGCAGCTTCTCGTTCTTCACGAACCCAGACACGATCGAATAGACCGATCGCCACGCCTGATATTTGGCCAGCGCCGGCGCTGCCTTCAGCATCGATGCGAAATCCAGGAACGCGACATGGCCAAGCTTCAGATAGCCTTCGCGGTACACGCCGGCGGCATACTCCAGGAACCTGGCATAACCGGCGATGTCGTCGGGATCGAGCTTGCCGATCTCGGCCATCAACGACTGGTCGTCGTTGGAATAATCGAAATTGGTCCCGTCGGGCCAGTTCAGGCGATAGAAGGGCGTCACCGGCAGCAGTTCGATGTCGTCCGCCATCTGTCGCCCGGTCAGGCCCCACAATTCCTGCAAGCATGCGGGATCGGTGATCACGGTCGGCCCCGCGTCGAACGTGAAGCCTTCCTTTTCCCACACATAGGCCCGCCCGCCGGCCTTGTCGCGCGCCTCGACCAGCGTGGTGCGCACGCCCGCCGATTGCAGGCGGATGGCCAGCGCAAGCCCGCCGAAGCCGGCGCCGATCACGACCGCGGTCTGCGGCGCGGCGCCCGGCACCCCGGTGTCGGTCCGGCTCGCGGGCGCTGCGCCATGGGCTGTTATCGTCGCCATGATTGTCGTCTCTCCCCAAGGGCCGCGATCGCACGGCCGACCGGAACCGGCGGCTTGCCCGCCAATATCCGGAACTTGTCCATTCTCGTCGATTGCGCGGCGTAGAAGCGCCGCACCAGCGCCGCGTCCAGCGTATAGAAGCGTTCCAGGACGCGGTAGCGTTCCGCCGGCGTCGCCGCCTTGAACAGCATCCGGTCCAGCATGCGGTAAAATCCGCGCGCACGCCAGGCCGCGGACGCATGGGCGTAGAGCCGGTCGTGCAGCGCCGGACCCGACAGGTCGGTCATCCCGGCGATCAGCATCGCGGTGCGCACCGCATCGGGCAACGAATAACCGGTGGTGGGATGGTAGAGCGCGGCACGCGCGCCGATCTTGGCCACGCCGCCGCCGCCCGACTGCCAATAGGCATCGAAATCGCCGCCCATCACCACCGGCAACACGCCCGATTCCCGCCGCGCAATCTCCTGCACCTGCCAGCCCTGCGCCTCGGCATAGCGCGCGATCCGCGCCGCAATGCTGTCGACATGCAGATGCGCGAAATCGCTGTAATAGGTATCCTCGACAAACACGCGGTCCGGCGCGAACGGCAGGCAATAGACGAAGCGATACCCGTCATGCTGATCGACGGTCGCGTCCATCACGATCGGCCGATCCAGCCCGTGCGGCGCCGCCAGCACCAGTTCATGCCCGACGAACTTCTGCCACCCGCAATCCAGGTGGCGCAAGGTCGCGGCCCCCCGCGCATCGATCACGCCACCCGCGTCGATCCGTGTCCCGTCGTCCAGCACCGCCGCCTTCGGCGACGCCGCCAGCACGCGCCGCCCGGTCAGGATGCGTTCGGCCGGCATCGCGGCGCGCACGGTGGCGTCCAGCCGTTCCGACGCGATGGAATAATAAGGCGTGCCCAGCGTCCGGGCATGCGCCGGAAACCGCACGTCATGGCCGCGCCAGCCATGCACGATCAGCGGCGCGACCAGCGCGCGATCGTCGGCATCCAGATCACTGTCGAAAAAGGACCAGATATGGTTGCCGCCCAGGACATCCGTTTCCTCGACCAGCAACACGCAGAGTTCCGGCCGCCGCGCCGCAAGTGCCAGCGCGACGAGCCCCCCGGCCAGCCCCCCGCCCAGCACCGCTACGTCACATTTCAAACTGGCTGCCATTGCCCCGGTCTTAGAAGAAGGTTGGGCATGTGGATAGGGGACGTTCTGTCCCACCCGGCGCTCCCGATCGCGCCGAACGGCGGTGATCGGCCGGCACGCTTTATGGGTCGTTAACCATAGCGCGCTAGGTCTCCGGCCTGTCGGATAGGAGCCAGGATCGATGAAGATGGACGTACTCGTGGCGGGCGATGCCCTGCCGGCCGATGCGGATCGTATCGATCTGGCACGTCAGGCGCTTGCACATCATGATCCGATCGCATTTAACGCGCTATTGGCCGAAATTCGGGTCGGGCGTGAATTCTGGTCGGCCGAAGTCGGTCAGACGCTGGTGCTCGCCTTGCTGGAAACGGTTCTTGACGCCCTCGGCAACGGCAACGCGCCGCTGGCGATTAATCTCGTTGACGCTTGCACCCCGGCGCTTGCGGAGGAAAGCCACGGCCTGCTGCTGCTCGCGGTCTTCCCGGACGGGCATGTCGGCAATCTCGCGAAATTAGGCGACGCCGCCCTGCTGTGCCTGACGCTGCTGACCCACAAAATGGGCCACCGGACGCGCGCCGCCGAGCTTCTGGAAAAGATGTTCGATCGCGCTCCCGCCGTCGACATGCACGTCGACATGCACAGCGCCGCGCGGGACCTTGCCGATCATTTTGCCGCCAGCGCGGACACCCGCATGAAGGCGAAGCTGGTCATTTGGGGCTTGGACGATACGTTCCGGACCGGCGCTCTTGCCGATGGCGGTGATCGGAGCCTGCATATGGGCCGCGCGACCCTGGTCCGGGCGCTCAATCGGCACGGCATCGTCTCCGCTTTGTGCGGACCGGGCGACGCGGACGCCGCCCGACGAATCCTTGACCAACACGGGCTATGGGACGAATTCGTCTTCCCGCGTATCTCGCCGGACCCGATCGGCAAAGCAGTATGCCGGCTGATCGAAGACATGCTGCTTCAACCGGCCAATGTGCTGTTCATCGACGGCGACACGAGCCGCCTGGCGGAGGTTGCGGCCGCTGCACCGGGAATTCATGCCGTCGCGGCCGACGCATGTGACGCGCTGTTGCAGGGCATTCTCGACACTAGCCCCACAATCGGAAACCGCGTGGCGGAGTATCGCATACTGGAGGCCCGCGTCACCGACCGCCAATCCCTGAGCGACGCCGACTTTCTCCTGCAAAGCGGGATCCAGGCGACCTACACGCACCGGATGGACAATCTGGCCTTCGTGGGCCGCATCGAAGAGCTTATCAACCGCGCCGATCCCCTCAACTACACCGAAACCCGCGTCGTGCCGGGCACGTTGCGCGATGTCGTTATGAACGTGTCCGACTATGACGTGTTCAGTGCGTTCATCTGGGACAAATATGGTCATCACGGTCTGGATGGGCTGGTCGGGACGGTCGTGTATCACCGGCCGAGCCGTCGCCCCATACACCTCGCCTTCTCCTGTCGAATCATGCACATGGGCGTCGAAGATTTCCTGATGTCCGCTCTGGCCGAACGCTATGGGCAGATCGATCTCAGCGCCCTGGCAAAACCGCTGCCCAGCCAGTCCGCTGCCGCGATCACCTATGTACCGTTCGAACAGGTACGAGACCAGGTCCTCGCGACGCATGCGCCCCGGGACGGAGCGAACATCCGCATCCGCGTCATGTCGGATTGCATGTCCGGCGGCTTCCATCATTACAGCCGATTCAAGGACGAGATGGATTTCGACAATATCCCGCGCGTCTTCAGCCTTCCGGCCATGCTCACCGGCGCCTATCGGGAACAGATATTTCCCGAATTTCTGGTCTACAATCCGGCGATCGACTATATGGAACCGCGTTGGACGTCGGTGATGGATGTGATCGATCCCGCCATCTACGAAGCGGCGCATAGGGCGTTCTGCGGCATGGTGATCGACAGCGATCGAAAGCTGCTGCTGTTGCTGTCACCGGAAAACGCGTCGGATCGTTTCTACGCCATCCTGCCGCACATGACCGGCGCCGCGTTGAAGGCACGGGACACACGCTTCAACCAGCTGTGGCGCGACGCCGCGGCGCGCAATCCCGATCGGATCAGCGTCGTGGAACTGTCCGACTTCGTGACCGAGGCGGACATGCTGACGCACGCCTATCATTATTCTCCTTCGATCCTGAAACACATGACCGAGATCGTGGACGGTTGGTTCATGGCGGGCGGCCGTCTGCCGGCGTGAGGTCCGGCCGCCCAATCAAAGCACCTGCAACGGGTCGGGCAGATCACGACCGGCATCGAAGATCGGTTCGGTACAACACGGGACAGGACCTGTACGGCCCGGCATCCGCCGGCGTCCAACGGGGAATCTGACGATGTCGATGGACGCCCTGCCACCCTCCCCGCATTTTTAACGATACAAAAACAAGCACCTATGCATGTTCCATGTGGAACATAAGGCGGTTACCGGATCCAACTCTCCTGCTTTTTCCGTGACTTGTCTGTCCTGTCACCCCGCCGATACACCGCCGCCGCCCGCAATCCCGCTTTCACGGTCCCGCCAAACCCGCTAGCCCGTTGCCTGCCATGGATATCTATCTCCCGATCGCCGGTCTGTCGGTCAACGCGCTGGTCATCGTGGCGCTGGGGGGGCTGGTCGGAATCCTGTCGGGCATGTTCGGGGTGGGCGGCGGGTTCCTGACGACGCCGCTCCTGATCTTCTACGGCATTCCACCCGCGGTCGCGGTCGCCTCCTCCGCGACGCAGATCACGGGGGCCAGCGTATCGGGCGTGTTCGCGCACATGGGCCGCAAGGGTGTCGATTTCCACATGGGCGCCGTGCTGGTCGCGGGCGGCGCGGCCGGGTCGGTCGCGGGCGGTTTCCTGTTCCGTGCGCTTCAGCGATCCGGGCAGATCGATACCGTCGTCGCCCTGCTCTACGTCTTCCTCCTGGGCGGAATCGGGCTTCTGATGGCGAAGGAAGCGATCGGCAGCGTGGTTGCCAGCCGCACCGGCGGCGCACGTCCGGCCGGGCCGCGCCGTCATCATCCGCTGGTCGCCAGCCTGCCGGGCCGCTGGCGCTTCTACCGTTCCGGGCTCTACATCTCGCCGATGGCGCCACTGGTGCTCGGCTTCTTCACCGGCCTGCTCACCGTCCTGCTCGGCGTCGGCGGCGGCTTCGTGCTGGTGCCGGCGATGATCTACCTGCTGGGCATGTCGACCAAGGTCGTCGTCGGTACCTCGCTGTTCCAGATCCTGTTCGTCACCGCCGCCACCACCATGGTTCATGCGCTCACCACTCACGCCGTCGACATCGTGCTGGCGGTCCTGCTGCTGATCGGCAGCGTGTCGGGTGCGCAGGTCGGCGCGCGCTTCGCCAACCGGGTCAAGCCCGAATATCTGCGGCTGTTCCTGGCGTTCATCGTGCTTACGGTCGCGATCCGCGTCGGCCTCGGCCTCACCTGGCGCCCCGACGACATCTATACGGTGCAGGCGCTGTGAGCCGGGGGGCAAGCCGGAAATCGATCCGGATCAAGGGCGTCTTGCTGGCCCTGCTCGCCCCGCTTCTGCTTGCACAGGCCGCACCGCGACTGATTCCGGATGTCTCGCAACGCCGGATCGACATCATCTACAGCTTCACCGGGGCCGAACTGCTGCTGTTCGGGGCGATCCTCTATCCCGGTGGCCGGCTTCCGACCCGCGACGCCGATATCGCCATCGTCATCAAGGGGCCGGCCGAACCGATCGTGCTGCGGGAAAAGCAGAAGATGGCCGGCATGTGGGTCAATGCCGACAGCGCGCGCTTCCGATCGGTGCCCAGCTTCTATGCGGTCGCCGCGTCGCGCCCGCTGAAGACATTGGTCGATCGCCGCACCGCCGCCATCTACGAACTGGGGGTGGACAATATCCAGCTTTCGCCCGCCAGCGGCAAGGCGCCCGACGAACAACGCCGGTTGGAGGACGGCCTCGTCAACCTCAAACGCCGCGCCGGCCTCTATGTCGAGGAACAGGACGCGGTCGAGATCAGCGAAGGCGTACTCTACCGCGCGCGCATCCATCTGCCCGCGCGCGTGCCGGTCGGCACCTACACCGCCGAAACCTTCCTGCTGCAAAACGGCCGGGTGGTCGCTGGTGCCACGCGGGAAATCGCGATCGAAAAGACCGGGTTCGAACGCTATGTCGCCGCCGCGGCGCAGGATCGCGGTTTTCTCTACGGTCTGTTCGCGGTGCTCTTGTCGCTGGTGCTTGGCTGGGCCGGTGCGATCGCCTTCCGCCGGCTGCGCTGAAGAACACGCTTTTTTCCGAATCTTAACCGCCGCCGCCCTACACGCGTCGAAGGATAAGGGTCAGGGTGTCATGTCGATCGAGCAACGGCACGCGGAAAGTTTCGTGGGCGTCGCCTGCGCTGATCCGATCGGACTGCTGGAAATCGGCATTCTGCTGGAAGTCGCCGGCGCCGCGACCCGGATCGCGCTCGATCGCGTTCTGCTCGCCGATCTTGCGACCGCGTCCGATCCCGCCATCGCCGCGGCGGGTCAGGTCGGAAGCCTGGTCAAGCTCCGCGTCGCCGATCGCTGGCTGATCGCCTGCGTCCGATCGATGCGCCTGTCCGATACCCATGACGGACGGATCCTGGCCGATGTCGATTTTGTCGGCGAAGGCGACGCGGATCGTGAAACCGGCCGCATCCGCGGGTTCCGCCGCGGCATCACCCGCTATCCGGTACCCGGTGCGGTCGTCGTTCCGCTCTCCGCTGTCGATATGCAGCAGGTATTCGCGACCGACGAGCGCGCGCACATCGATATCGGCACGGTCCATCCCACCACAGACATTCGCGGTGCCCTGTTCATCGACGCGCTGCTCGGCAAGCATTTCGCGATTCTCGGATCGACCGGCACCGGCAAATCCACCGCCACCGCGCTGATCCTCCACCGGATCTGCGAACGCGCGCCGGAGGGTCATATTCTGATGATCGACCCGCACGGGGAATATGGCGCCGCCTTCCGGTCGACGGGCGAGATACTGGACGTCGGCAATCTGGCGATGCCCTACTGGCTGATGAATTTCGAAGAACATGCCGAGGTGTTCGTCACCGCGTCCGGTCCGGACCGGCAGGTCGATCTGGACATCCTCGCCAAATGCCTGCTTGCCGCCAGGGCGAAGAACCGGGTGGGCGAAACCGTCGCCAAGCTGACCGTCGACAGCCCGGTGCCCTATCTGCTCTCCGACCTTGCCAACCTGCTGCAGGCCGACATGGGCCGCATCGACAAGGCCAGCAGCATCGCACCCTATCTGCGCCTGAAATCGAAGATCGACGAGATCAAGGCCGATCCCCGCTACGCCTTCATGTTTTCCGGCATGCTGGTCGGCGATACCATGGCGACTTTCCTGGCCAAGCTGTTCCGCTTGCCCGGCGGCGGCCGACCCATCTCGATCATCGACGTCTCGGGTGTTCCTTCGGAAATCACCAGTGTCGTCGTCGCGGTGCTCAGCCGGATGGTGTTCGACTATGCGATCTGGTCGCGGGGCGAAGCACAACGCCCGCTGCTGCTGGTGTGCGAGGAAGCGCATCGCTACGTCCCGGCGGATCGCACGGGGGGTGGCCAGGCGGTGCGCAAGGTGCTGGAACGCATTGCGAAGGAGGGTCGCAAATATGGCGTCTCGCTGGGTCTTGTCACGCAACGACCGTCCGATCTGGCCGAAGGCGTGCTGTCGCAATGCGGCACGATCATCGCAATGCGGCTCAACAATGATCGTGATCAGGCCTATGTAAAGGCGGCGATGCCCGAAGGTGCGCGCGGTTTCCTGGATGCGATCCCGGCGCTTCGCAATCGTGAGGCGATCGTCTGCGGCGAAGGTGTCGCGATCCCCATCAGGGTTCAGTTCGATACGCTGGAACCCGGCAAATGCCCCGCCTCGGGCGATCCGGTCTTTTCCGTGCTGTGGCACCAATCGGGTGGCGAAACCGCGACGATCGACCGCGTCATCCGCCGCTGGCGCAACCAGGGCCGCGGCTGAGCGTCAGTCGAGCCCGCCCAGTCCAGGATCGAGCCCGCCCAGCAGGCGCCGTGCCGCGCGCCGGGCGAAACGCAGCGTCTCCACCTTCCGCCGTGGTGCGGCGATCGGCCGCACCGCCGCCTCGCGCATGATCTCGGCATCGTAACGGTCGGCGACGATCAGCCCGGCAAGCTCCGGCCGGAACCCTGCCTCGTCGAACGGCGCCAGATCGAACCCGCCTGGCACCGCCCAATAATATCGGTCGCAATAGTCCAGATATTCGGGCCATTTCGCATCGCCGCGCAGGTCCGCCTTGGATACCTTGATCTCGACGATCACGATCTGGCCCTTGGCGTCGATCGCCATCAGGTCCGCGCGCCGGCCATTGCCCAGCGGCACCTCGCACAGCGCCATCGCATCCTGCCGGAACAGCAGGCGCGCCACACCGCGCGCGACATCGCGCGCCACCAGGGGACTGTCATCGAAACAGGCGGCGACGATCGTCATCGCCCGGACGATAGAACAGGAGTGGAACGTCGGCAACCATGACGGAAGTCGTTGACCGCCACCGCACCGCATTGCAGCATGGGCCATGGCCACATCCCTCCCGATCACGCAAAATCCCGACATCCGCTTTCTCGGTCGCATCCTCGGCGATGTCATCCGCGCCTATGGCGGCGATGCGCTGTTCCGCCGGATCGAACATATCCGATCGGTGTCCGTCGATCGCGCGCGCGGTGTTGCGGGCGCCGACGCCATCGATCCGGGGCTCAGCACGCTGGGGCTGGACGATACGCTCGCCTTCGTGCGCGGGTTCATGCTGTTCTCGATGCTCGCCAATCTGGCCGAAGATCGCCAGGGTGTCGCGGCCGAACCCGGCGCAGACCTGGGCGCGGCGCTCGATCGCCTGGCGGCGGAGGGCGTGTCGCGGGCCGATGCCGCCGCCTTTCTCGATCAGGCGCTGATCGCGCCGGTCCTGACCGCGCATCCCACCGAGGTCCGCCGCAAGAGCATGATCGACCACCGCAATCGCATCGCTGCACTGATGGCGCTGCGGGATGCGGGCGAAACCGAGACTGCCGACGGCGACGTGATCGAAGCCGCGATCGCGCGCCAGATCGCGCTGCTGTGGCAGACCCGCCCGCTCCGGCGCGAACGGCTGTATGTCGCGGACGAGGTCGAGACCGCGCTAGCCTATCTGCGCGACGTGTTCCTGCCGGTGCTGCCCGTGCTCTACGCCCGCTGGGAACGCGCGCTGGGGCAACGTCCCAAAAGCTTCCTGCGCCCCGGCAGCTGGATCGGGGGGGACCGGGACGGCAATCCGAACGTCAACGCCGAAACGCTCGACGCGGCGCTGGGCCGCGCCTGCTCGGTCGTGCTTAGCGACTATCTCGATCGGCTGCACGCGCTTGGCGCGGAACTCTCGATCTCGACCGAGCTGGCGGAAACCACCCCGGCGGTCGCGGCACTCGCGGATCGCAGCCAGGACACCGCCCTCGCCCGCCGGGATGAACCCTATCGCCGTGCCGTGACGGGCATCTACGCACGGCTTGCCGCCACCCACCGCGCGATCCTGGGCCGTGATCCGGCGCGCGCCGCGACGGTGGTGGGGGAGCCTTATCCGGATCCGCAGACGTTTCGCGCCGATCTGGTCGAACTGGCGCGCGCGCTGGCCGCTTCGGGCGAAGGGTTGCTCGGCACCGGCGGTGCGCTCAGCCGGCTGATCCGCGCGGTCGAAACCTTCGGCTTCCACCTCGCCACGCTCGACCTGCGTCAGAATGCCGATGTCCATGAACGCGTCGTCGCCGAACTGCTGGCCAGGGCCGCGGTCGAACCCGACTATCTGGCGCTGGACGAAGCCGCGCGCGTCACCCTGCTCCGCCGCGAACTGGCCGGTGCACGGCTGCTCGCCTCTCCCTTTGCCGCCTATTCCGACGAAACCACGTCCGAACTCGCGATCGTGCACGCGGCCGCCACGGCGCACCGGCGCTACGGTATCCGCGCGATCACCACCTACATCATCTCCAAGGCGGCCACGGTTTCCGACCTGCTCGAAGTCTGCATCCTGCTGAAGGAAGCCGGCCTCTACCGCGCCGGCGACCCGCCATCATCCGACCTGATGGTGGTCCCGTTGTTCGAGACGATCGAGGATCTGGAGGCGGGCCCCGCGGTGATGCGCGACTGGTTCGCGCTTCCGGAAATCGCCGCGATCACCCGGGGCCGGGGGCATCAGGAGGTGATGGTCGGCTATTCCGATTCGAACAAGGATGGCGGATATCTGACCTCGGTCTGGAGCCTCAATCGCGCCAGTCGCGCGCTCGCCACCGTTTTCGCGGAGGCGGGCACGCGGATGCAGTTGTTCCATGGTCGCGGCGGCGCCGTCGGGCGTGGCGGCGGCTCCTCCTTCGCCGCAATCCGCGCGCAGGCGCCGGGCACCGTCCAGGGCCGCATCCGCATCACCGAACAGGGGGAGGTGATCGCCGCCAAGTTCGGAACCCGCGAAAGCGCGATCGCCAATCTTGAGGCGACGACCGCCGCCACGCTGCTCGCCTCGCTGGAAACGCCGTCGATCGACGCGCAGGACAGCGCACGGTTCGCGGCCGCGATGGACAGCCTGTCGGACAGCGCATTCCGCAGCTATCGGGATCTGGTCTACGGGACCGACGGGTTCCGCACCTTCTTCCGGCAATTCACCCCGATCGCGGAGATCGCCGATCTCAAGATCGGTTCACGCCCCGCCAGCCGCACCAAATCCGACCGGATCGAGGATCTGCGCGCCATCCCCTGGGTCTTCAGCTGGGCGCAGGCGCGCGTGATGCTGCCCGGCTGGTACGGCGTCGGCGCGGCGCTCGATGCCTTCACGGACAAGGGCCTGTTGCGCGACATGGTCGCCGGCTGGCCCTTTTTCCAGGCGACATTGGCCAATCTCGAAATGGTGCTCGCCAAATCCGACATGGCGGTGGCCGAACGCTACACCGTGCTGGTGGAGGATCGCACGCTGGCGGACACCATCTTCGGCCGCATCCGCGGCGCGTGGGAACAGACGCAGGCCGGGCTGCTCGGCATCACGCGTCAGACGCGCCTGCTGGAACGCAGTCCGACCCTCGATGCTTCGATACGGCTGCGCCTGCCCTATATCGAACCGCTCAACCTGCTCCAGATCGAATTGCTCAAGCGGCACCGCGCGGGCGAAACCGATCCCCGCGTCCGCGAAGGCATCCAGCTTTCGATCAACGCCATCGCCACCGCCCTGCGCAACAGCGGCTGATCTCCCTTCTTCTCTCCCTCTCCCTTCGGTAGAGGGAGAGAATGATCGTCAGCGCGTAATCCCGCCGGCCGCCAGCACCGCCAGCGTCACCAGTTCGCTCGCGGTCGCCGACATGGTCGCGATCTGCACCGGGTGCTTCAGCCCCACCAGCATCGGCCCGATCACCGAATCGCCGCCCAGTTCGCGCAGCAGCTTGGCCGAGATATTGGCGGACTGCAGCCCTGGCATCACCAGCACATTGGCCGGGCCGGACAGACGGCTGAACGGGTAATTCTTCATCACCGTCGGGTTCAGCGCCACGTCGGGCGCCATTTCACCTTCATATTCGAACCCCACCGCACGCCCGTCCAGGATCCTGACGGCATCGCGGATATTGTCGATCCACTTGCCGTCCGGATTGCCGAAGGTGGAATAGCTGAGGAATGCGACGCGCGGCTCCTGCCCCATGCGTCGCGCCACCTCCGCCGTCTGTTCCGCGATATCCGCCAGCGCCGGTCCATCCGGACGTTCGGTCACGGTGGTATCCGCCATGAACACGGTATGGCTGCGCCCGACCAGGACATGGATGCCGAACGGCCGCCGCCCCGAAACCGGATCGATCACGCGCATCACCTGGCGCAGCGTCTGTGCATAGGTGCGCGTCACGCCGGTGATCATCGCATCGGCTTCTCCCAGTTCCAGCAGCAGCGCACCGAAGATGTTGCGGTCCTGATTGACCATCGCCTCGACTTCGCGGCGCAGATAGCCCCGCCGCTGCAACCGCGCGTACAGCGTATCCACCATCCGCTCGATCAGCGGCGAATGGCGGCTGTTGTGCAGTTCGAACGTCGATGGATCATCAACCCCCAGGGCGCGCAACTTGTCCGGCACCTCGTCACGTCCCACCAGCACCGGAGTCCCCAGTCCGGCTTCGCGGAACGCGATGGCCGCGCGCAGCACCGTTTCCTCTTCCGCCTCCGCGAACACCACGCGCTTGGGCTGCTTGCGGGCGCCCTCATAGGCAAGCTGCAGGATGGATGTCGTGGGGTTCAACCGCGCCTTCAACGCATCGCGATACGCATCCATGTCCAGAATCGGCTGGCGCGCGACACCGGAGTCCATCGCCGCCTGCGCCACGGCGACCGGTACGATCTCCATCAGCCGCGGATCGAACGGCGCGGGAATGATATAGTCCCGCCCGAACCGCGGCACGATGCCGCCATAGGCGACCGCCACCTCCTCCGGCACCTGTTGCCGCGCCAGTTCGGCCAGCGCGCGCGCCGCCGCGATCTTCATCTCGTCGTTCACGCAGGTCGCCCGCACATCCAGCGCACCGCGGAAGATGAACGGGAAACCCAGCACATTATTGACCTGGTTCGGATAGTCCGAGCGTCCGGTCGCTATGATCACGTCGCCGCGCGCCGCCTTGGCTTCGGTCGGCAGGATTTCGGGATCGGGGTTCGCCATCGCAAAGATGATCGGGTCGGCCGCCATCGACCGCACCATGTCCGGCGTCAGCGCACCCTTCACCGACAGGCCCAGGAACACATCCGCGCCCACCATCGCCTCGGCCAGCGTCCGTGCCGCCGTGGGTGCGGCATGCGCCGACTTCCACTGGTTCATGCCCTCGGTCCGCCCTTGGTAGATCACACCCTTGCTGTCGCACATCAGGACATTTTCGCCGCGGATACCCATGGCCTTGATCAGTTCGGTGCAGGCGATCGACGCCGCGCCCGCGCCGTTGACGACCACTTTGACATCGCGCAGCGCCCGCCCCGTCAGGTGGCAGGCGTTGATCAGCCCCGCCGCCGCGATGATCGCCGTACCATGCTGATCGTCGTGAAAGACCGGGATGTTCATCCGCTCCTTCAGCGTCTGTTCGATCACGAAGCATTCCGGTGCCTTGATGTCTTCCAGGTTGATGCCGCCGAAACTGGGCTCCATCAATTCTACCGCCGCGATGAACCGGTCGACATCCTCGGTCGCCAGTTCGATGTCGATCGAATCGACATCGGCGAAGCGCTTGAACAGCACCGCCTTGCCTTCCATCACCGGCTTGGACGCGAGCGCGCCCAGATTGCCGAGCCCCAGGATCGCCGTCCCGTTGGAGATGACCGCGACCAGATTGCCCTTGGCGGTGTAGTCATAGACGCAGGCCGGGTCTGCAGCGATCGCCAGCACCGGCACCGCGACGCCGGGCGAATAGGCCAGCGACAGATCGCGCTGCGTCGCCATCGGCTTGGATGCGATGATCTCGATCTTCCCCGGCCGCCCCTGGCTATGGAACAGCAGCGCCTCGCGCTCGGAAAACTGGATATTGGTTTCTTCGGACATGCGGAGGCCTTATGATCGATCATCAGACATTAGACGTTGGCATGGCATACGTCACCCCTGGCCGCGGCGCGCGCGGCCGCAGGTGGGCACCTGGTGGCGAGGTAAGTGGTGGCGCAAGATGTCGACCGAGTGGACGGGTGGAAGGCGATCGGCGCACATTTCGGGCGCGATCGTACGACGGCGATTCGCTGGGCGCGTGACCGCGGCCTGCCGATCCGCAGCCTGCCGGGCGGCAAGACCCGCACCGTCTATGCGCTCCGCTCCGAACTCGACGCATGGGCGCGCCTGCATGACACGGCGCCCGCACAGGGGCCGCCGGTCCCGCCAGCCGCCGCGCAGCCCGTCCCGCCGCGCGCGAAGCGGTCGCCCCGCGGCTGGTGGGGGGCCGCGGCGCTAGGCCTGGCGGGCGCCGCCGCGATCGGCCTGCTGATACAGCCGTCGGACGCGCCGGCGAAGCACGATCTCGCGGTGCCGGCGGATCCGGCCAGCGCAGCGCTCTATGTTCAGGGCCGCGACGAGGCCCACCGGCGGGACGCGGACAGCATGACCGCGGCCGTTGCCCATCTGCG